>NC_015422.1:4665000-4995263 GCF_000204645.1 Alicycliphilus denitrificans K601 | reverse complement strand
TTTCGGCCCCGGGCATTGCCAGGTCCGGGCCACGCTGCAATAATCGCGGGTTTCCCTGAATGCGTTCAGGGTGATCAAGCCCGGGCGGCGGCTTTTCTTGCGCGATGCTAGTCGACATCGTGCAAGGCGGGCGGCCAGTCCGGCGGGCGTTGCCGATCGAAGCGGCGCCTGTAACTGAACCCTTCAAGGATTGAACATGAAACGTACCTACCAGCCCTCCAAGACCCGCCGCGCACGCACCCATGGCTTCCTCGTGCGCATGAAGACGCGCGGCGGCCGCGCCGTCATCAACGCCCGCCGCGCCAAGGGTCGCAAGCGCCTGGCCGTCTAAGGCCGTGCCGCTCGGCGCCGCCCGAGCGGGGACGCTGCTCCCATGCACCGGCTGAAAACCCGCGCCCAGTTCCAGGCTGTCATGGCGGGAGGCACGGTCTCGCGCACGGCGCATTTCGCGCTGCACCGGCTCGGCCTCACGGCCGCCGGCGCGGCATCTGCAGGGCCCGACCAGGAGTCGCAGGCCCTGTTCGCCGTTCCCCAGGGGCAGCCCGGCGTCTGGCTCGGGGCCATGGTGCCCAAGCGCTGGGCGCGCCGCGCGGTCACGCGCAACGCCATCAAGCGGCAGATCCATGCCGTGGCCGCCGGCTTCGAGTCGCGCATGCCGCGGGCAGCCCATGTGGTGCGCCTGCGCGCGGCCTTCGACCGCAAGCATTTCGTGAGCGCCACGTCGGACGCCCTGAAGGCCGCCGTGCGCGCCGAGCTGCAGCAGCTGTTCGCCGCGGCCGAGCGGCGCGGCGCTGCGGCGGGGGCCGTGCCATGATGCGCGCGCTGCTCATGGCCCTGGTACGGGGCTACCGGCTGCTGCTCAGCCCCTGGATCGGGTCGGCCTGCCGGTTCGAGCCCACCTGCTCGCTGTACTCCCTGCAGGCGCTGGAGAAGCACGGCGCCGCCGCGGGCAGCTACCTCACCGTACGGCGCCTGGCGCGCTGCCACCCTTGGTGCGAGGGAGGGCATGATCCCGTGCCGCAGCAGCTGCCGCGCGGCATGCGCCTGTTCTCGCGGCTCACGCCTTCCGACACTCCATCCTCTTCACCTACGAAGCATTCATGAACGACATCCGCCGCACCATCCTGTGGGTGATCTTTGGCTTTTCCATGGTTTTGCTGTGGGACAAGTGGCAGATCCACAACGGCAACAAGGCCACCTTCTTCCCCACGCCGCCGGCCCAGACGGCCAGCGCGCCGGCGGTGGCTGCGTCCGCGGCGGGCGCGGCCAGCGTTCCCGTGGCCAGCAGCGCCGCACCCGGCGCGGCCGCGCAGCCGCCGGCCGGCAGCCCGGTCCAGCCCGCGGCCACCCCGCGCGAGCGCGTCACGGTGAGCACCGACGTGCTGCGCCTGGCCTTCGACACCGACGGCGGGTCGCTGGTGCAGGGCGAGTTGCTGAAGTACCCGGAGATGGGGGACAAGGCCAAGCCCTTCCTGCTGCTCGACGAAAGCGCCGACCGCGTCTATGTGGCGCAGACGGGCCTCATCGGCGGCGCTTTCCCCACGCACAAGACCCCCATGGCGCTGGTGCCCGGCCCGCGCGAGCTCAAGGACGGCGAGAACGAGCTGCAGGTGCGCTTCGAGTCGCCCGACCTGGGGGGCGTGAAGCTGGTCAAGACCTGGATGCTCAAGCGCGGCGCCTATGACATCGCTGTGCGCCACGAGGTGGTCAACACCGGCACGGCGCCCGTGTCGCCGCAGCTGTACCTGCAGCTGGTGCGCGACGGCAACAAGCCCGCGGGCGAATCGTCGTTCTATTCCACCTTCACCGGCCCGGCCGTCTACACCGAGGCCAAGAAGTACCACAAGGTGGAGTTCAAGGACATCGAGAGCGGCAAGGCCGAGATCGACAAGTCCTCCACCAACGGCTACGTGGCCATGGTGCAGCACTACTTCGCCACCGCCTGGCTGCTGGCCGACGGCGTGCAGCGCGATAACTTCGTGCGCAAGGTCGATGCCAACCTCTACTCCGTGGGCATGATCGCGCAGCTCGGTGAGATCGCCCCGGGCCAGTCCAAGTCCATGGACGCGCGCCTGTTCGCCGGCCCGCAGATCGAGACCCTGCTGGAAAAGCTGGCGCCGGGCCTTGAGCTGGTGAAGGACTATGGCTGGCTGACCATCCTGGCCAAGCCGCTGTACTGGTTGCTGGACCAGCTGCACAAGGTGATCGCCAACTGGGGCTGGTCCATCGTGGCGCTGGTGGTACTGCTCAAGATCGCGTTCTACTGGCTCAACGCCAAGGCCTATGCCAGCATGGCCAAGATGAAGGCCATCAACCCGCGCATCCAGGAGATGCGCGAACGCCTCAAGGACAAGCCGCAGCAGATGCAGCAGGAGATGATGCGCATCTACCGCGAGGAGAAGGTCAACCCCATGGGCGGCTGCCTGCCCATCATGATCCAGATCCCCGTGTTCATCGCGCTCTACTGGGTGCTGCTGTCGAGCGTGGAGATGCGCGGCGCGCCCTGGATCGGCTGGATCCACGACCTGTCCTCGCCCGACCCGTTCTTCATCCTGCCGCTGCTCATGACGGCCAGCTCGCTGCTGCAGACCGCGCTTAACCCCGCGCCGCCCGACCCGATGCAGGCCAAGATGATGTGGCTCATGCCGCTGATGTTCAGCGTGATGTTCTTCTTCTTCCCGGCCGGCCTCGTGCTGTACTGGCTGACGAACAACATCCTGTCGATCGCTCAGCAGTGGATCATCAACAAGCGCATGGGCGTGCCGCCGCAGTTCAACCTGCCCAAGTTCCGCTGATTTGCCCCAGGCATCCATCGCAACGGCCGCTTAGCGGCCGTTGCCGTTTTCGGTACCATGCGGGCCACTACATCCGGTAGTCAATCAACACACAAGGAGCCAGACGGATGATTCAGCGAACGACCTTCAAACGGGGCATGGTGGCAGCGGCAATGGTGTTGGCGGTGGGCGCCACGCATGCGGCCAGCCTGCGCTGGGCGGGTGCCAACGATATTCTGACGATTGACCCGCACGCCCAGAACCACCAGACCACGCACGCCTTCCTGCAGCAGATCTACGAGAGCCTGGTGCGCTACGACGCGAAGTACCAGATCGAGCCCGCGCTGGCGACGAAGTGGACCCAGATCTCGCCCACCCAGGTGCGCTTCGAGCTGCGCAAGGGCGTCAAATTTCACGACGGCGCGCCGTTCACGGCCGACGACGTGGTGTTCTCGCTCACGCGCGCGGGCACGGCGCCGTCCAACATGATGTCCGCGGTGCAGAGCGTCAAGGAGGTCAAGAAGGTCGACGACTACACCGTGGACCTGATCCTCAAGGGCCCCAACCCCATCCTGTTGCGCGAGATCACCGAGGCGCGCATCATGAACAAGGCCTGGGCCGAGAAGCACAACTCGCTCAAGTCGCAGGACTACGCCGGCAAGGAAGAGAGCTACGCCTCGCGCAACGCCAACGGCACCGGCCCCTTTTCCCTGGTGAGCTGGCAGCCGGACCAGAAGCTCACGCTCAAGAAGAACCCCAACTGGTGGGACAAGCCCAAGGGCAACATCGACGAGGTGGTGTTCACCCCCATCAAGTCGGCCGCCACGCGCACGGCTGCGCTGGTGTCGGGACAGGTGGACTTCGTCGTCGATCCGCCGCCGCAGGACCTGGCGCGCATGAAGGCCGACTCCAACCTCAAGCTCATCGAGGGCGCCGAGAACCGCACCATTTACCTGGGCCTGGACCAGTTCCGCGACGAGCTGCCCGGCGCCGGCACGCCGGGCAAGAATCCGCTCAAGGACAAGCGCGTGCGCCAGGCGCTGTACCAGGCCATCGACTCGGCCGGCCTGCACAGCCGCACCATGCGCAACCTCTCGGTGCCCGCGGGCGTGATGGTGGCGCCCATGGTGCATGGCTGGAGCAAGCAGCTCGACGAGCGTGCCGCCAAGTACGACGTCGAGGCCGCCAAGAAGCTGCTCGCCGATGCCGGCTATCCGCAGGGCTTTGCGCTCAAGCTCGACTGCCCGAACGACCGCTACGTGAACGACGAAGCCATCTGCCAGGCCGTCACCGCCATGTGGACGCGCATCGGCGTCAAGACGCAGCTGCAGACCGCGCCCATGGCGCAGTTCGTCACGCGCGTCATGAACAATGACGTCAGCGCCTACCTGTTCGGCTGGGGCGTGGCCACGTTCGACGCGCTGTACACGCTCGACTCGCTCATGTCCACCAAGGACGGCAAGACCGCCGCGGGCGTCTACAACGGCGGGCGCTTCAGCGACGCCAAGCTCGACGGCATGATCCAGCAGATCAAGGTCGAGATGGACACCGCGAAGCGCGACGCGCTGCTCCACGATGCCCTCAAGCTGACCAAGGACGAGTACTACTACCTGCCGCTGCACCACCAGATCCGCCCCTGGGCCATGCGCAAGAACGTGGAGACGGTGCACCGCGCGGACGACCGTCCCATGCCGACCTGGACGACGATCAAGTAAGCCGGCATCCGCTCATGCCCGCCAAGGCCCGCATCGCGGGCCTTTTTCTTGCGCATAGGCTGGCCAGCGAGCCGGTGCCGCAAGCCGGATGCGCCCGTGAATATGGATGAATATCGATAAATTACCCAAATGCAGCCTGGGAAAGCGCCGCGCTTGATGATCTGGAGCATTCCCGCATCAAGCAACTCATCAGATGATGAAGTGGCGTCGCTCGGATGCGACCGGGTGGGATCCGGTCGGTGGCGCTGCTCTAGGGACATTCCCTGAATTTATCGATATTTTCCGTGCATCGTTCTACATTGGCATGGACCCTGCGGACGGCACTTGCCCCGCCCGCATACAGC
The DNA here is from genome assembly GCF_000204645.1 of Alicycliphilus denitrificans K601. NCBI lineage: Bacteria > Pseudomonadati > Pseudomonadota > Betaproteobacteria > Burkholderiales > Comamonadaceae > Alicycliphilus > Alicycliphilus denitrificans. Next base: position 4,990,430 of record NC_015422.1, on the reverse strand, counting down.
ACAGGAGACCCCATGCCCCGCATCGCCACCATCGCGCCCGCCAGGGCGCCGGGCCGTTGAGGCCGCCGATGGAGCCATGGCTCGAAGCGTGCGCCGGCCGCCAGGTCGGCTCGGTCGCGCTGCGCCGCGCGGACTCCGCGCAGACGCGGAGCGAGAAGCTCGCGCGCATCGTGCTGGATGCGATGTACCAGTTCGTCGGCCTGCTGGACGCCGACGGCCGCACGCTGGAGATCAACCGGGCGGCCTTGGACGGCGCGGGCGTGCGCATCGAGGACCTGCGCGGCAAGCCCTTCTGGGAGGCGCGCTGGTTCCAGATTTCGCGCGAGACCACCGAGATGCAGCGCGACTTCGTGCGCCGCGCTAGGGGCGGCGAGTTCATCCGCTGCGACATGGAGATCTACGGGCAGGCGGCCGGCGACGAGACCATCGTGGTGGACTTCTCCCTGCTGCCGGTGCGCGACGACCGCGGCCGGGTGGTGTTCCTGCTCGCGGAAGGCCGCAACATCACCGAGAAGAACCGCGCCGAAGCCGAGGTCAGCCGAAAGAACGCCGAGCTGGAGAGCCTGCTGGAGCGCGTGCGCCAGCTCGACCAGCTCAAGAGCGACCTGTTTGCCAACGTCAGCCACGAGCTGCGCACGCCGCTGGCGCTGATCCTCGGGCCTGCCGAGGAGTTGCTGGACACGGGCGCCGGCCTCAGCGACGCGCAGCGGCGCCAGCTCCAGGTGATCCAGCGCAATGCCGCCACGCTGCTCAAGCGCGTCAACGACCTGCTCGACCTGGCCCGGCTCGACGCGCGGCGCATGGACGTGCAGTACGCGCGCATCGACCTGGCGGCCCTGGTGCGCGAGCAGGCCGAGCAGTTCCACGCGCTCGCCCCGCAGCGCCAGCTGCGCTACGCGGTGGTGGCGCCGCCCGATCACCGGCGACATGGTGGAGCTGCACCTGCGCGTGGCGCACGCGCCGCCGTTCCAGCCCGGGCAGTACGCGCTGATCTATGCGCCGGGCGTGACGGGCGCGCGCGCCTACTCGATGTCCCACGTGGACGGTGCGGATGGCGACTGGCGCTTCATCGTGCGCCGCGTGCCGGATGGGCGCGGCAGCGGCGTCCTGTGCGAGCAGCTCCAGGTGGGTGATCGCCTGGACGTGGACGGCCCGTTCGGCCATGCCTGGTTGCGGCCCACGGAGCGCGACGTGGTGTGCGTGGCCGGCGGCTCCGGCCTGGGGCCGATGCTGTCGGTGGCGCGCGGCGTGCTGGCCGGCGGCGGGACGCGGCGCGTGCACTTCTTCCTCGGGCTGCGCACGCAGGCCGAACTGGGCGCCGCGCACGAGGCCGCGGCGCTGGCCCCAGACCGCGTCACGACCACGGTGGTGCTGTCCAGCCCGGCGGCTGGCAGGGGCCGACGGGCTTCGTGCATGCCGAGGTCGAACGCGCCCTGTCCGGGCCTTTGGATCAGTTCGACTTCTACTTCGCCGGCCCGCCGCCCATGATCGAGGCCATGCAGGAACTGCTCATGGTGCGCCACCGCGTGCCCTTCGAGCAGATCCATTTCGACCGCTTCGTCTGAGTGGGCCAGGCCCGCGCGCAGGCGCGGCGGGGCGCACGCCTCCATTGATGGATACCCATGCCAAGGCCCGCGTCGCGGGCCTTTTTTCTGGCTGCAAGAGGAAGGGCAAGGGTTATTACTGAGTTTGGGTGGGCATAGGTGGCTTGATTGATTGTAATTTTTCTTTAACATCCAAAGTTGTAAATTTTTTATCAAACCAACTTTTCCTTCATGTCCAAGCCACTGGGCGCTCCCCTGGAGCAGGTCTCGATCGCCGTGCGTATAAGCCGCACCCGGCTGCAGCTCACGCCCTCGCACCAGCAGATCGCGGACTACGTGCTCAAGCGCCCCCTGCAGGCGGCCACCATGCCCATCGATGAGCTGGCGGCGGCGGTGGGCGTGTCGGTGGCGACGGCCAACCGCTTTGCGCGCGCCATCGGGCTGGATGGCTACCCCATGCTGCGCGCCGAGCTGGTCAAGGGTTTCGAGGCCATGCTGGCGCCCGTGGAGAAGATGCGCGTGCGCCTGGAAAAGCCCGGCAGCGCGCATGACGCCTTCGTGGCGGTGCTCGACGAGAGCCAGAACAACATCGCTGCCACGCGCGCCGCGCTCGACCCCGCGGCCTGCGCGGCCGCGGTGCAGGCCGTCGCGACGGCGCGGCGCATCTACGTGCTCGGCTATGGCGCCTCGGGCTGGCTGGCCGGCCTGCTGGCGCGCGGGCTCGACATGCACTGCGAGAACGTGCACCTGCTCTCCAGCGTCGCTGGCACCACCGACGGCGCGCGCCAGCTGCCGCGCATGGGGGCGCAGGACCTGTTCATCGTGATCAGCTTTCCGCGCTACCTGCGCGACAGCGTGGCGCTGACGCGCGCGGCGCACGAGCGCGGCGTCCCCGTCCTGGCGCTGACCGACGGCGCGCATTCGCCACTCGCGCCGTTTGCGCGGCATTGCCTGTTCGCCAAGGCCGAGAGCTACCACGCGGTGAATTCCGAGACCACGGTGCTTGCGCTGATCGAAGCCCTGATCAGCGCCGTCGCGCTGCACACGCGCGACACGGTACAGAACGCCACGCGCATGACCGAGGCCGTGCTGCCCTGGCTGCACGGCGCGGGCCGCGCCGGCGCGTCCAATCCCGCGCCCACCTCTGCCGAATCTTCCGAATGAAGACCATGTCCCATGCAGCACGCGCCGCCGTGCCCGTCATCGCTATCCACGGCGGCGCCGGCACGCTCATGCGCAGCCACATCAGCCCCGCGCAGGAGAGCGCCTACCACGCCGCGCTGCAGGACGTATTGCGCGCCAGCCAGGCCGTGCTGGCCGGCGGCGGCACGGCGCTCGATGCGGTGTGCGTGGCCGTGCAGGCGCTCGAGGACTGCCCGCTGTTCAACGCCGGCCATGGCGCGGTGTTCACGGCCGATGCCACGCACGAGCTTGACGCCGCCGTGATGGACGGCGCCACGCTGGCCGCCGGGGCCGTGGCGGGCGTGGCCCGCGTGCGCAACCCGGTGCTGGCCGCGCGCGAGGTGCTGCGCGACGGTCGGCATGTGCTGATGATCGGCGCCGGCGCCGAGCGCCTGGCGCAAGCGGCCGGCCTTGCGATGGTGCAGCCCGGCTACTTTTCCACCGAGGCGCGCCTGGCCCAGCTGCGCGCGGCCCAGGGCGGCGGCGCCGGCGCGGTGCTGGACCACGACGGCGCCGCCGCCCTGGCCGCGCGCGCCCAGGAGGGCCCGCTGGACGAGGGCCGCAAGATGGGCACGGTGGGCGCGGTGGCGCTCGACGCGCAGGGCCACCTGGCGGCGGCCACCTCCACCGGCGGCATGACCAACAAGCGCCCGGGCCGCGTGGGCGACAGCCCGCTGATCGGCGCCGGCACCTATGCCGACGACCGCACGGCCGCCGTCTCCTGCACTGGCCATGGCGAGAGCTTCATCCGCGTGGCTGCCGCGCACGACGTCTGCGCGCGCATGGCCTACGGTGGGCAGGCGCTGCAAGAGGCGAGCGACGCCGTGGTGCACCAGGCGCTGGCCGCCATCGGCGGTACGGGCGGGCTGATCGCCGTCGACCGCCTGGGCAACGTGTGCCTGCCCTTCAACACAGAGGGCATGTACCGCGGCCTGGCGCGCGTGGGCCAGGCGCCCGAATCCTTCATCTACCGCTGACCGGGGCCACCCTGCCATGACGACCCATTCCCCCCATGCCGCCGTGCCCCTGCAGCTGCCCGAGCAGCGCGTGCTGGCCGCGAGCGCGCTGAGCGTGCGCTTCGCCACTTCCGAGCGCACAGTGGATGCCGTGCGCGATCTCTCCTTCCACGTGGACCGGGGCGAGACCCTGGCCATCGTGGGCGAGTCGGGCTCGGGCAAGTCCGTCACCTCGCTGGCGCTGATGCGCCTGGTGGAGCATGGCGGCGGCAGGATCGTCGGCGGCTCGGCGCTCCTGCGCCGGCGCGGCGGCCAGGTGCTGGACGTGGCCCGGGCGACGCAGGCGCAGATGCGCGACGTGCGCGGCGCAGACGTGGCCATGATCTTCCAGGAGCCCATGACCTCGCTGAACCCGGTGTTCACCGCGGGCGAGCAGATTGCCGAATCCATCCGCGTGCACCAGGGCATGGACCGCGCCGGCGCGCGCGCCGAGGCGCTGCGCATGCTCGAACTGGTGCGCATCCCCGAGGCGAGGAACGTGCTCGACCGCTTCCCGCACCAGCTCTCGGGCGGCATGCGCCAGCGCGTGATGATCGCCATGGCGCTGTCGTGCAAGCCCCAGCTCCTGATCGCCGACGAGCCCACCACGGCGCTGGACGTGACCATCCAGGCGCAGATCCTGCAGCTCATCCGCCAGCTGCAGGACGAGATGCACATGGGCGTGATCTTCATTACCCACGACATGGGCGTGGTGGCCGAGGTGGCCGACCGCGTGCTCGTCATGTACCGCGGCGACAAGGTGGAGGAGGGCGCGTCCGAACAGCTGTTCGCCGCGCCCCGGCACGCCTACACGCGCGCGCTGCTGTCGGCCGTGCCCAAGCTCGGTGCGATGCAGGGCACCGACCTGCCGCGCCCGTTCGACCTGCTGCGCGTCGATGGCACCACCACGGTGGGCGAATCCACGCCCGTCGACACCCGCCCGGCCGACGCCCAGCCCATCCTGCGCGTGAAGAACCTCATCACGCGCTTCGACCTGCGCTCGGGCCTGCTCAACAGGGTCACGCGCCGCGTGCACGCGGTGGAGCAGGTGAGCTTCGACCTCTACCCCGGCGAGACGTTGGCGCTGGTGGGTGAATCGGGCTGCGGCAAGTCCACCACCGGGCGCTCGCTGCTGCGCCTGGTGGAGAGCCAGAGCGGCGCCATCGAGTTCGGCGGGCGCAACATCCTCGAGCTGCCGCGCGGCGAGGTGCAGGCGCTGCGCCGCGACATCCAGTTCATCTTCCAGGACCCGTTCGCCTCGCTGGACCCGCGCCTGACGGTGGGCTTCTCGATCATGGAGCCGCTGCTGGTGCACAAGATCGGCACGCGCGAGGAGGCCCAGGCCCGCGTGGACTGGCTGCTGGAGAAGGTGGGCCTGCCGCGCGAGCACGCGCAGCGCTACCCGCACGAGTTCTCGGGCGGCCAGCGCCAGCGCATCGCGATCGCCCGCGCCCTGGCGCTCAACCCCAAGGTGGTGGTGGCCGACGAATCCGTGTCGGCGCTGGACGTGTCCATCCAGGCGCAGATCGTCAACCTGATGCTCGACCTGCAGCGCGAGCTGGGCGTGGCCTTTCTGTTCATCTCGCACGACATGGCCGTGGTCGAGCGCATCAGCCACCGCGTGGCGGTGATGTACCTGGGCCGCATCGTCGAGATCGGCCCGCGCCGCGCGATTTTCGAGAACCCCCAGCACCCCTATACCCGCAAGCTGATGGCCGCCGTGCCCATTGCCGACCCGGCGCGCCGCCACCTCAAGCGCGCGCTGCTCGAAGGCGAGATCCCCAGCCCCATCCGCCCCGTGGGCGACGAGCCCGTGGTGCCGCCGCTGCAGGAGGTGGGGCCGGGGCATTTCGTCGCGCCGCAGACGGCTTGAAGCCAAACCGGCCTCAAGCCATTGCTCCAAAAGCGCTAGCTGCTGCTTTTTTGCTAGCAACCGCATTCTTCCATCAACCTGGAGATTCCCCATGAAGAAGACCACTGTCACCTTCCGCCGCAGCCTACTGGCCCTGGCCGCGCTGGCCGTATCCACGGGCGCGCTGGCCGCCGGCAACGCCGTGCTGGCCATAGGCGGCCAGCCCGAGACGCTGGACCCCTACAACACCAACACCACGCTGACCACGGCCGTGACCAAGACCTTCTACGAGGGCCTGTTCCAGTTCGACAAGGACCTGAAGGTCAGGAACGTGCTGGCCGAGAGCCATGACGTCTCCAAGGACGGCCTGGTCTACACCTTCAAGCTGCGCCAGGGCGTGAAGTTCCACGACGGCACGGACTTCAACGCCGAGGCCGTCAAGGTCAACCTCGACCGCGTGATGGACCCGGCCAACCGCCTGCTGCGCGCCACGCAATTCAACCGCATCGCCAAGGTCGAGGCGGTGAATCCGCAGACCGTGCGCATCACGCTGAAAGAGCCCTTCGGCCCGTTCATCAACTCGCTGGCCCACGCATCGGCCGCGATCATTTCGCCGGCCGCGTTGAAGAAGTGGGGCAACAAGGACATCGCCTTCCACCCGGTCGGCACCGGCCCCTACGAGTTCGTCGAGTGGAAGCAGACCGAGGCCATCGTGGGCAAGAAGTTCGCCGGCTACTGGAAGAAGGGCTACCCCAGGATCGACCAGATCACCTGGAAGCCCGTGCTCGAGAACAACACCCGCGCGGCGATGCTGCAGACCGGCGAGGCCGACTTCGCCTACCCGGTGCCGTACGAGCAGGCCGCGAACCTGAAGAAGGCGGACAAGGTCGAGGTGGTGAGCACGCCGTCGATCATCGTGCGCTTCCTGGCCATGAACGTGCTGCAGAAGCCCTACGACAACCCCAAGGTGCGCCAGGCCATCGCCTATGCGATCAACAAGGAAGCGCTGGCCAAGGTGGCCTTCGGCGGCTACGCTTTCCCGGCGCAGGGCATCGTGCCGCAGGGCATCCAGTACGCGGTGAAGATGGACCCGATTCCCTACAACGTGCAGAAGGCGCGCGAGCTGCTGAAGGAGGCGGGCTACCCCAACGGCTTCGAGTCCACGCTCTGGGGCGCCTACAGCAACACCACCACGCAGAAGGTGCTGCAGTTCGTGCAGCAGCAGCTGCAGCAGGTCGGCATCAAGCTGCAGGTGCAGGCGCTGGAGGTGGGCCAGCGCACCGAGTGGGTGGACGCCTGGCCCGACCCCAAGACCGCCAAGGTGCGCCTGTACTACACGGGCTGGTCTTCGTCCACGGGCGAGGCCGACTGGGCGCTGCGCCCGCTGTTCGCCACCGAGTCCTGGGCGCCCAAGCTCAACAACATGTCCTTCTACAGCAACGAGGTGGTGGACGGCGGCATCGCCAAGGCTCTGGTCACCACCGACAGCAACGAGCGCGCCGCCCTCTACAAGACGGTGCAGGAGCAGCTGATGAAGGACCTGCCCCGCATCCCGCTGGTGACCGAGGAGAACCTCTCGGCCCACGCCAAGCGCCTGTCCGGCGTGCACGTGATGCCCGACGGCAACATCAACAGCGACGAAATCGCGGTGAAGTAAGGCTCCGCCCTTGCCCCGGCCCCCTCCCGCATGCGGGAGGGGGAGCGAAACCCCATTCCCCCACACCCATGCTGAACTATTTCCTCAAACGACTGCTGGGGCTCCTGCCCACGCTGCTGATCGTGGCGGTGCTGGTGTTCCTGTTCGTCCACATGCTGCCCGGCGACCCCGCGCGCCTGGCCGCGGGCCAGGACGCCGACGAGGCCACGGTGCAGCTCGTGCGCCAGGAGCTGGGCCTGGACCGGCCGCTGCCCGAGCAGTTCGTGCATTTCTTCTCGCGCATGGTGCAGGGTGATTTCGGCGTTTCGATGCGCACGCGCCGCCCGGTGTCGGCCGAGATCGGCGAGCGCTTCATGCCCACGCTGCTGCTCACCATCGCCAGCATGGCCTGGTCGGTCGTCTTCGGCATGGGCATAGGCATCGTCTCGGCCGTGTACCGCAACAAGTGGCCCGACCGGCTGGGCATGACGCTGGCGGTCTCGGGCATCTCGTTTCCCGCGTTCGCGCTGGGCATGATGCTGATGCAGGTCTTCTCGGTGAACCTGGGCTGGCTGCCCACGGTGGGGGCCGATTCGTGGCGCCACTACATCCTTCCGTCGATCACGCTGGGCGCGGCCGTGGCGGCGGTGATGGCGCGCTTCACGCGCGCGTCGTTCGTCGAGGTGGTGCAGGAGGACTTCGTGCGCACCGCGCGCGCCAAGGGGCTGAACGAGCGCGTCGTGGTGCTCAAGCACTGCCTGCGCAACGCGCTGATCCCGGTGGTCACGATGATGGGCCTGCAGTTCGGCTTCCTGCTGGGCGGCTCCATCGTCGTCGAGGCGGTGTTCAACTGGCCGGGCCTGGGGCGCCTGCTGGTCGATGCCGTGACCATGCGCGACTACCCCGTGATCCAGACGCTGGTGCTGCTGTTCTCGCTGGAGTTCATCCTGATCAACCTGGTGGTGGACATGGCCTACGGCTTCATCAACCCCACCATCCGCTACAAGTGAGCCGCCCATGACCACGCCCGTGATTTCCTCTATGCCCGCGGCGGCCAGCGGCGCGTCCCAGGCCGTGCGCACGCCCTGGCGCGAGTTCTGGCGCAAGTTCAAGAAGCAGCACGTGGCCGTGGCCGCGCTGGTCTTCGTGGCGCTGCTGGTGCTGGTGGCCGTGCTGGCGCCCTGGATCGTGCCGTTCGACGCCGAGAACTACTTCGACTACGACCGCCTGAACGAAGGGCCCTCGGCCCTGCACTGGTTCGGCGTCGATCCGCTGGGGCGCGACATTTTCAGCCGCATCCTGATGGGCGCGCGCATCTCGCTGGCGGCGGGCTTCCTGTCGGTGGCCATAGGCTGCGCCATCGGCACCACGCTGGGGCTGCTGGCGGGCTACTACGAGGGCTGGTGGGACCGCATCGTGATGCGCATCTCCGACGTGCTGTTCGCCTTCCCCGGCATCCTGCTGGCACTGGGCGTGGTGGCCATCCTGGGCAGCAGCATGACCAACGTGATCGTCGCCGTCGCCGTGTTCAGCGTGCCGGCGTTCGCGCGCCTGGTGCGCGGCAACACGCTGGTGCTCAAGCACATGACCTACATCGAGTCGGCGCAGAGCATAGGCGCGAGCGACTTCACCATCATCGCGCGCCACATCCTGCCGGGCACGATCTCGTCCATCGTCGTCTACTTCACGATGCGCGTGGGCACCTCCATCATCACGGCGGCCAGCCTGTCCTTCCTGGGCATGGGCGCGCAGCCGCCCACGCCCGAGTGGGGCGCCATGCTCAACGAGGCGCGCGCCGACATGGTCAACGCGCCGCATGTGGCGCTGTTCCCCAGCCTGGCCATTTTCTTCACCGTGCTGGCCTTCAACCTGCTGGGCGACGGCCTGCGCGACGCGCTCGACCCCAAGATCGACCGCCAGACATGATGGACCAGCCCCCCCGCATCGGCCTGCTGGACGCCGGCGCGCGCGACGCGATCACCGACGTGGCCGGCGTCACCGTGGGCCACGCCACGCTCGCGGACGGCGGCGTGCAGACCGGCGTCACCGTCATTCACCCGCACGCGCGCGACCCCTTCCTGCACAAGGTGCCGGCCGCCGCCGCCGTCATCAACGGCTTCGGCAAGAGCGTGGGCCTGGTGCAGCTGGACGAACTGGGCCAGCTGGAGACGCCGGTCGCGCTGACCAACACCTTCTCGGTGCCCGCCATCGCCCAGGCACAGATTGCGCGCTGCTGCGCTGCCAACCCCGAGGTGGGGCGCGCCTGGTCCACGGTGAACCCGCTGGTGCTGGAGTGCAACGACGGCTACCTCAACGACATCCAGCGCATGGCCGTCACGGCGCGGCACTACGACCTGGCCTGCGCCAGCGCGGGCGTGGAGGTGGCGCAGGGCGCGGTGGGCGCCGGGCGCGGCATGTCCAGCTTCCAGCTCAAGGGCGGCATCGGCACGGCGTCGCGCCAGGCGCTGCTTTGCGGCGTTGCGCGCTACACCGTGGGCGCGCTGGTGCTGGCCAACTATGGCGTGCAGGCCAACCTGGTGTGGGGCGGCCAGCCCCTGGGCCGGCGCCTGGCGGCGCGGCAGCCGGCGCGCAGCGAGCCGGAGAAGGGCTCGATCATCATGGTGCTGGCCACCGATGCGCCGCTGGACGCGCGCCAGCTCAGGCGCCTGGCGCTGCGCGCCGCGGCGGGCCTGGCGCGCACCGGGTCGGTCTATGGCCACGGCAGCGGCGACATCGCGCTGGCGTTCTCCACGGCCTACACCCTGCCGCACCTGCCCACCGGGCTCATGCCCGCCGTGACCCTGGTGCACGAGGCGCTGCTCGACCCCTTGTTCCAGGCCGGCGCCGACAGCGTGGAGCAGGCCATCGTGCACGCGCTGTGGCATGCGCAGGCCGTCACCGGCCGCGACGGCCACCGCCGCGACGCGCTGCGCCCGCTGCTGCAAGCTATGGATAAGTGAGCTGCTTGCGAAGGTGCAGCAAGCGTTACAGGCCATTTTGACTATGAATCAACGAAGGAAGGCCATGAAGATCCTGGTTTCCGTGGACATCGAGGGCGTGGCCGGCGTCTACCACCCCGAGCAGACGCGCGCCGGCAACCCCGAGTACGAACGCGCGCGCCGCCTGATGGCGGCGGAGGCCAGTGCCGCCATCGCCGGCGCGTTCGACGCCGGCGCCAGCGAGGTCTACGTCAACGACTCGCACGGGGGCTTTCGCAACATGCCGCCCGACCTGCTGGACGCGCGCGCCCAGGCCATCCAGGGCAAGCCGCGCTACCTGAGCATGGTGGCCGGCGTGGAGCTGGGCGTCGATGGCCTGGTGTGCATCGGCTACCACGCGCGCTCCAAGGGGCGCGGCATCCTGGCGCACACCATCAACAGTTTCGCCTTCGCGCGCGTTCGCTTCAACGGCCAGGAGCTGGGCGAGCTGGGCATCTACGGGCTGCTTGCCGGCCAGTACGGTGTGCCGGTGATCGCCGCCTCGGGCGACGACGCCTTCATCGCCGAATACCGGGCGCTGCTGCCCGCCACGCGCTTCATCGAGGTCAAGCGCGCCACCGGTTTCGGCAGCGGCACCAGCCTGTCGCCCGAGGCCGCCTGCGCCGCCATCCGCGCAGGCGTGGCCGAGGCCGTTCCCCAGGCGCGCGCCACCGCGCCGCTGGCCATGGCCGGCCCCATCGTCGTCGAACTGCAGACCCAGACCCCGGCGCTGGCCGACCTGTTCTGCCAGTGGCCCACGCTCGCGCGCACCGGCGGCGACGCGCTGCGCTTCGATGCGCCCGACGTGGAGTCCGCGGTGCGCATGCTCAACTGCCTGTCCGCCATGTCGAGCGTGTTGCGATGAACCAGCCTCCCTGCACCCACACCGTCGGCATCCTGGCTGGCATGGGTCCGGCCGCCGGCGTGGACTTCGCGCGCCTGTTCGTGGCCGCCTGCGAGGACTGGCTGCGCAGCCACGGCCACGCCGTGTGCGACCAGGCCTACCCCGCGCACTGGATGGCGCAGCTGCCCATTCCCGACCGCACGCGCGCCCTCGCCGACGGCGCGGCGCCCCAGCCGCTCGAAGCCATGGCGCAGGGCCTGGCGCAGCTGGCCGGCCTGGGCGCGCGCGCCGTGGCCATGCCCTGCAACACCGCCCATGCCTGGCATGCGGCACTGCAGGAGCGCGTGCCCCAGGTCGAGCTGCTGCACATGCCGCGCGAGACGGCGGCCGCGCTGCGCGCGCAGGGCCAGGAGCGCGTGGCCTTGCTCGCCACCGAGGGCAGCTACCGCATCGGCCTGTACGAACAGGCCTTCGCGGCGCAGGGCATCGCCTGCGTGTTGCCCGATGCAAAGGCGCGGCAATGGCTGATGCAGGGCATCTACGACGGCGTCAAGGCCGGCGACATGGCGCTGGCGCAGCAGCGCTTCGTCGCCGTGGGGCAGGCGCTGCGCGCGCAGCATGGCGACATTGCGCTGGCCATGGCCTGCACCGAAATCCCGCTGGCCCTGCCGCAGGCGCCCGAGGCGCAGGGCTGGACGCTGATCGACCCCACGGCCATTCTTGCGCGCGCGCTGGCGCGCCGCGCCTACGGCGCCTAGGGTCTTGCAGCGGGTAGGGTGACGCCCCATGCGCCTGCGCCACATCGAAGTCTTCAACGCCGTCATGCTTACGGGCAGCGTGAGCGCGGCGGCGCGCCTGATGAACGTCACCCAGCCGGCCGTCAGCCGCATCCTGGCCCATGCCGAGCTGCAGCTCGGGTTTGCGCTGTTCCAGCGCGTCAAGGGCCGGCTCGTGCCCACGCAGGAGGCGCAGACCCTGTACCCGCAGGTGCAGCAGCTGTTCGCACAGCTCGATGAGGTGCAGCGCCTGGCCGCCAGCCTGAAGAACCCGCAGCGCCGCGACGAGCTGCGCATCCTCACGGTGTTCGCGCTCAGCGTCGAGCTGCTGCCGCGCGCGCTGCGCGTGTTCCGCGCCCAGTATCCGGGCGTGGCCGTCACCATCGACGCACTGCATTCGCCGCAGATTGTCGCGGCGCTGCTGCGCCAGGAGGCCGACCTGGGCTTCGTCTTCACCGCCGCCGCCCATCCCTCCCTGGTGCAGGAGCACCTGGCCGACGCGCGCATGCTGTGCGTGGCCCCGCGCGGCATGCTGCCCCCGGCGCTGGCGGCGGGCGGGAGCATCGCGCTGTCCGACCTGGCGCAGCAGCCCCTGGTGCGCCTGGCGGCCAGCGACCCCATAGGCACCTTGGTGAACCATGCCTGCAGGGAGGCCGAGGTCAGCCTGCAGGCCCCCTACACGGTGCAGACCTACCACGCGGCGCTGGCGCTGGCCCACCATGGCCAGGCCTGCGCCCTGGTCGATGCCTGCACGGCCGCCTCGGCCGAGCGCGACAAGGTCGATGTGCTGGCCGTGCAGCCGCCCATCGCCGTGCCCGTGCAGGCGCTGCGCCCGGCGCACCGCCCGGCATCGCTGCTGGCGGAGGCCATGTTGCGCTGCATGCGCACGGTGGTCGTCCAGGCGCTGGCTGAATGACGCTCAGCCGGCCAGCGCCTCGGCCACGGCTGCGGCCGTGCCGAAGGCCAGCGTGAAACCCAGCGCGCCGTGTCCGGTGTTGAGCAGCAGGTTGGCGGGCGCGCGTGCGTGGCGCCCCACCACGGGCAGGCCGGTGGGCGTGGCCGGGCGCAGGCCGGCCCAGGGCTGCAGGTCGCGCCCCATGCCGCTGTGCGGGAACAGGGCGCGCGTGGCGGCGCACAGGCTGTCGATGCGCGCCTGCGGTATGTCCATGCCGTAGCCCACGAGCTCGGCCATGCCGGCCACGCGCATGCGCCGGCCCAGGCGCGCGAACACCACCTTGCGGGCGGCATCGGTCACGCTCACGCGGGGCGCCGCGCCGGGCCCGGCGGCGGCATCGAAGGTGATGCTGTAGCCCTTGAGCGGATAGACCGGCAGCGCAAACCCCAGGGTGCGCGCCAGCGCGTGGCTGCTGCTGCCCAGGGCGAGCACGAAAGCGTCGGCCTCGATGGCGCCCGCATCGGTCTGCGCCGCAACGATGCGGCCCGCGGACCGGGTGACCGCCGTGATCCTCGTGCCGAGCACGAAGCGCACGCCGCGTGCCTGCAGCAGGGCATGCAGCCCCTGGCAGACCTGCAGGCAGTCGGCCGCGCATTCGCTGGGCGTGTGGATGGCGCCAGCGATCTGCGCCGCGTAGTGCGCGAGCGCCGGCTCGATCTCCACGCAGCGCGCGGGTGTGACGGCTTCCTGCTCGCAGCCCCAGGCGCGCTGCAGCTCCAGCTGGCGCCGCGCGTCGTCGAGCGAGGCCTGGGTCGCATACAGCACCAGCTTGCCCGTGCGCGAGAAGTCGCACTCCAGCCGCTCGGCGGCCAGCATGCGCTCGAAGCCCTGGCGGCTGCGCGCGGCCAGGGCCAGCAGCGTGGCCGTGCCGCGCTCGGAGGCGCGGCGGTTGCAGGCGCGCAGGAAATCCAGCCCCCAGCGCCACTGGTGCGGGTCCCACCGCGGGCGCAGCTTGAGCGGCGAATCGGGCGACAGCAGCAGCTTGGGCAGCTGCGCCCAGATGCCGGAGTCGGCCAGGGGCTGCACATAGCTGTAGCTCAGCTGGGCGCCATTGCCCCCGCTGGCGCCCGCGCCGGGCCGGGCCTGGTCGACCACGGTGACCTGCATTCCCTGGCGCTGGAGCTCGTAGGCCGTCGCCAGGCCCACGATGCCCGCGCCCATAACACATACATGCATTGAAAAATTCGGCAGATTGCGGATCGCCCCAATGTAGGGCGCGCGCCGGCGATTGAATAATGCCAATGCAGGCGCGGGGCATGACGGAAAGTTATGCGCGGGCCGTGGCGCAAGGCCCGCAGCGGCGGCGCATAACTTTTGCACATACCCCCTGCCACGAAAGGCATTGTTCAAGCGGGCGCGGGCTTTCTACAGTACCGTCGTGACTTGCGTGGCAACCGCAACCACGACTTCGATAAAGCAAAGGAGACGCCATGAAACCCACCACCATCCTGGCCGCAGCGCTGGCCGCCTGCGCCCTGGCCGGCACCGCCGCCCAGGCCGACACCCTCAAGAAGATCGCCGACACGGGCAAGATCACCGTGGCCTACCGCGAATCCTCGGTGCCGTTCAGCTACCTCGCGGGCTCGGGCGGCCCGGTGGGATTCTCGGTGGAGATCACCAACGCCATCGTCGATGCCGTGAAGAAGCAGCTGAACAAGCCGGGCCTGAAGGTGGACATGCAGGCCGTGACCTCGCAGAACCGCATCCCGCTGCTGCAGAACGGCACCATCGACATCGAGTGCGGATCGACCACCAACAATGCGGTGCGCGGCAAGGACGTGCAGTTCGCCATCAACTACTTCTATACCGGCACGCGCCTGCTCGTGAAGAAGAATTCCGGCATCAAGAACTGGGCCGACCTGGCGAGGAAGAAGGTGTCCAGCACCACGGGCACGACCAACGCCCAGGTGATACGCAAGTACAGCAAGGACAACAACCTGGACTTCGACATCGTGCTCGGCAAGGACCATGACGACTCCATGCTGCTCGTGGACGCCGGCCGCGCCGAGGCGTTCGCCATGGACGACATCCTGCTGTTCGGCCTGAAGAACAACGCGCGCAACCCCGCCGACTGGGACGTGGTGGGCGATGCGCTGCAGGTCGAGCCCTACGCCTGCATGATGCGCAAGGACGATCCGCAGTTCCAGAAGCTGGTCAACGGCGTGATCGGTGGCATGATGAAGTCGGGCGAGTTCGAGAAGCTCTACACCAAGTGGTTCATGTCGCCGATCCCGCCCAAGGGCCAGGTGATCGGCCTGCCCATGAGCCAGGAGCTCAAGGACAACCTCACGGCGCAAAGCGACAAGCCCGCCATGTGAGTCCAGGCGGGTGGCGCGGGGTGCGCCAGCGTCAATAATGCGGCGCTCGGATCACTGCCCTGCTGAAAGCCCCGCCCATGCTCGCCCGCCACCAGGACCCCATCGCTGCCATCGCCACCGCCCCCGGGCGCGGGGCCGTGGGCATCGTGCGCGTGTCGGGCCGGGGGCTCGCGCCCTTCGTGCAGGGCCTGCTCGGGAGATCGCTGCAGCCCCGCCAGGCGCATTACCTGCCCTTTCCCGATGCCGCGGGCCGGTCCATCGACCAGGGCTTGGCGCTGTTCTTCCCCGCGCCGCACAGCTACACGGGCGAGGACGTGCTGGAGCTGCAGGCCCACGGTGGCCCCGTGGTGCTGCAGCTGTTGCTGGCGCGCTGCCTGGAGGCGGCGCAAGCCGTGCTGCCGCGCCTGCGCCTGGCCGAGCCGGGCGAATTCACCGAGCGCGCCTTCCTCAACGACAAGCTCGACCTGGCCCAGGCCGAGGCCATCGCCGACCTGATAGACGCCAGCACCGAGGCCGCGGCGCGCAGCGCGGGCCGGTCGCTGTCGGGCGCGTTCTCGCAGGAGATCCACGGCCTGCGCGACGCGCTCGTGCACCTGCGCATGCTGGTCGAGGCCACGCTCGACTTCCCAGAGGAGGAAATCGACTTCCTGCGCAAGGCAGACGCGCGCGGGCAGCTATCGAACCTGCAGCAGACGCTGGCCGCCGTGATGCAGCGCGCCAGCCAGGGCGCGCTGCTGCGCGAAGGCATCAAGGTGGTCATCGCGGGCCAGCCGAACGCGGGCAAGAGCTCGCTGCTCAATGCGCTCGCCGGGGCGGAGCTGGCCATCGTCACCCCCATCGCGGGCACCACGCGCGACAAGGTTCAGCAGACCATACAGATCGAGGGCGTTCCGCTGCACATCATCGACACGGCTGGCCTGCGCGAAAGCGCCGACGAGGTCGAGCGCATCGGCATCGCGCGCGCCTGGGACGAGATCACCCAGGCCGATGCCGTGCTGTTCCTGCACGACCTCACGCGCCTGGATGCTCCCGAATACATAGCTGCCGACGCGCTCATAGCAAGCACCCTGGTCCAGAAACTGTCTGAAAGCGTGCCGGTCATCGACGTCTGGAACAAGACCGACGCCGCTGCCCGCCCGGCACCGGCCGCCACGGCGGGCCGGGCGGCGGTGCAACTGTCGGCGCGCACCGGCCAGGGGCTCGACGCCCTGCGGCGGGAACTGCTGCGGGTCGCGGGCTGGCAGTCCGCAGCCGAGGGCGTGTACATCGCCCGCGCGCGCCACATCGAGGCCCTGCGCGCCGTGGACGCGCACCTCATGGAGGCCGCCGCGCAGCTCGAAAGCACGGGGCCGGCGCTGGACCTGCTGGCCGAGGAACTACGCCTGGCGCAGAACGCCCTCAACGCCATCACGGGCGAATTCACCTCCGACGATCTGCTGGGTGTCATCTTCTCCAGCTTCTGCATCGGAAAATGAGGTAGCGACAAGGCAATGCATGTGTAAACAATGGTAATGGCCGCTTGTATGGATGCGGTGCGCACGCTACCGTTCGCGCCCGATGAACACCACTCCCTTCCCCAGGGTCGATCTGACGGGCCTGATCGAGGCCATCAGCCAGACCACCGCGGACGACGGCATGAACAATGTGCTCAGCCGCGAGCAATGGGGCCTGCTGTCGTCCTACCTGCAGCCCGTGAATCTGCCGGCCGGCCAGGTGCTGTTTGCGCAGGGCACGAACGACCGCACCCTGTACCTGGTGGAGAGCGGCAGCCTGAGCGTGCATTCGGAGAATGAGAACCAGCGGCTGCGCTTGGCCATCGTGGGCGCCGGCTCGGTGGTGGGCGAGGGGGCGTTTTTCTCGCACCGCCCGCGCAGCGCGACGGTGCAGGCCAGCGCCCCGAGCAAGCTGTGGAGCCTGACGGCGCTGCGTTTTTCCGAACTCGCCAACCGGCAGCCGGTCGTGGCGCTGCAACTGGCCATGGCCGTCGGCGCGGTGCTCGCCAAGCGCCTGGCCAACCGCCGCCGTCGCGTGGCCGCAACCTGAGCCGGGTGGCGGGAGGGCCAGGCGCCCCCGTGGCGGCGTCCTGGCCGGTTGGCGGCATGCCAAACCATGAACCGCGCTGTACACTTGCTGACATTTTTAGCGCTTCTTTGCGAAGGCATGGCATGTCCTTGTTCAGCTGGTTCACCCGCAAATCCAAGCCCCAGGCACCGCGCCAGCGCCAGGCGCATACGATGCCTGCACCGCTGGCCGCGAACGGCGCGGGGTCCGCAGCGCCGGGCCGCAATGGCAATGGCAAGCCCTTGCTGGAGCCCTCCGCATCCCAGGATCCGGCCGCGGCGCGCAAGAACGAGCGCGCGGAGCGGCGCGAGCTGCTGTACACGACGGTGCGCGACGCGATGGTGCGCGCCGGAGTGTTGTCGGCGGGCTACAAGTTCAAGGTGCTTTCACTGGACCAGCGCGGTGCCCAGTTCCTGGTGATGATGGATCTGGCGCAGGAATACAGCAGCGACATGGTGCGCCTGGGCGAGATCGAGGCGCTGATCACCCAGTCCGCCAAGTCGCGCTTCGGCATCGTCGTGCCGGCCGTCTATTGGCGCATCAACGACCAGATCATGGTGGGCGTGTCCATGGGCCCGGCCGCTTCCGCGGCGCGGCCCCAGGCCAGCAGGGTGCCGGAGTTCACCGCGCCCGCGGCGCAGGCCTCGCCCACCCTCTCGCCTCCCCGGCCGGCTGCTGCGCGCCAGCATGGCGTGCCGCCGGCCTCGCGCCCGGCCCCCCTGGTGCCGCCGATCGCGCCCGTCGCGCCGCCGCGCGCCGCCACGGGGTTCGAGCCCATCGAGGCGGACGAGGTTGCGGCCTTCAAGCAGGCGCTGGTGCATGCCGCCGCGGCGCGCGCGCCGGCGCCCGCGGCGGAACCGGGCACGGCTACGCGCAGCGGCCCCCTGCTGCCCAAGAGCACCGGCTCCACGGGGTTCGAGGACACCGTGATGCCCACCCAGGACGCGCCCTCGTCCGACCTGAGCTCCACGCAGTACGGCGACCTGCGTTGATACGGCTTCGCGCCTTGTTCTCTGACTGATTGCAAACCCGTACGCGTCAGCGGCCGCTGAAATCCACCAGGGTGTAGAGCGGCAACCCGCTCGCGCGCAGGCGCGCCGAGCCGCCGAGTTCGGGCAGGTCGACGATGGCGGCGCCTTCCATCACGGTGGTGCCCAGTTTTTCCAGCAGCTTCTTGCCCGCCATCATCGTGCCGCCGGTGGCGATCAGGTCGTCGATCAGCAGCACGCGGTCGCCGGGCTTCACGGCGTCGGCATGCAGCTCCACGGTGGCGCTGCCGTACTCCAGCTCGTAGGTTTCCTCGACCGTGGTGAAGGGCAGCTTGCCCTTCTTGCGGATCGGCACGAAGCCGACGTTGAGTTCGTAGGCCACCACGGCCCCGAGGATGAAGCCGCGCGCGTCCAGCCCTGCCACCACGTCGGGGCGCATGGCGCGGTCCATGTAGCGGTGCACGAACGCGTCGATCATGACGCGGAAGACCTTGGGGTCCTGCAGCAGGGGGGTGATGTCGCGGAACTGCACGCCGGGGGCCGGCCAGTCGGGCACGGTGCGGATGTGCTGGCGCAGGTAGTCGGTGACGCTGAGGCTGTGCATGGGCGGTGGGGGCGAGAGGGGCCGGCGGACAGTGTAATCAGCCGCGCAGCAGTTTCTCTTCTGCCAGGCTCAGGGCCGTGGGGTGGCCGGAGAGGACCAGGGTGTCTCCCTCGGCCAGCGGCATGGCGTCGTCGGGCGTGGACATGCGGCCGCTGGTCCGGCGCACGTTGACCAGGTGTGCGCCGATGGCGTGCAGGGGAAGGTGCGCCAGCTGCGCGCCCACGGCCGCGGCGCCCGGGGGCAGGGTGATGGAGTACAGGCGCTCCTGGTCCCTTTCGGTGGGCGTGTCGTCGTCGGCACCGTGGAAGTAGCCGCGCAGCAGGCCGTAGCGGGCCTCGCGCTGGTCCTGCACCAGGCGCAGCACGCGCCGCATGGGCACGCCCACCAGGGCCAGGGCGTGGCTGGCCAGCATCAGCGAGCCTTCGATGGCCTCGGGCACGACCTCGGTGGCTCCGGCGGCCTGCAGCCTGTCCAGCTGCGAATCGTCCTGCGTGCGCACCACCACGGGCACATGGGGCGCATGCGTGCGCGCGTGGGCCAGCACCTTGAGGGCGGCGGGCGTGTCCAGGTAGGTCACGGCCACGGCGGCGGCGCGCGCCAGGCCCGCGGCCTTGAGCGCCTGCAGCCGCGTGGCGTCGCCGAAGACCACCGAGTTGCCCGCCGCGGCGGCCTGGCGCACGCGGTCGGGGTCGAGGTCCAGCGCCATGTAGGGGATGCCCTCGCTTTCCAGCATGCGCGCGAGGTTCTGGCCGCAGCGCCCGTAGCCGCAGATCAGCACGTGGCCGCTGGCATTGATGGCCTGCCGCGCGATGGTGGTCACGTTCAGTGACTGCTGCAGCCAGTCGCTGGCCACGAGCTTCATGACGATGCGGTTGCTGTACTGGATCAGGAAGGGCGTGGCCAGCATCGACAGCACCATGGCCGCGAGCACCGGGTTCATGAGCGCGGGCTGCATCAGGGCGTGCTCCTGCATCAGCGACAGCAGCACGAAGCCGAACTCGCCCGCCTGCGCCACGTACAGCGCCGTGCGCAGCGCCACGCCCGTGGTGGCCCCCAGGCCCCGCGCCAGCGCCACGATGATGGCGGTCTTGATGAGCAGCGGCGCGGCCAGCAGCGCCAGCACCAGGGCCCAGCGCTCCAGCAGGATGTGCCAGTCGAGCATCATGCCCACGGTGATGAAAAACAGGCCCAGCAGCACGTCGTGGAAGGGGCGGATGTCGGTGCCCACCTGGTGGCGGTACTCCGTCTCCGACACCAGCACGCCCGCGATGAAGGCGCCCAGCGCCAGCGACAGCCCGGCCAGCTCGGTGAGCCAGGCCAGGCCCAGCGTGACCAGCAGCAGGTTGAGCATGAACAGCTCGTCGCTCTTTCTGCGTGCCACCAGCGTGAGCCACCAGCGCATCACGCGCTGGCCGCCCACGAGCAGCACGCCCACGAGCATCGAGGCCTTGAGCAGCGCCAGGCCCAGGGCCAGCAGCAGGCGTTCGGGAGAGGAGCCCAGGGCGGGCACCAGCACCAGCATGGGGACCACGGCCAGATCCTGGAAAAGCAGGATGCCCAGCACGCGCCGGCCGTGCTCGCTCTCGAGCTCGCCGCGCTCGGACACGAGCTTGACCACGATGGCCGTGCTGCTCATGGCGAGGGTGCCGGAGAGCGCCAGCGCCGTCTGCCAGCCCATGTCCCACACGCCGCCGGCCAGCCGCGCGAGCAGCAGCAGGCAGGCCATGAACGCCAGCATGGATGCGAGCACCTGCAGCAGCCCCAGCCCGAACACGTGGCGGCGCATGGCGCGCAGCTTGGGCAGGCTGAATTCCAGCCCTATGGTGAACATGAGGAACACCACGCCGAACTCCCCCAGGTGGCGCACGCCCTCGGAGTTCTGCGTGAGCGCCAGCGCATGCGGGCCGATGAGGATGCCTGCGGCCAGATAGCCCATCATGGGCGGCAGCCGCAGGCTGCGGCATGCCACCACGCCCAGCACTGCGGCCAGCAGATACAGCAGCGTGAGGGCGAGCGAGGACATGCCCGATCCTAGCCGAGCCGGCACAGGGCCGGCCGATAGAATCCGTCCATGCCCACCGCCACTGCCGCCTTTCCGTCCTTCAACGCCGAGCAGGCCCTGCGCCTGGGCAGGGAGACCTTCGACATCGAGGCGGCCGCCCTGCAGGGCACGGGGGGGCGGCTGGGCGCCGTCTTCGTGCAGGCCGTGCAGCGCGTGCTGGCCACCTCGGGGCGCGTGATCGTCATGGGCATGGGCAAGAGCGGCCACGTGGGGCGCAAGATCGCCGCCACGCTGGCCTCCACCGGCACGCCGTCCTTCTTCGTGCACCCGGCCGAGGCCAGCCACGGCGACCTGGGCATGGTCGCCGGCGGCGACCTGGTGCTGGCCATCTCCAACAGCGGCGAGAGCAGCGAGATCACCGTGCTGCTGCCCATGCTCAAGCGCCAGGGCGTGCCGCTCATCGCCATGACGGGCGGGCTGCAGTCCACGCTGGCGCGGCATGCCGACCTGGTGCTCGACTGCAGCGTGGAGCGCGAGGCCTGCCCACTCAACCTAGCGCCCACCACCAGCACCACCGTGCAGCTGGCCATGGGCGACGCACTGGCCGTGGCCCTGCTGGATGCGCGGGGCTTTCGCCCCGAGGACTTCGCGCGCTCGCACCCTGGCGGCGCCCTGGGCCGCCGGCTGCTGACCCACGTGCGCGACGTCATGCGCACGGGCGGGCAGGTGCCGCGCGTGCCGCCGCAGGCCGACTTCAGCACACTGATGCGCGAGATGAGCGCCAAGGGCGTGGGCGCGTCGGCCGTGGTGGACGAGGCGGGCTGCCCGGTCGGCATCTTCACCGACGGCGACCTGCGCCGGCGCATAGAGGCCGGCGCGGACCTGCGTGGCATGCGCGCCCAGGACGTCATGCACGCGAGCCCACGCACGATCGCGGCCGACGCCCTGGCGGCCGATGCCGCCCAGGCCATGGAGCGTCACTCCATCACCAGCGTGCTGGTCACGGACGCCCAGGGCGTGCTGGTGGGCGTGGTGCATATCGGCGACCTGATGCGCGCCAAGGTGATCTGATGGACGCGCGCACCGAATCGCCCCCGCTGCTGCCCGCATTGCAGTTCGACCCCGCGCTGCTGCTGCGCGCGCAGGACGTGCGCGTGGCCTTCTTCGACGTGGACGGCGTGCTGACCGACGGTGGGCTGTATTTCTCGGAGAACGGCGAGACGCTCAAGCGCTTCAACACCTTGGACGGCCACGGCATCAAGCTGCTGCAGCAGGCGGGCATCACGCCCGCCGTCATCACGGGGCGCGACTCGCCCGCGCTGCGCCTGCGCCTGAAGGCCCTGGGCGTGGTGCACGCGCGCTTCGGCACCGAGGACAAGCGCCCCGCGGCCGAGGCCATCCTGGCCGAGCTGGGCCTGGCCTGGCCGCGGGCCGCCGCCATGGGCGACGACTGGCCGGACCTGGCCGTGCTGCGGCGCGTGGCCTTCGCCTGCGCGCCTGCGCAGGCCCACGCCGAGGTGCGGGCCGTCGCCCACCACGTCACCGCTGCGGCGGCCGGTGCGGGCGCGGCCCGCGAATTCTGCGACCTGTTGCTCATCGCCAGCGGCCGCTATGCCAGCCTGCTGGCCGCCCACGCCGCATGATGGTGCGCCTGCGCCGGGCGTGGGAGCGCCTGTCCATCTACCTGCCCGTGCTGCTCATGGGGCTGCTGGCGCTGGGCACCTGGTGGCTGGTGCGCAATGCTCCCCAGCCGCCGCAGCCCGCGCAGGAGCGCCCCGTGCGCCACGAGCCCGACTACTTCATGCGCGACTTCGCGGTGAGGAACTTCGACGCCACGGGCAGGCTGCAAAGCGAGATACGGGGCACGCTGGCGCGCCACTACGCCGACACCGACACGCTGGAGATCGACCAGGCGCGCCTGCGTTCCGTGAGCGTCGACGGGCGCGTCACCACGGCCAGCGCCAACCGCGCGCTCAGCAATGCCGACGGCAGCGAGGTGCAGCTCTTCGGCAACGCCATCGTCGTGCGCGAGCCCCTGGAGCGTGCCGGGCAGGCGCCGCTGCCGCGGCTGGAATTGCGCAGCGAGTTCCTGCACGCCTGGACGAACGAGGAGCGCGTGCGCACCAACCAGCCCGTCACGCTCAAGCGTGGCGTGGACATATTCACCGCCGACGGCCTCGACTACGACAACCTGGACCAGATCCTGAACCTGCGCGGGCGCGTGCGCGGCACGCTGCTGCCGGCGACGCCGGCCCGCCCCGCCGCCAAGCCGGTGCGGTAGGGCACGGGCCATGCACGACCCCCGCCCCCTGGTCTTCATCACCGGTGCCTCCAGCGGCATAGGCCAGGCGCTGGCCGAGCGCTACCACCGCGCGGGTTGGCGGCTGGCGCTGGCGGCGCGCCGCGATTCAGAGATGAAATCATGGACTGAGGCCCGTGGAATGGGCGCCGGCAGCTATGAAATATATGGCGCGGATGTTTCCCAACCCGACAGCATCATCGCCGCAGGCCAGGCATGCATGGAGCGCCAGGGGCTGCCGGACGTGGTTATCGCCAATGCAGGCATCAGTGTGGGCGTGGACACCGCCCAGCGCGCCGACATCGACACCATGGCCCGCGTCTTCGCCACGAACAATCTGGGCATGGCGGCCACCTTCCACCCCTTCGTCGCCGCCATGGCGCGGCGCGGCAGCGGACGGCTGGTGGGCGTGGCCAGCGTGGCGGGCATACGCGGCCTGCCCGGGCATGGCGCCTACTGCGCGAGCAAGGCGGCGGTCATCAGCTATTGCGAGAGCCTGCGCGGCGAACTGCGCTCCAGCGGCGTGCGGGTGGTCACGATCTGCCCAGGCTACGTGGATACGCCGCTGACGCGGGAAAACCGCTACGCCATGCCCTTTCTGATGCGCCCCGAGGCCTTCGCCGACAAGGCCTTCCGGGTGATCGAGTCCGGCGCGAGCTACCGCGTGATCCCCTGGCCGATGGGCGTGGTGGCCAAGCTGCTGCGGCTGCTGCCCAATGCGTGGTTCGACCGCCTGCTGCAGGGGCGCCCGCGCAAACACCGGCAGGGGCAGGGCCGCGCGTCCTGATCCCTGCAGCAAATTGCAGGCAAAACAAAAGGCTCCCGAAGGAGCCTTTGCGCGTGGGCTGTAGGGTGCCGCGCACCCCTTGCGTATCAGTAGCCGCCGTTGCGGTCGCCGCCGTAGCCGCCACGGCCCCCGCCACCGCCGCCGCGCGGGCCTGAGCCATAGGGGCTGCGGAAACCGCCTTCGCCGCGGCCGCCGCCGCCACCGGTGTTGCGGCCGCCGCCATAGCCGCCACCGCCGCCAAAACCGCCACCGCCGCTGCGCGGAGGACGGGGTTCCATGGGGCGCGCCTCGTTCACGACGATGCTGCGGCCGCCCAGGGACTGGCCGTTCATGCCGTTGATGGCGGCCTGGGCGTCGGCATCGCTGCCCATTTCGACGAAGCCGAAGCCTTTGGAGCGACCGGTGTCGCGCTCCATCATGACCTTGGCGCTGGTCACCACGCCGAACTGGCCGAACGCTTGTTCCAGATCTTGGTCGCGCACCGAGTACGGCAGATTGCCGACGTACAGCTTGTTGCCCATCAAGGGACTCCTGAAAAACAATTGAATTGAGCGACGGAGTCCCGAACCCGCAGCCAGTTAATCACTAAGACGCCCTATGCGCGAAAACTGATGGATCACCGCAACACCGACGGGGCAACCCCCATCGCCGGAACATTATGCGTTAGAACCTTGGCGAAAATGCAAGGGGTTTTCCGTGATCTTGTGGCTTGGCGGTCGCAAAAAAAGGGGCCTTGTGGCCCCTTCATGATCGAAATCAGTAGTTGGAACGGCCACCGCCGTAGCCACCGCCGCCGCTGCGGCCACCACCGTAGCCGCCACCACCACCAAAGCCACCGCCGCTGCGCGGCGGGCGGGGTTCCATGGGGCGGGCTTCGTTGACCACCAGGTCGCGGCCGCCGTAGTTCTGGCCGTGGGCGCCCTGGATGGCGGCCTGGGCCTCGGCATCGCTGCCCATTTCGACGAAGCCAAAGCCCTTGGAGCGGCCGGTGTCGCGCTCCATCATGACCTTGGCGCTCTGCACGGAGCCGTATTGGCTGAAGGTCTGCTCCAGATCTTGGTCGCGGAAGGAATAGGGCAGGTTGCCCACATAAAGTTTGTTGCCCATGATCGGACTCCTAGAAGAAACATGAAATGCGATGGAGCCTGACGCAATCAACAAACCTGTGACGACTTCAAAGACGCGAAACCGACCAAACACCGCAGCCTGCATTTCTGCAAGGCAGAAAGGCGCGCCCATTATCAAGCATCCCCGCAGCCCAAAAAGGGCTGCGAGTGCGCGCCTGCAACACTTCTCAGGGTAACTACTGGCACTCCGGCGCCTGGGCGGGGGCAAGCGTGGCTGCGGATACAATGCGCCCCGTCCATGGGGAGTAGCCTGCCGCCGCGCGACGAGCGCGGCTGGAGGCATGCATCAACAGACTTGGGGCCTGCGGGCGCCATGGTGCATGAGGCCCGCTGCAACGGCGGGCTGGGCGAGACCATTGATCGCGCACCGATCCAACAGGCCGGAGTCGGGGCGTGGTCAATGCTGTCCGAATGAATGCTTCCGGCCGGAAATCCTATTACGACCCCCACTATGGAAGCCTTTCTCGTTTCTACCGCCATCGTCACCCTCGCTGAAATGGGCGACAAGACCCAGCTGCTGTCGCTGGTGCTTGCCGCGCGCTTTCGCAGGCCCTGGCCCATCGTGCTGGGCATTTTCGTGGCGACCCTGGCCAATCATGCGCTCGCGGGCGCCGTGGGCACGTGGGTGACCACGGTGCTGGGGCCGCAGGTACTGCGCTGGGTGCTGGGGCTGTCCTTCATCGCCATGGCCGTGTGGATGCTGATCCCCGACAGGCTCGACGACGATGGCACGGGCGCGGGCCCGCGCCTTGGGGTGTTCGGCACCACGGTGCTGGCTTTCTTCCTGGCCGAGATGGGCGACAAGACCCAGGTCGCCACCGTGATGCTGGCCGCGCAGTACAGCGCCTACCTGTGGGTGGTGGCCGGCACCACGCTGGGCATGATGCTGGCCAACGCGCCCGTGGTCTGGCTGGGCGACCGCTTGGTCAAGAAGGTGCCCATCCGGGTGGTGCACCTGGTCTCGGCGCTGATCTTCCTGGTGCTGGGGCTGCTGGCGCTGTTTGCGCCGCAGGCGACGCCTTTGGCATAATGCCCGGCAGACGCGCCGATTTGCACCGCTTGCGGGCGCTTTACAAATCCTGCTAAAGACGTGACCGATCGACACGCCTGCACTCGCACGCACCGGACCCGGCCTCGTTTCTAGCGAAGCCGGGTTTTTTTCATGTCGTTCATCGCCACACCGCAATCCATGCATTTCGCCGAGGCACTGCCCCTTTCGTCGGGCGCCTCGATCCGCGACTACACCCTTGCCTACGAGACCTACGGCCGGCTCAATGCCGAGGGCACGAACGCCGTGCTCGTGTGCCACGCGCTCAACGCTTCGCACCACGTCGCGGGCGTCTACGAGGGCCAGCCCAGGAGCGAGGGCTGGTGGGACAACATGATCGGCCCGGGCAAGCCCGTCGATACCAACCGCTTCTTCGTCATCGGCGTCAACAACCTGGGCTCGTGCTTCGGCTCCACGGGCCCCATGCACGCCAACCCGGACACGGGCGAGGTCTACGGCGCGGACTTCCCCGTGGTCACGGTGGAGGACTGGGTGAACGCCCAGGCGCGGCTGCTCGACCGGCTGGGCGTCGGGCAGCTCGCGGCCGTGATGGGCGGCAGCCTGGGGGGCATGCAGGCATTGAGCTGGACGCTGCAGTACCCTGAGCGCATGCGCCACGCCGTGGTGGTGGCCAGCGCCCCCAACCTCACGGCCGAGAACATCGCCTTCAACGAGGTGGCGCGCCGCGCCATCGTGACCGACCCGGACTTCCACGGCGGGCATTTCTACCGCCACGGCACCATCCCCAAGCGCGGCCTGCGCATCGCGCGCATGATCGGTCACATCACGTACCTCTCCGACGACGTGATGAACGAGAAGTTCGGCCGGCAGCTACGGGAAGGCATCGACCTGAAATACAGCACGCAGGACATCGAGTTCCAGATCGAGAGCTACCTGCGCTACCAGGGCGACAAGTTCAGCGAGTACTTCGACGCCAACACCTACCTGCTCATCACGCGCGCGCTCGACTACTTCGACCCCGCGCTGCGCTACGGCGGCAGCCTGGCCCAGGCGCTGGCCGTGGCGCGGGCCAGGTTTTTGCTCGTGAGCTTCACGACCGACTGGCGCTTTTCGCCCCGGCGCAGCCGCGAGATCGTCCACGCGCTGCTGGAGAACCGCCGCGACGTGAGCTACGCCGAGATCGACGCGCCCCACGGGCACGACGCCTTCCTGCTCGACGACGTCCGCTACATGGGCGTGGTGCGCTCTTATTTCGACAACATCGCCCAGGAGCAGCAGCCATGAGCGACCACGCCACCATGCAAGCCATCGCCCGCCTCGTGCCCCAGGGCGCGCGCGTGCTCGACCTGGGCTGCGGCGACGGCGCGCTGCTCGACCTGCTGCAGCGCACGCGCGGCTGCACCGGCTACGGCATCGAGATCGCCGACGCCAACGTGCTCGCCTGCGTGCGCCGCGGCGTGAACGTGATCCAGCTCAACCTCGACGAGGGGCTGGCCATGTTCAGCGACAACAGCTTCGACGTGGTGCTGCAGATCGACACCCTGCAGCACCTGCGCAACGCCGAGACCATGCTGCGCGAGACCGCGCGCGTGGGCAAGAGCGGCATCGTCGCCTTCCCCAACTTCGCGCACTGGCCCAACCGCCTGTCGGTGCTGCGCGGGCGCATGCCGGTCACGCGGCGCCTGCCCTACCAGTGGTACGACACGCCCAACATCCGCGTGGGCACGTATAAGGATTTCGAGGTGCTGGCCGGCAAGAACAAGCTGCGCATCCTCGACGCCTTCGGCCTGCAGGACGGGCGCGAGGTGCGCTTCCTGCCCAATGCACTGGCCGGCACGGCCGTGTTTCATTTCGAGCACGATTGATGATGCTATGTAAAAAATAGCTACCAGCGCTTTCCCATAAAGCGCTGGAGGTTCAAAATGCTGACCGGTGCATGGGCTCGCGCGTCGGCGGCGAAAAATGTAACAATTACAGGTTGCCCTCGACAGCGACGGCCTGCCGCAGGCGTGGATCGCTGCGGCACGCGTTGCCCGCAGGCTTCCCGCCCACACCACCCGTTTTTCTCCGCGCCATGCTGCCCCTCGACGTGCCCACCATGCTGCTGATGACCGCCGCGTCGTCGCTCACCATGGCGGGCTCTTTCGCGGCCGTGCGGTCGCAGCGGCGCGAGGGAAGCCAATTGTGGGCGCTGGGCCTGCTGCTGCACACGGCCACCTACATGCTGTACGTGCTGCGCGGCACGGCGCCCGACTGGGCCAGCATCGTGCTGTCCAACACGCTGCTGTCCGGCACGTTCGCGCTGGCGCTGGCGGCCGTGTGCCAGTTCCAGGGGCGCGCGCTGCCCTGGCAGCGCATGCTGCTGCCGGTGCTGGCGATGGGGGCGCTGTTCGCCGTGTTCGTCGACGACTACCGCGCCCGGATCATGGTCACGGGCGTGGTTCTGCCGCTGCAGATCGGCATGGTGCTGTGGGCGCTGTGGCGGCCGCAGCCGCCCGCGCGGGGGCGCGGCGTGCTGCTGCTCACCCTCAGCCTGGGGCTGGAGGTCGTGCTGCTCGGGGTGCGCGGGGTGCTGGCCGCCGCCCACGCCATGCCGCTCGACGGGTTGATGCGCGGCGGCCCCCTGCAGTCCTTCACCTTCATGGCGGTATTCGTCGTCGTGATTCTCGCGTCGCTGGGCTTCATCCTCATGACCAAGGACCGCGCCGACGCGGACAACCGGTACTTCGCCACGCACGACGAGCTCACGGGCGTGGCCAACCGCCGTGCGCTGGTCCAGGCGCTCGACCGCGACGTGGCGCACGCCGTGCGCTCGGGCGAACCCTATGCGCTGCTGATGCTGGACGTGGACCACTTCAAGTCCGTCAACGACGGCCACGGCCACCGCGCCGGCGACCAGGTGCTGTGCCACGTGGCCGCCATTCTGCGTGCGCGGCTGCGCGCCCAGGACCTGGTGGGGCGCTACGGCGGCGAGGAGTTCATGGTGCTGCTGCCCGGCACGCCCGCGCGCGGCGCGGCCGGGTTGGCCAAAACGCTGCGCGAGGCCGTGGAGCAGACGCCGTGCGAATACGGGGGCCGCGTGATCCCGGTGACGGTGAGCATAGGCGTGTGCGGCGCGCGCCTGGGGAGCGGCGACACCTGGGACCGGTTGATCCACGCGGCCGACCAGGCGCTCTACGCGGCCAAGGCGGCGGGGCGCAACCGCGTCGAATGCGTTGCGCTGGCGCAGGAGCCGCCGCGGACCCGGGCCGCACCCGCGTGAGGAACCGCGCGCCGCGAAGGGGCGCGGGCCTTGGCGTATCCTGCGCGTTTTGCGCACCGCCAGAGGATTCGCCATGACCGCACGCCTGCCCTCCGCCGCCCTGGACGCCGCGCTCGCGCTCGACCGCGTGAGCCGCGCGTGGGACGAAGACATACTGCAGCAGCTCACCGACTACATCCGCATTCCCGCCAAGTCGCCCGGCTTCGCGCCCGACTGGCGCGAGCTGGGCCACATCGAGACGGTGGTGCGCAACGCCGCGCAGTGGGTCGAGGCGCAGAAGGTCGCGGGCCTCACGCTCGAGATCGTGCGCCTGCCCGGCCGCACGCCCGTGCTGTTCTTCGAGGTGGCGGCCACGCAGCCGCAATTGGCGCAGACCGTCCTGATGTACGGCCACCTGGACAAGCAGCCCGAGTTCGAGGGCTGGCGCGCCGACCTGGGCCCGTGGACGCCCAAGTATGAGGACGGCAAACTCTACGGCCGCGGCGGCGCGGACGACGGCTATGCCGTCTACGCCAGCATCGCCGCCGTGCAGGAACTGAAGCGCCAGGGCGTGGCGCACCCGCGCATCGTGGGCCTGGTCGAGACCTGCGAGGAAAGCGGCTCGGCCGACCTGCTGCCCTACATCGACGCGCTGCGCGAACGTCTGGGCGACGTGGGCCTGGTCATCTGCCTGGACTCGGGCGCGGGCAACTACGACCAGCTCTGGCTCACCACCAGCCTGCGCGGCATGGCCAGCGGCACGCTCAAGGTCGAGATCCTCACCGAGGGCGTGCACTCGGGCGACTCCTCGGGCCTCGTGCCCTCGTCGTTCCGCATCATGCGCCAGGTGCTCGACCGGCTGGAGGACTCGGCCACCGGGCGCCTGCTGCCCGCCAGCTTCCACTGCGAGGTGCCCGCCGACCGCCTCGCGCAGGCAAAGGCCACCGCCGCCATCCTGGGCGAGGAGGTCTACAAGCGCTTCCCCTGGGCGCACCATGACTGCGGCGGCAGCACGGTGTTCGCCCTGCCCACCACCACCGACCCGGTGCAGGCGCTGCTCAGGCGCACCTGGGAACCCACGCTGTCCGTCACCGGCGCCGAGGGCTTCCCGGCCCTGAAGGACGCGGGCAACGTGCTGCGCCCCTACACCGCCTTCAAGCTCAGCCTGCGCCTGCCGCCGCTGGTGGACGCCGTCGCCAGCGCGCAGGAGCTCAAGGCCCTGCTGGAGGACAACGCGCCCTACCAGGCGCGCGTGACCTTCGCGCCCGACCACGCCGCCAGCGGCTGGAACGCCCCGGCCATCGACCCCTGGTTCGCCCAGGCCCTGGACGCAGCCAGCCAGGCGCACTTCGGCGCGCCCTGCGGCTACATCGGCCAGGGCGGCACCATCCCGCTCATGAACATGCTGAGCCAGGGCTTCCCCAGCGCGCAGATGATGGTCTGCGGCGTGCTCGGCCCCAAGAGCAACGCCCACGGTCCCAACGAATTCCTGCACGTGCCCTACGCCAAGCGTCTCACCGCGGCCGTGGCCCAGGTGATCGCCGCGATGCCGGTTTGAAGGTTTTTGGCCTCCAGCGCTTGCTGTTAAAGCGCTGGCAGCTCTTTTTTGGGGAGCGCAAAGAACCCAGGCTCAGGCGGCCATCATGGGCCTGAGCTCCGGCGCGCCGCGCCGCTTGGCCACCGCGATCGGCGGCGCCCAGCGTGCGTCGCGCGGCTTCTTGCTCGTCACCAGGGTGATCTCGGCGGGCTCGAACACCTCCAGGTTGTGCGTGATGGGCGTGGTCAGCACGTACTGCGCGCGCGTGCTGCGCAGGAAGTGGCCGACGAGCTGGATGTTGCGCACGTCCAGGTGCGCGAACGGCTCGTCGATGAAGACGAACCCGCCCGAGCCGCTTTCCTCGTCCTTGAGCAGGCCCACCAGCAGGATCAGCGACTTGATGACCTGCTGCCCGCCCGATGCCTCGCCGTCGTTCAGCCCGATGCTGCCCTTGCCGTCGAACGCGAAGTGCACCTTCAGGCCGGCCTGGGCCAGCACGGTGTCGTCGTTCTCCAGCAGCGGCAGGTCGGCCGCCACCTCCACGCCCGCGAGCTGGCCCAGCTCCTGGATGTTCTTGCGGTAGCGGCGCACGGTGCTGCGCAGCACCTCGATGTAGCTCTCGCGCGCGTTCAGCACGGCGGTCGCGGCCTGGGCGTTCTTGACCTGGTGGTCCGAGAGGCTCGCGGCCTGCTCGCGCACCGTCACGTCCATGCGGCGGTGGCGTTCCTCCACGGTGGCGTCCTGCTCCCAGCTGCCCTGCTCCAGCTCTTGCTCCACGGCGTGCAGGCGCAGGCGGGCCTGGGTGTCGTTCATGTATTCGCCGACCAGCGCGGCGATGGCGCCGGGCGCGATCCAGCGGGCCGGGAACTGCGCGCGCTGCTGCTGGCTGCGCGCCACGGCACCGGCGTGCTGGCGCCGGCGTGCGCTCCAGTCTTGCGCGGCGCGCTCGCTGTCGCCGCGGGCGCGCTGCAGGTGTCCTTCCAGGCGCTTGTGCTCGTCGGCAAAGGCGCGGTGGCGGTCGTGGGCGCGCGTGCTTTCCTGCTCCAGCTTCTGCCATAGCTGGGCGGCGGCGATGCGCGCCTGGCGGGCGGCCGGCAGGTCGCCGCGTGCCTGGGCGAATTCCTCGCTGCGCCGCACCAGCTCCTCGGCGGCGCTGTGGCCGGCCAGGGCGTTCTTCGTGTCGGCGATCTGGCGCTTGAGCGCCATCAGCTCGTCGAGCACGGGCGCGAGCTGCGCGTCGATGCGCGCCAGCTCGCGCTCGGCGGCGCTGCGGCGTGCGTGCACGGCCGCGGCGCCGAACTGGTGCTCGTGCGCCTCCACCCACATGGAGCGCGCGCCGCGCCCATCGTGCATGTAGGCCTGCGGCGTGATCCAGGTGCCGCCCAGGCGCTTGCCCTCGCGCGGGTCGGCCACGCAGCGCAGGTTCTGCAGCTGCTGCACCAGCCAGCGCGGCACGGGGGCGGTGAATTTCACATGCTCCAGCAGCGTACCCGGCTCGCCCTTCAGGGCCACGCTGCCCGGCTCGACGATGTAGTGGCGGTAGCGCTCGCGCTCGCCGACCTCCCAGGCCTCGGCCAGATCCTGGCTCTTGTCCAGCACCACCACCCAGCGGTGGCCGCGCAGCACGCCCTCGATGGCGGCGCGCCAGCGCTCTTCCACCACCTCGACGACTTCGGCGACGAAGCGGTGGCCTATGCCCTGGCTGGCCAGGGTCTTGCGAAAGCGCTGCACCTCGGGCGGCAGCGGCGGCAGGCTCTGGCCTTCCAGCGCGGCGAGCTGCGCGGCGGCCAGCTTGCGGCGCTGGGTGAGCTGGCCCCGCTCGTCCTGCAGCGCGGCTTCCTGGCCCTGCAGCTGCGCCAGGTGGGCCTGCAGGTCGTCCGCATTGCTGCCCTTGTCCACCAGGGCCAGCAGTTCCTGCTCGCGCTTGGCCAGCTGCTCCAGCGGCGCCTCGTGGCGCGTGGCCGCGTCCAGCTGGCCGCGCGCCTGGTCGCGCTCGCCGCGCAGCTGCTCGGCCTGCTGCTGGGCGCGGGCGCTCTCTTGCAGCAGGTGCAGCAGGCGCTTGTTCTGCACCGCCTGCTCGGCCAGGGCCGCGCGGTGCTGGGCCTTCTGGCGGCGCAGCTCGCGCGATTGCCTGGCGAGCTGCTCGCGCTCGCCCCACCAGGCGAGCACGGGCAGCACCTCGGCGGCCAGGCGTTCGCGCTCGGCCAGCCTGAGCTGCCATGTCTTGTAGCTGGTCACGCGGTTGTGCAGTTCGGAAAGCTGTGCGCGGCTGTGGTCCAGCTCGCGCTCGGCCTGCGCCATCTCGCGCGCCAATTGCTGCTGGTGCTCGCGCGCCTGGTCGTAGGCGTCCAGCACCTGCTGGTCGCCGAACACGTCGAAGACAAGGCGCAGCAGCTCGCGCGGGCTGAATTCGCACAGCCGGTCGGTCTGCCCCTGCTCCAGCGAGAGCACGCGCGCGATGGCCGGCGACAGGCCGGCGGCGGCCAGCATGCGGCCCCAGGCTTCCACGCCCATGAAGCCCAGGTCTTTCTCGGGCGTGTCCACCAGCCGCTCGATGGATGCGTCGCCCTCCAGCAGGCAGTAGCGGCGCTGCCAGTCGCCGCCGTTCCTGTCGATGCGGCAGGCCAGCGTGACCTGGTCGCTGTAGAGCAGCCGGCGCGCGAACGGCCGGCTGGAGCTTTGCCGCCCCTGCGGCCGGTTGTCCACCACGGCGCGCAGCCACGCGGTCTGCGCGCCCGCGTGGCGCGCGTAGGTGCGGTAGTCGCGCGGGGCCGAGCAGCGCAGGCCCAGCAGCGTGCGCATGGCGTCCAGCAGCGTGGTCTTGCCCGAGCCGTTCGGCCCGGCGATGGTGATGATGGAGGCGTCCAGCGGCAGCGAGACGCGCTGGCAGTAGTCCCAGTGGACGAGTTCTAGGGTTTGCAGGTGAAACACTTATGCTTCTGTATTAATAGCTGCCAGCGCTTGACTGGAGGGCGCTGGAGCTTGATTTGATTCGGATTCTTCTTCCACCGCCCGCTCGCGCGCCAGCACGTCGGCCAGCGCGCCGTCGAGGATGCGCGGGGCGAGCACGTCGTAGTCCAGCAGCACGTCCAGCAGCGGCCCCTCGGCGATCTCGTCCTGGCGGCGCAGGATGAAGCCGTGGCGCTCCAGCAGCTTGAGGTTGGCGTCCAGCCGCAG
Source organism: Alicycliphilus denitrificans K601 (assembly GCF_000204645.1). Taxonomy (NCBI): domain Bacteria; kingdom Pseudomonadati; phylum Pseudomonadota; class Betaproteobacteria; order Burkholderiales; family Comamonadaceae; genus Alicycliphilus; species Alicycliphilus denitrificans. The sequence goes on along the minus strand of NC_015422.1, from coordinate 4,956,517 downwards.
CTTCTTGCCGAGCTGCGGGCCGTAGTCCTCCAGCAGCGCCTTGTACGAGAGCACGGGGCTTGCGCTGCGCGCCGAGGGCAAAGGCTTGGCGCCGGGGAAGAGGTCGTCCTGGCCCGCGTCGGCATCCAGGGTGCGGCTGGTCTGGCGCTCGCGCTTGGGCAGCACGATCAGCGCCCACAGCACCACGAGCAGCGCCTGCGCGTCGCGCGGCAGGTCGAGGTTGTTGTTGGCGTTGGCGCCCGCCTCGCCGAGCACGGTGGCGGCGGCGGCGGGCAGCAGGGCCACGCTCACGTGGTCGGCGTAGATGCTGTCCATCCAGCGCAGGCCGCTCTGGGCCAGGCGCTGCTCGACCTGCGCGAACAGCTCGGCGTCGACCAGCGCGCGCTTGACCAGGCGGTGGCTGCGCGGCAGCCAGCGGCGCGTGAGCAGTTCGGCGATCAGCAGGGCGGCGTCATCCATTCGTTTCTTCCTTCATCAGCACTCCCAGCGTGAGCAGTTCCACCTGGTCGTGGTCCAGGCGCTCGGCCTCGGGCTGCCACTGCACGCGCCAGGGCTGGCGCGCGAGCTGGCCGGTGGCGCCGGGCAGCACGGCCGCCTGCGGGTCGCCGAGCAGCGGCATGAGCTGGGCCTTGTAGGCCAGCTGGGCGTAGCGCGTGGCGGCGGGGCGGGGGCCGAGCAGCGCCTGGGCCACGGTGCGCGCCTCATCGCCGGGCCCGGCCGCCCAGGCCTCGAACAGGCGGTTCAGGTCGTCGAGCTCGCGCGGCAGCGCCACGGCGGCCAGGGTGCCGGTGGGCGCGGCCTGGGCCGCGGGCAGGTCTTCGGCCTGGGGCTGCGCGGGGCGGTCGCGCTCGAACTCGGCCTCGGCCACGTCCAGCAGTTCGTGCGGCGCGATCGTGGCGAGCTGCGTGGGGCGGGCGAGGGCACCCTGCAGCAGCGCGTGCAGCTGCGGCGCGGCCTGCAGCCAGCGCTTCACGTCGGTGCTGGTGATGCCGGTGGTGCCCAGCGTCACGCGCTGGCGGTCCACCTGCTGCAGCGCGCGGTTGAACTGGCTGGCCATGGCCAGCAGGCGCGACTGGGCCTGGCCCAGGCCGCGCGCGGCGCGCTCCAGCAGGACGTGGCCTTGCGCGTTGCCGATGATGGCGCTGATGGCTTCCGACGCGCGGTCGATGAGCAGGGCCGCGCGGTCGTAGCGCTTGCGCGCCTCGCGCAGGCGGAATTCGGAGCCGCTGGCGATCGCGTCGGCGAACTCGCCGTGCAGCCGCGCGAGCTGGGCGTGCAGCATCTGCACCTGGCCTGCGTCCAGGCTGCCGAGCTGGTTGGCTCCGACCACCTGGCCGAGCAGCGCGGCCAGCTCGCCGCCGTCTTCGTCGTCACCCGGCTGCTCGGCGGCCAGCGGCGCGAGCAGCGCGGCCACGCGCTGGGCCAGCGGGGGCAGGGCGTAGGCGCGCTGGGTTTCGTCCCAGGCGAGCAGTTCCACGTCGCGCAGGCGCTTGAGCACGGTCTCCAGCGCCTCGGGGCGCAGCGCGTGGAACAGCTCGTCGATGCGCTCGCGCGGCCACTGCGCGTCGCCCTGCGAGGCAAGCTGCAGAAACACCCACACGCGCAGCTGCACGAGCGCGGCGGGGCCGTGGAACAGGCCGCTCAATGCCTGCGTGAGCGCCTGCTGGCGCGCAAGGCGCCCGAGCAGCGGCGCGTCGGCGGCGGCGTCGCCGAACTGGGCGCCGTCGCGGAAAAAGTCGGCCAGCGCGCCGAGTTCGGCGCCTTCGTCCATCATCTCCACGTGCATCAGGCCAGCCCCAGCACGGCCAGCGCGGCGACGGATGCCGTCTCGGCCCGCAGCACGCGCGCGCCCAGGCTCGCGGGCTCGAAGCCTTGGGCGAGCGCGGCGTCTTCCTCCTGCGCCGTGAGGCCGCCCTCGGGGCCGTGCAGCACCCAGACGGCGCCCGCGCCGCCTGCGGCCTCGCGCAGCGCCCGCGCGCCGTCGCGCAGGGAGAGCACCAGGCGCGCGCCTTCGGGGGCGCTCTGGCGCAGCCAGTCGGAGAGCAGCAGCGGCGCGGCGACCGGCGGCACGCGGTTGCGTCCGCACTGCTCGCACGCGGCCACGGCGATGGCCTGCCAGTGCTGCTGGCGCTTGGCGGCGCGCTCGCCCGCAAGCTTGAGCACGCTGCGCGCCGCGGCAATCGGCTGGATGCTGGCGGCCCCCAGCTCGGTGGCCTTTTCCACGAGCCAGTCCATGCGCTCGTTGGCGGGCATGCCCACGACGAGGTGCACGGCGCGCGCGGCCTCGCGCTCCACGGGCGCGTGGGCGCCCACCTCCACCTCCACGTCGCTGCGGCCCATGCGCGCCACGGTGGCGGTCCATTCGCCGCCCTCGCCGTTGAACAGCGTGAGCGCGTCGCCCGGCTGCAGGCGCAGCACCTGCACGTGGCGCGCGGCCGTGGGCGGCAGCGCGATGCGCGCGCCGGCGGCCAGGGACAGGGGGCAGTGAAAACGTGGCATGTGCATCAAAAAAAGTAGCTGCCAGTGCTTGACCAGCAAGCGCTGGAGGCCGATTTCTCTTGTAGAACTAGACGCGCCCGAAGGCGTAGCCCATGGCGGCCTGCGTGCCTTCGATCTCGTCCACCAGCCGCAGCAGCGGCGAGAGCTCGCGGTAGCGCCCGGCTGTCTGGCGGATGTAGGCGATGAAGCGCGGCGCGTCCTGCAGGTACTTGGGCTTGCCGTCGCGCAGCGTCAGCCGCGCGAAGATGCCGGCCACCTTCAGGTGGCGCTGCAGCGCCATCCAGTCCACGGCGCGGTAGAAGTCGCCGAAATCCGCGCCCCAGCCGCTCTCGCTCGCAGCGCCGAGGATGCCCGCGCGCCGGGCCTTCTCCCAGTAACGCACGGTAATGTCGATGACGAAATCCTCTTCCCAGCTGATGAAGGCGTCGCGCATCAGGCTGGCGATGTCGTAGGTCACGGGGCCGTGCACCGCGTCCTGGAAGTCGAGCACGCCCAGGCGCCCGCCTTCGCCGACCATGAGGTTGCGCATCATGAAGTCGCGATGCACGAACACGCGCGGCGCGGCCAGGTTCTGCGCCACGATGGCGTCGAACGCCTTGGCCAGAGTGGCCTGCTGGGCGTCGGTCAGCGTGGCCTGGCGGTGGCGCGCGACGTACCAGTCGGGAAACAGCAGCAGCTCGCGGCGCAGCAGAGCGTCGTCGTAGGCCGGCAGCACGCCGGGGCGGCTGGCGCGCTGCCAGTCGATGAGCAGGTCCACGGCCTGCAGGTACCAGGCGTGGGCGGCCTGGGGGTTGGCCGGGTCCAGGCGCTCTATGGCCGTTTGCGCGCCCAGGTCGGACAGCAGCATGAAGCCGTGGGCCTCGTCCCAGGCGTGGATCTGTGGCACGGGCAGGCCCGCGGCCCGCATCAGGCCCTGCACGTGGACGAAGGGGCGGCAGTCCTCCTTGTCGGGCGGCGCATCCATGATGATGCGGCTGGCGCCGTCCTGCGCGTCCAGGCGCAGGTAGCGCCGGAAGCTCGCATCCGCCGACGCCGGGCGCAGGCTGGCCGGCAGCAGGCCCTGCGCGGCCGCCAGCGGGGCGAGCCAGGCCTCGAAGGCGGCCTGGCGGGCGGGGTCGTTCCAATGCACGGCGCGGGCGTCGCCGGGTACGGCGGCCGGGGAGATGGGGGAGGGGTGGCTCATGGATAATCCAATTCTACAAACCCGGTCCCACCCGGCCGGGTGGCCCGCGGCGCAACGCCGACCCGCGCAATCCATGGATCGTTCCCTCTTGCCCCACGCCCTGCCCGCCACCATGTCCGCCCCGCCAGCGCGCCGCGCACCACTGGCGCGCCTGGCAGCCCTGATGCTGTGCGGCGTGCCGCTGGCCGCGCTGGCCCAGGCGGGCGGGAGTGCCTCGGAGCAGGCCGAGGCGCCGCCCGCGCTGCGTTCCAGCCCGCGGCTGCAGGAGACCCTGCCCGACGACGTGCGCTCGCAGCTGCCCGTGTTCGTGCGCGGCGACCGCGTCACGGGCCAGCCCGACATCCGGGCCACGGTCGAGGGCAACGCCGAGCTGCGCCGCGGCGACACCGTGATCCATGCCGACGAGATGGAGTACGACGTGGCCGACGATCGCGCCAAGGCGCGCGGCCACGTGCACATCAACCGCGCCGGCAACCTCTACGACGGCACGCTGCTGGACTTGCGCGTGGACGCCTTCAGCGGTTTCTTCAGCGACGCGCGCTACCGCTTCCTGGAGACCGCGGCCCATGGCGAGGCCACGCGCGTGGACTTCGTGGACCGCGACCGCTCGGTGGTGCACAACGCTACCTACACCACCTGCGAGCGCACCGACGAGGCCAGCTGGAAGCCCGACTGGATCATCCACGCCAAGACCATCCGCCTGGACCGCGCGGAGGACGTGGGCACGGCCGAGGACGGCGTGCTGGAGTTCAAGGGCGTGCCCGTGCTGCCCATGGGGAACATCAGCTTTCCGCTGTCGGAGCGGCGCAAGTCCGGCCTGCTGCCGCCCACCATCGGCCTGGACAGCGTGAGCGGCGTGGAATACATCCAGCCCTATTACTGGAACATCGCGCCCAACCGCGACGCCACCATCACCCCCCTGGTCATGAGCCGGCGCGGCGTGGGGCTGGCGGGCGAATTTCGCTACCTCGAACCGCGCTACAGCGGAGAGCTCAACGCCAGCTACCTGCCCCGCGACCAGTTGCGCGAGCGCGACCGCTGGGCCTATGGCGTGCGCCACCGCGCCACGCTCGGCACGCCCGCGGGCGACGTGGGGCTGAACCTGAACGTGCGGCGCGTGAGCGACGACGACTACTGGCGCGACTTCTCGCCGCGCACCAGCGGCCTGGCCGGCATGGGCATGGGCGGCAACCAGCTCACCCAGCGCCTGCTGCCGGGCGAGGCGTCGCTGAACTGGGCGCGCGGCGAGCACCAGCTGAGCCTGCGCACCCTCAAGTGGCAGACGCTGCAGGACGTGACCGCGCCCATCACCCCGCCCTACGACCGCATGCCCCAGCTGCACTGGCGCTACGCGCCCGCGCAGCTCGGCGGCGGCCTGGACGCGACGGTGGAGGCGGATTACACGAGCTTCGAGGCGGACCGCAGGTACTACGCGCAGCCCAACGGCCGGCGCAGCTACGCCGTGGCGCAGATCAGCCGGCCCTTCCTCGCGCCGTCGGGCTTCATCACGCCGCGCCTGCAGCTGCATGCCACGCAGTACGAATTCGACGAGTCGCTCTCCAACGGCCAACGCACGGCCAGCCGCACGCTGCCCACCTTCAGCCTGGACAGCGGCCTGGTGTTCGAGCGCGACGCGCGCTTCTTCGGCGGCGACTACCTGCAGACGCTGGAGCCGCGCGCCTTCTACACCTACACACCGTACCGCGACCAGAGCATGCTGCCGGTGTACGACACGGCGGCCAACGACTTCAACTTCGCCTCCATCTATACCGAGAACGCCTTCGGCGGCAACGACCGGATCGCGGACAACAACCTGCTCACGCTGGGCGTGACCACGCGCCTGATCCACCCCGAGACGGGCGCCGAGGCCGCGCGCCTGGGTGTGGCGCAGCGCCTGCGCTTCGCCGACCAGAAGGTGACCCTGCCGGGCGGCACGCCGGCCAGCGAGCGGCTGTCGGACGTGCTGCTGGGCGCGAGCATCAACTGGACGCCGCAGTGGGGCCTGGACTCCACGGTGCAGTACAACCCCAAGACCGGACGCTCGCTGCGCACCACGGTGGGGGTGCACTACTCGCCCGGCAGCTACCGCACGGTGAGCGCGGCCTACCGCATGCAGAAGGTGACCGACCTGATCACCGTGCCCAGCGAGCAGGTCGACGTGGGCTGGCAATGGCCCCTCAGCGACCTGTGGGGCGGCGACCGGGGCGGCAAGGAGCGCGCGGGCCGCTGGTACAGCGTGGGCCGGCTCAACTACAGCCTGCAGGACCGCAAGCTCGTAGACACCGTGGTCGGCCTGGAGTACGAGAGCTGCTGCTGGATCGGCCGCGTGGTGCTCGAGCGCCTGCAGAGCAGCCAGATCACGGCCAGCACCCGGCTCATGTTCCAGATCGAGTTCGTCGGCTTCTCGCGCCTGTCGCTCGGGGCCAACCCGCTGGCCATCCTGAGGCAATACGTGCCGCGCTACAAGCTCCTGCGCGAGGACGTGGCCATCCCCAGCCGTTTCTCCCAATACGATTGACATGCTGCGTCCGCCCGGCAGCCTTGCTACCCCATGAATTTCCTCCACGCCATGAACCACCGAGCTTCGACCCTGGCCCTGGCCTGCCTGACCGCCGCGGCCGTGCTGGCGCCCGCCGCCCAGGCCCAGGGGCTGCGGCCCTCGGGCTCCGCCGGGCTGCAGCGCCTGCCCTCTTCCACGGCGACCCTGCTGCCGCCGGCCGGCGCGACCAGCCCCGCGGTGCGCCAGGCCGACTACATCGTGGCGGTGGTCAACTCCGAGCCCATCACCAACAACGAGGTGCGCCAGCGCGCCGAGCGCGTGGCGCAGCAGCTGAGCGGCCAGGGCGCGGCCATGCCGCCGCACGAAGTGCTGGTCAAGGAAGTGCTCGAACGCCTGATTCTGGAGAAGATCCAGGTCCAGCTCGCCAAGGAAGGCGGAATCAAGGTGGACGACTACGCCGTCAACCAGGCCGAGCAGAACGTGGCCCGGCAGAACGACGTGAGCGTGGACGAGATGCACCGGCGCCTGGCGGCAGACGGCATCAGCAAGGAGCGCTTCCGCGAGGAACTGCGCAACCAGCTGCTGGCCCTGCGCGTGCGCGAGCGCGACGTGGAGTCGCGCGTGCGCGTGAGCGACCTGGAGGTGGACCAGTACCTGCAGGACCAGCAGAAGACCGCCGGCCCCGGCAAGATGGAGATCAACCTGGGCCACATCCTCGTCAAGGTGCCCGAGGGCGCCAGCCCCGAAGAGGTCGCCAGGCGCGCGGCCCGCGCCCAGGAGGTGCTGGACAAGCTGCGCGCCGGCGGGGACTTCGGCGTGCTGGTGCAGGAGTATTCCGACGTGCCCGAGGGCTCCGGCGGCGGCCTGCTGGGCCTGCGCCCGCTCGACCGCTATCCCGAGCTGTTCGTGACCGCAGTGCAGCAGGCGGCGGTGGGCAGCATCGTCGGCCCGCTGCGCTCGCCCGCGGGCTTCCACATCCTGAAGGTGGTGGACAGGAGCCAGGGCGGCGTGCCCACGATGGCCGTGCAAAGCCACGCGCGCCACATCCTGCTGCGCGTGGGCTCCGGGCTGTCGGAACGCCAGGCGGCCGAGCGCCTGGAAGACCTGCGCCAGCGCGTGCTGCGCGGCCAAGCCGACTTCGCCACGCTGGCACGCGAGTATTCGCAGGACGGCAGTGCCAAGGACGGCGGCGACCTGGGCTGGGCCGGGCCCGGGCGCTACGTGCCCGAATTCCAGGAGGCGCTCAACGCGCTTCGGCCCGGCGAGATCAGCCAGCCCGTGGTGTCGCGCTTCGGCGTGCACCTGATCCAGCTGCTCGAACGCCGCGAGGCGAAGCTGACGCAGCGCGAGCAGCGCGACATGGTGCGCGACGCCGTGCGCGAGAAAAAGCTCGACGAGGCCTTCACCACCTGGATCCAGGAGGCGCGCGCCCGCGCCTACGTGGAATACCGCGAAGCGCCGCAATGAAGCACATCCCGCGCAAGCGCTTCGGCCAGCATTTCCTGAGCGACCCCGGCATCATCGACGCCATCGTGCGTGCCATCGCGCCGCGTCCCGGCCAGCATATGGTGGAGATCGGCCCCGGCTTGGCCGCGCTGACCCAGCCCCTGGTCGAGCGCCTGGGCCGGCTCACCGTGATCGAGCTCGATCGCGACCTGGCCGCGCGCCTGCGCCAGCACGGCCAGCTCGACGTCATCGAATCCGATGTGCTGAAAGTCGATTTCACGCAGGTGGCACAAACGCTTGCAGCTCCTAAAATCAGAGTGGTAGGCAACCTGCCCTACAACATCTCCACGCCCATCCTGTTCCACCTGATGGCGCACGTGCAGATCATAGAGGACCAGCACTTCATGCTGCAGAAGGAGGTCATAGACCGCATGGTGGCGGCCCCCGCCACGGCCGCCTATGGCCGCCTGTCGGTGATGCTGCAGTGGCGCTACGCCATGGAGGATGTGCTGTTCGTGCCCCCCGGAAGCTTCGACCCGCCGCCGCGCGTGGACAGCGCCGTGGTGCGCATGCTGCCCCACGCCCGGCCCGCGGCCGTGGACGAGGCGCTATTGTCGGAACTGGTGCAGGTGGCCTTCAGCCAGCGCCGCAAGCTGCTGCGCCACACCCTGGGCCGGTGGCTGGAGGGACACGGCTACGCGGGAGGCTTCGACACCCAGCGCCGCGCCGAGGAGGTGCCCGTGGCGCATTACGTGGCCCTGGCGCAGGAACTGGCGCCGGCGTAACGCACGAAGGCGCGCAGCGCCACAGGGGTGTGTCTATTTCATGCCGCGGCGAGCCAGTAGCCCGCGTTGAACGGGCTGCTCATGCGCAGCGCCAGGGGCGACACGTCCACGAGCTTGTCCGTGGGCATTTTCTCGCCCGAGGCGTCGATCTCTATCTCTATGGCCTGAGAAGCGGCACCGGGGTGCGCTTCAACGGCCCGTTCCGCCTGGCCGGCGGTTGCAGAACGGGCTACAGAAAAGAATAGAAGCACCGGAACGGGATCTTGCGGTCGCTCCAGTAGTCGGCGGCGTCGCGGAAGATGTCCAGCAACTGTTCGCGCGCTTCCTTGTCGAACTTGGCCGTGGTGGGAATCTGCTCCAGCACCACGATGAAGCCCGGCTGCGGGCCCGACTTGTGCAGCGGGTCGGTCATGCAGTCGTACAGCGCGTCGAAGTTCTTGCCGAAATGCGCCGGGAAGGTGAACTGCGTGGCGATGAGTTCCAGGATGTCCTGCTTGGACTGGGCGTGCGCCAGGTTGGCGTACAGGAAATGGTGGCCCAGCACGCGCGCCGTCTCCTGCAGGTCGTGCACGCGGAACGCGCGGATCGACTGCACGATGTTGGGGCGCACTCCGCGCAGCAGCGTTTCCTGGTCTTTACGAAGTGGCGTTTCCATCTCCGTTGCTCTTTCTCTTAGAGGTGCACGAATCGACATATCCGCAAGGCCGTGGGAGCGGTCCTGCGAATGAAAAAACGCATGGCGCGATCCATCCAGCTCTGCCGCCATGAAATCAGCCCTGTCGGGCGCTACCGGGTTCATTGCGTGATCTCTCGAAAACTACTGTAATGATCGCTGGTGTAGTAGCAGGCATCGGGCGTGCGCGGGGCTCCGCCGCATACGATCCGCCGTGCGCCCCGGCTCCTCACGCCAGGGGTGCGCACGGTGTATTCACGGTAGTAGCCGCGCTTTTTCGCGGGCAACAGCCGTTCACGATTGCCGAAGACCGAGCCGTCCTTGTCGTAGGGAAACGGTCCACCCTCACGAATCAGCGCGTAGGTGGCGCGCCCCTGGGGGGGCAGGTCGGCCAGCGCGATGGGAGGGATGGCCGCAGCCTCGGAAGCCTGCCGCGCGGACGCGCCAGCCGGCGCAAGTACGACCGCGGCACCCAGAGCACACGCCACAAATGCCTTGTACGCCGGGATGGCGACGGCCTTCAACATCCACTACACCTTTCAGAAACTACGGGTTAACCCGAAATTTCGACCCGGTAGTGTGACAAAAAGGCCGCAAAAAGGCAAGCTCCTGCCCAAAAAATGGGCAGGAGCACGAGGGTTAATACGGGCCTTTGGGGGGTTACCGCGAGGCGTTGGCGTCCGCCACCGTGAGCGCCGTCATGTTCACGATGCGCCGCACGGTCGCGCTGGGTGTGAGGATGTGCACGGGCGCGCCCGCGCCCAGCAGCACCGGCCCTATGGCGATGTTGCCGCCTGCCGCCGTCTTGAGCAGGTTGTAGGAGATGTTGGCGGCGTCGATGTTGGGCATGACCAGCAGGTTGGCGTCGCCCGCCAGCGTGCTGTGGGGCATCAGCGCCACGCGCGCCTTGCCGTCGAGCGCCACGTCGCCATGCATCTCGCCGTCCACCTCCAGCCACGGCGCCTGCACGCGCAGCAGCTCCAGCGTCTGGCGCATCTTCACGGCGCTGGGCTGGTTGCTGTTGCCAAAGTTGGAGTGCGACAGCAGCGCCGCCTTGGGTTTGAGGCCGAAGCGCATCATCTCCTCGGCCGCCATGATGGTGATTTCGCAGAGCTGCTCGGCCGTGGGGTCGTAGTTGACGTGGGTGTCCACCAGGAAGATCTGGCGGTCGGGCAGCATCAGCGCGTTCATGCAGGCGTAGGTGTCCACGCCCGCGCGCTTGCCGATCACCTGGTCGATGTACTGCAGGTGGTGCGTGGTGTGGCCCCAGGTGCCCGTGATCAGGCCGTCCACCTCGCCCTTGTGCAGCAGCATGGTGCCGATCAGGGTGAGGCGCCGGCGCATCTCGATCTTGGCGATGGGCACCGTGATGCCCTTGCGCTCGGTCATGCGGTGATAGGTCTGCCAGAAGTCGCGGTAGCGGTGGTCGTTCTCGACGTTGACCACGTCGTAGTCCCGCCCTTCCTTCAGGCGCAGGCCGAACTTTTCAATGCGCTCGGCGATGACCGTGGGGCGCCCGATCAGCGTGGGGCGGGCGATGCGCTCGTCCACGACGATCTGCGCGGCGCGCAGCACGCGCTCCTCCTCCCCCTCGGAGTAGGCCACACGCTTCTTCGCCGCCATCTTGGCCGCCGTGAAGATGGGCTTCATGGTCGTGCCCGAGGCATAGACGAAGGTCTGCAGGTGGTCGCGGTAGGCGTCCATGTCGGCGATGGGGCGCTGCGCGACACCGCTGTCGGCAGCGGCCTGGGCCACGGCCGGCGCGATCTTCATCATCAGGCGCGGGTCGAACGGCTTGGGGATCAGGTACTCCGGCCCGAAGGCCAGGGGCTCGCCGGCATAGGCCTTGGCCACGACCTCGCTCTGCTCGGCCTGGGCCAGCTCGGCGATGGCATGGACGGCGGCGATCTCCATCTCCGTGGTGATGGTGGTCGCGCCGCAGTCGAGCGCGCCGCGGAAGATGTAGGGGAAGCACAGGACGTTGTTGACCTGGTTGGGGTAGTCCGTGCGGCCCGTGGCCATGATGGCGTCGTCGCGCACGGCCTTCACGTCCTCGGGCGAGATCTCGGGGTTGGGGTTGGCCAGCGCCAGGATCAGCGGCCTGGCGGCCATCCTGCGCACCATGTCCTGCTTGAGCACGCCGCCGGCCGAGAGGCCCAGGAACACGTCGGCGCCGTCGATCACCTCGGACAGCGTGCGCGCGCCGGTCTTTTGGGCGAACTGGGCCTTGTCCTCGTCCATGAGCTCGGTGCGGCCCTCGTAGACCACGCCGGCCAGGTCGGTGACCCAGATGTTCTCGCGCGGGATGCCGAGCTTGACCAGCAGGCCCAGGCAGGCCAGGGCCGCCGCGCCGGCGCCCGAGGTCACGAGCTTGATCTGCTTCGGATCCTTGCCCACCACCTTCAGGCCGTTGAGGATGGCCGCGCCCACGACGATGGCCGTGCCGTGCTGGTCGTCGTGGAAGACCGGGATCTTCATGCGCTCGCGCAGCTTGCGCTCGATGTAGAAGCAGTCGGGCGCCTTGATGTCCTCGAGGTTGATGCCGCCGAAGGTGGGCTCCAGCGAGGCGATGATCTCGACGAGCTTGTCGGGGTCCAGCTCGTCGATCTCGATGTCGAACACGTCGATGCCCGAGAACTTCTTGAACAGGACGCCCTTGCCCTCCATGACCGGCTTGCCTGCCAGCGCGCCGATGTGGCCCAGGCCCAGCACGGCGGTGCCGTTGGTCACCACGCCCACGAGGTTGCCGCGCGCGGTGTAGCGGAAGGCGGCCGCCGGGTCCTTTACGATCTCCTCGCAGGGCGCGGCCACGCCGGGCGAGTAGGCCAGCGCGAGGTCGTGCTGGTTGATCATCTGCTTGGTGGCCGCGATGGTGATCTTGCCGGGCTGGGGAAACTCGTGGTACTCCAGTGCCGCACGGCGCAGCAGGGCGCGTTTGTCGGTGGTGTCGGGGGCCGTGTTCTCGGGCATCAAGCGTCTCCAGCAAAGGCAGGGGCGGCGGCCGCATTGCCGCATGGGCATGCCGCCGGCATTAGGGGGAGCCGATTGTAGGCCCGTCGCCTCGGGGACAAACGCGGGTGAAGCAGTTGTGATCCGGCCGCGTCCAATCGGAAGGCGTCAGAGCGCGTCGAGCGGGAAGACCGGCCTGCGCACCCGGGTGAACGGAAAGCGCGCGTAGTCCGAGGTCGTGGCCCCGGGGCTGTCGCATTCGACCAGCCCGGCGGACAGCGGCACGAACACCGGCCGGCAGTACATGCGCGACTTGAGCAGCAGGAAGCGAAAGCGCGTGGGGTCCAGCCCGACGCAATGGAACACCCCCAGGTCCCAGGGCTCGTGCGTCTGCTCGGTCACCACGATCTGCGCGGCGCCCGTGTCGAGGCACACCGTGCGGCCCATGTGGCAGCGCTGGCCGGTGTAGATCGGGCCCGTGACGGTGTAGCCGCCGTCGCTCACCGCGCGCACCGTGCCGCGCAGGCGCAGCGGCTGCTTGGCCAGGCCGATGCTGGTGAGCGGCACCTTGTTGCCCAGGTCGATCTCGACCTCGGCGCCTTTGCCCGCCGCGATCAGCCGGCCCACGGCCTCGGGGTCGCACAGCGGCCCCACGGCGATGCCCGTGAGCCCCAGTTCGAGCGCGGCCTGCAGCACGTCCATGGTGTCGCAGGTGCCGCCCGACATGCAGTTGTCGCCATGGTCGAGCAGCAGCACGGGCTTGGTGGCGCCCTCGGCCAGGCTTCGGGCACGGCGCAGCGAATCGGCCAGCGGCTCGCTGCGGTACACGTATTCGGCGCGCCGCTCCCAGATCTGCCGGGCGAGGCCGTCCACGGCGGCCTGGGTGGCCGGGGCATCCTCGATGCGGCAGGTGGCGACCACGCTCATGCACGGCGCCTCGATATCGGCCAGCGAGAAGCCGCCGAACACCGACACGGCGGGTATGCCCGAGTGCTCCAGCGCGCGCGCGTTCTCGACGGCGTCGCGCATGGGGCCTTCGAGCGTGGTGCTGCGCAGCGTGTGGCTCATGAGCGGCAGGCGGTGCCAGCACACGCGAAAGCGCGCCTCGCCGCGCAGCATCTGCAGCAGCAGGCGGCCCGCGTGCTCGCCGGTCTCGTACATGTCGATGTGCGGGTAAGTCTTGAAGCCCACCATCACGTCGGCGTTTTGCACCATCTTCCCGGTGACGTTGCCGTGCAGGTCCAGCGCCACGCCCACGGGCACGCCGGGCGCGGCGGCGCGCACGCGCGCGAGCAGGTCGCCCTCGCCGTCGCAGGTGTGCTCGGCCACCATGGCGCCGTGCAGGTCGAGCAGGATGGCGTCGCAGCCCGGCGCGGCATCGGCGATGCGGCGCGTGAGTTCGTCGTAGGCTGCGGCGTGCACCGGGCCGCTGGGGTTGGCCATGGCCGACACGGGCGTGACCAGCGTGGCGCCCATGCCTTCGGCGAGCTCGATGAAGGCGGCCATGGCGGTGCGCATGCCCTTGTTGGCGCGGTAGGCCTCCTCGCCATAGGTGGGCGAGAACGCCTCGATGGGCGTGGGCACGGGCGAGAAGGTGTTGGTCTCGTGGTTGAGGCGCGCGATCAGGATCTTCATGCGGCGATCTCCGCCTGCGCGAGCATGGCGCGCAGCAGCACGTTGCAGCCGGCCTCCAGGTGGGCGGGCTCGGCATCCTCGATCTCGTTGTGGCTGATGCCGTCGGCGCAGGGCACGAAGATCATCGCGGCCGGCGCCACGCGCGCCACGTACACGGCGTCGTGGCCCGCGCCGCTGACGGCGTCCATGCTGCTGTAGCCCAGTTCGGCGGCGCTGGCGCGCACGGCCTGCACCAGGTGCGGCGTGAAGGGCTGCGGCGGGAAGTACACCACCTGCTCCACCTCGGCCTGCACCTGGCATTCGGCGGCGATGCGCGCGCAGGCGGCGCGCAGCGCGGCGTCCATGTCCTGCAGCTGGGCGTCGTCGGGCGCGCGCAGGTCCACGCTGAACTTCACGCGGCCGGGGATCACGTTGCGCGAGTTGGGGAACACTTCGAGCGAGCCCACGGTGCCGCGCGCGTGCGGCATGCGCTCTACGGCGATGCGGTTGACCTCGGCCACGATGCGGCTCGCGGCCAGCAGCGCGTCGCGCCGCAGCTCCATGGGCGTGGGGCCCGCGTGCGCCTCCATGCCCTGCACGGTCACGTCGTACCAGCGCTGGCCCAGCGCGGCCTGCACCACGCCTATCACGCGCTGATGCTTCTCCAGCACCGGGCCCTGCTCGATGTGCGCCTCGAAGTACGCGCCCACGGCGTGCGCGGGGCCGCTTTCGCCCGCGTAGCCGATGGCTGCGAGCGCCTCGCCCACGCTCACACCCTGCGCGTCGCGCTGCGCCAGCGCGTGCTCCAGCGTGAAGGCGCCGGCGAACACGCCCGAGCCCATCATCACGGGCACGAAGCGCGAGCCCTCTTCGTTCGTCCACACGGCCACTTCGATGGGCGCGCGCGTGTGGATGCCCGCGGCGTTGAGCGTGCGCACCACCTCCAGGCCCGCGAGCACGCCGTAGTTGCCGTCGAACTTGCCGCCCGTGGGCTGGGTGTCGATATGGCTGCCGGTCATCACCGGCGGCAGGCTGTCGTCGGTGCCGGCGCGGCGCGCGAAGATGTTGCCGATGGCGTCCACGCGGATGCTGCAGCCGGCCTCGCGTGCCCATTGCACGAACAGGTCGCGGCCCTGGCGGTCGAGCTCGGTGAGCGCGATGCGGCACACGCCGCCCTTGGGCGTGCCGCCGATGCGCGCCAGATCCATGAGCGATTGCCACAGGCGCGCGCCGTCGATGCGCAGCGCGGCGATGGGTGAAGATTGCATGTCCATGAGAGTCCCCTTGTCACACCAGGCCGACGCCTAGATAGCGGTCCTTGACGGCGTCGTCGGCCAGGAATTCGGCGTTCGTCGCCTCGTGCGCGACCACGCCCTGTTCGATGATGTAGTGCCGGTCGGCGAGCTGCGTGCAGACTTCCAGGTTCTGCTCCACGAGCAGGATGGACACGCCCGCGGCCTTGATGGTCTTGAGCTGCGCAACGATCTCCTCGACGATCACGGGCGCGAGGCCCTCGACCGGCTCGTCGAGCATGAGCAGGCGCGGCGCGTTCATGAGCGCGCGGCCTATGGCCAGCATCTGCTGCTCGCCGCCCGAGAGCTGGCCGCCGCCGTTGCCGCGGCGCTCCTTCAGGCGCGGGAAGATGCGGTACACGTCCTGCAGCTGCCAGGGCGACTTCTTGCGCTGGGCCAGCATCAGGTTCTCCTCCACCGTGAGCAGCTTGAAGATGCCGCGGTGCTCGGGCACGAGGCAGATGCCGCGCTGCGCCACCTGGTGCGTGGCGAGCCGGTGCGTGGCCTCGCCGCCGAAGCGCACCTGCCCCTGCGTGGGCTGCATCACGCCCGCGATGGATTTGAGCGTGGTGGTCTTGCCTGCGCCGTTGCGGCCCAGCAGGGTGACGAGCTCGCCGTCGCCTACGCGCAGCGAGATGCCCTGCAGCACGTGGCTCTTGCCGTAGTGGGCGTGGATGTCCTCCACCGAGAGAAGCGGTGCGACGGGTACCGGAGTACCTTCGCGCTGATGCGCTGCGGTGCTATGAACCTTCGGAGCGGCCGGGCGGCTCATGCCTTGCCTCCGGTGATCATGTTGCCCAGGTAGGCGCTGCGCACGCGTTCGTCGGCGCGGATCTCGTGCGGCAGGCCCTCGGCCAGCACGCGGCCCTGCTGCATCACAGTGATGGTGTCGGAGATGTCCATGACGATGCCCATGTTGTGTTCGATGAGCACCACGGTGTGCTCGTCCTTGAGGCCCTGGATCAGCCGCTTCATGTCGTCCAGGTCGTCGATGCCCATGCCCGATGTCGGCTCGTCCAGGAAGATGGCCTTCGGGCGCGCGGCCAGCGCCATGCCAACCTCCAGCCGGCGCTGCTGGCCGTGCGAGAGGTTGCCTGCGGGCGTGCCGGCATGGCGCTCCAGCCCCACGCGCGCGAGCACGCTGGCCACCGTGTCGGCGCACGAGCGCCTGCCCACGGGCGGGCTCCAGCAGTTCAGCGCCGCCCCCGGCGCCACGCCCTGGGCGGCCAGGCGCAGGTTCTCGCGCACGGGCAGGGTTAGGAACAGGCTGGTGACCTGAAACGAGCGTGCCATGCCGCGGCGCACGCGCCGGTGGTCGGGCTCGCGCGTCACGTCGTGACCGTCGAACAGGATGCGCCCGCCGCTCACGCCCTTGGTGCCCGTGAGCATGTGAAACAGCGTGGTCTTGCCCGCGCCGTTGGGGCCGATGACCGAGTGCACGGTGTTGGCGCGCACCTTCAGGTCCACGCCGCCCAGGGCGACGAACTTGCCGTAATGCTTGGCGACGCCCTGCGCTTCGAGCAGGACCGGGGATGCGGTGGGAGCGCTCATGCCTGACCTCCGTTGGCGCTGGGTGCGGCGGCGGGCGCGGGCGGCGCGGGCCGCTTGCGGCGCGCGAGCATCCACAGGCTCTCGCCCAGGCCCCACAGGCCGCGCTGCAGGCCCAGGCTGACCACCATGAGGACCACGCCGAGCAGCAGCAGCCAGCGCGGCCACAGCGTGGAGAGCCAGTCGCCCAGCAGCACGTAGAACGCCGCACCCAGCACCGAGGCCAGCAGATTGCCGGTGCCGCCGATCACCGTCATCACGATGATCATCTCGCTCGTGTGGTATTCGGCGTTGGACAGGGGCGCGATGCCGGTCATCATGGCGTGCAGCGCTCCGGCCAGGCCCGTGACGGCGCCGGAGATCACGAAGGCCTGCAGCTTCAGCAGGCGCAGGTCGTAGCCCACGGCGGCGGCGCGCTCCTCGTTGTCGCGCACGGCCAGCAGCGTGCGGCCGAACACCGAGTCGCACACGCGCCGCAGCAGCCAGAACGCCACCAGGAACAGCGCGGCGACGAAGCCGTAGTACTGCCAGGGCGAGGCCAGCGGCCACAGCGTGTGGCCGGCGACGGCGAGCGACGGGCGCGGGATGTCCAGCAGGCCGTTGTCGCCGCCCGTGAGGCCGGGCAGCGAATAGGCGATGAAGTAGAACATCTGTGCGAACGCCAGCGTGAGCATCACGAAATAGGTGCCGCGCTGGCGGATCGCGATCCAGCCCACCACGGCCGCGCCCGCGGCCCCCATGGTGATGGCCGCCAGCAGCGCCAGGGGCATGGGCAGGGGCCAGCGCGTGAGCAGCAGCGCGATGGTGTAGCTGCCCAGGCCGAAGAAGATGCCCTGGCCGAACGACAGCAGCCCCGTGTAGCCCAGCAGCAGGTTGCAGCCCATGGCGGCCAGGGCGTAGATCAGCACCTCGCTCGCGAGCGAGCCCGAGTGCATGAACAGCGGCATGGCGACCACGATGGCCAGCGCGAGAAGAAGGTGGGAATGTCTGCTCATGGCGGTCATCCTTTGCGGCCCAGCAGGCCATGGGGGCGCAGCAGCAGCACGGCGGCCATGGCCACGTAGATCATGATGCGCGCGCCCTCGGGCCACAGCGTGCTCATCACGCTTTGCACCACGCCGATGAGAATGCCGCCGACGAGTGCGCCGCTGAAGCTGCCCAGCCCGCCCACGACGACGATGACGAAGGCCACGCCCAGCGCCTCGATGCCCATGAAGGGCTCGGCGCCGCGGATGGGCGCGGCCAGCACCCCGGCCAGCGCCGCCGTGGCCGCGCCCAGCGCGAACACCAGGCTGAAGATGCCGAACACGTTCAGGCCCAGCAGCGACACCATCTCGGTCGATTCGCTGCCGGCGCGCACCGCGCTGCCCAGGCGCGTGCCTTCGAGCACCCACCACAGCAGCACCGCCAGCACGGCCGTGAAGCCGATCACGAACAGCCGGTACTTGGGGTAGACGAAGCCGCCCCACATCACCACGCCCTGCAGCAGGTCGGGCGTGGCCACGCTGTCGCCCAGCGGCCCCCACTGCAGGATCACGAGCTCCTGTACCACGAGCGCCAGGCCCACGGTGACCAGGATGTGGAATTCGTGCGGCTTGGCGTAGACATGGCGCAGCAGCAGCTTCTCGGTCAGCCAGCCGATCGCCCCCACGGCCAGGGGGGCGATGAGCAGCGCCCACCAGAAGCTCCAGCCCCAGCGCGTCAGCTGGTAGCAGAAGTACGCGCCCATCAGGTAGAACGCGCCGTGGGCGAAGTTCACGAAGCGCAGCAGGCCGAACACGATGGACAGGCCCACGGCCAGCAGGAAGTACAGCATGCCTATGCCGATTCCGTTGATGGTCTGCAGCAGGTAGATGCTCATACGGCGGTTCCGGGACGCTCTGGGCGGCAGGGGGTCAGGCCAGCTTGCAGCCGGTCTGCTCGGGCGGCAGGAAGGACTTGCCGGAGCTGATCACGTCCACGTAGTCGTCCTTGTTCTTCATCTTGGCCTTGGCCTTGCCCTTGAGCAGGTAGTAGTTCTTGAGCACCTGGTGGTCGGCCTTGCGCACCTCTTCCGCGCCCGTCAGGCCTTGGTACTTCATGCCGTCGAGCGCGGCGATCACTGCCTTCTGGTCCACGGAGCCGGCCTTGACGATGGCGTCGATGAGCAGCTTGGTGCAGATGTAGGAGCCCGCCAGGCTGTAGTTGGGGTTGGACTTGAACTTGTCCTGGCAGCGCTTGACCAGGTCCAGGTTCAGGGGCGCGTCCACCGTGTGCCAGTACTGCGCGCCGAAGTACACGCCGTCGCACAGGTCGGCGCCGAGCGACTCGAACTGTTCCAGCCCCGAGGCCCAGGCGATCAGGATGGTCATGTTCTTGTGCATGCCGAAGCTGATCGCCTGGCGCAGCGTGTCCGACGACTGCGCGCCGAAGTTCAGCAGCAGCAGCACGTCGGGCTTGGCGGCCACGGCGTTGGTCAGGTAGCCGCTGAACTCCTTCTCGGTCAGCGAGTGGTAGCTGTTGCCCACGTGCTCGACGCCCTTTTCCTTAAAGATGTTCTTGGCGGCCGACAGCAGGCCGTCGCCGAACACATACTGCGGCGTGATCGTGTACCAGCGCTTGGCTTTCGGCATCGCGTCGATCAGCGGGCGCACGGTTTGTTCGATGGCGCCGAAGGTGGGCACCGACCAGCGGAAGGTGGCGCTGTTGCAGTCCTTGCCCGTGATCTCGTCGGCGCCCGCGGTGGTGATGAAGATGCCGCCGACCTTCTCGGCCTCCTTGCCCATGGCCAGCGCCTCGGACGAAAGGATGCCGCCCGCGAAGAAGCGCGCGCCCTGCTGCTGGGCCGCCTCCTGCACCTTGCGCACGGCGGTGGCGGGCTTGCCCTCGGTGTCCAGCAGCGTGTAGGCCAGCGGCCGGCCCAGGGCCTTGCCGTACTGCTCCAGGGCCAGCTTCATGCCCAGGTCGGCGAACTTGCCGTTGGCGGCGAACGGGCCCGACATGGGCACCGGGCAGCCGAACTGGATCGCGTCCTTGGACTGCGCCCAGGCGCTGGAGACCAGGCCCAGGGAGGAGGGCAGCGCGCCGAGCGCGGAAAGTTGCAGGAGATGGCGACGTTGCATGGAAGAACTCCGGTGGGTGGAACACAGGGATGGATGGCCCGGGGCGGGCCCGGGAGCATGTGACGTCGTCGCGCACGCGGTTATTCGGCGCGGCACGGGCATGCCCCTCTGTTCCTATTTATAGTGATAAATCGAATGAATATGACGAGTGCAAACCCTAGCGTTCCCGCAGACTCTCGTCGCCTCATACTGCGGCTGGGTTCCCGGGGAGAATCATCACCATGACAAGCAAAAATTCCGCCACGCTGGCGATCCGGCAGCTCAAGCGTTCCGACCTGGTGGCGCAGGAGATCAAGCGGCTGATCACGGAGAAGAACCTGAGCCCCGGCGACCGCCTGCCGCGCGAGAGCGAGCTGCAGGCGCAGTTCCAGGTCAGCAAGGGCACGATCCGCGAGGCGCTCAAGGCGCTGGAGGTGCAGGGCCTTGTCACCATCTCCACGGGCCCTTCGGGCGGCGGCACCATTGCCGAGGTGCCGCTCGACCGCACGCTGCAGTTCATGCAGAACTACCTGTTCTTCCAGGAGGTGACGATCGACGACATCTACACCGTGCGCCAGATGCTCGAACCCGAGCTGGCCGCCGGGGCGGTGCCGCACCTGACCGAGGCCGACTTCGAGGCGCTGGAGCACAGCATCAGCTGCTGCGACCCCACGCAGAGCCAGGAAGACCTGCTCACGCAGCGGCGCGAGGACGTGAACTTCCACGACATCCTCGCCGCCGCCAATCCCAACCCGTTCCTGCGCTTCACGTGCGAGCTGATCAACGAGATGATCCGCCAGCTCATCGTGTTCGGCAACCGCACGCCGCAGACCGAACACCGGCGCTTCGGAGAGGCCAACGCGCAGTTCCACCGCGAGATCGTGCGGTCCGCGCGCGCGCGCGACGCCGAGGGCGTGCGCGTGCTGATGCAGCGCCACATGCAGGACGCGGCCAGCAGCGTCAAGCGCATGAAGGGCCGCATCCAGGGCCGCCTGATCCTCGACGCGGACACGCTGCGGCGTCCGCGCGTGGCGCCCGCCGCCGCCAGGCGCCCGCGCAAGCTCGCCGTCGGCGCTCCATGAGCCGGCGTTGGCTCAGGCCGCGGCCGTGGTGCCTTCCGCTGCCTGGGCTGCCCACATCACGACGCGGTTGCGGCCCTGCTCCTTGGCTGTGTAGAGGGCCTGGTCGGCACAGGCAAGCAGGGCCTGGGGCTGGTCCGCGTGCTGGGGGAAAGCCGCCACGCCGCACGACAGCGTGGCGGCGAGTTCCTCGCCTTCGGAGCGCACCCGCAGGGCCTCGAATGCCTGGCGCAGTTCCTGCGCCCGTTCGATGGCCGCGGCCACCGGCATGTCGTCCAGCACCAGCAGGAACTCTTCGCCGCCGAGGCGGCACGCCAGATCCTGCGGGCGCGCATGGCGCAGCAGCAGCCGGGCGAGCGCCTGCAGCACCATGTCGCCCGCGGCGTGGCCGTGGGCGTCGTTGATGCGCTTGAAGTGGTCGATGTCGATCAGCAGCACCGATAGGGGCGTGCCCTGCTCGCGGCAGCGCCGCAGCGCGGGCGCCAGCGCTGCGTCGAGCTGGCGCCGGTTGAACAGGCCCGTGAGCGGGTCGCGCAGCGCCTGCTCCCGCAGCTGCGCCTGCAGGGAGCGGATCTCGTCGAACTGTCCGCGCAGCTGCGCATGCACCTGGTACTGTGCCATGGCGCGGTCGTAGCCGTCGCGCGCGAACGCGAAGAGGTACAGCCCCAGCGCGAGCATGCAGAGCAGGGAAGTGCGCAAGTCCGTATCGGGGTGCCACGACGGCAGGGCTGTGATGGCCGCGAGCGCGATGCCCGCCGCCATCGACACGACGAGGCGCACGCCCCCGCGCGCGCCATGGAACACCACCATGTTGATGCAGCCGGACGCACACATGATGAAGGTGATCCACAGCGGAAAGCCGAGCGCGCCCAACCAGATGCCGGCCAGGACGATGTCGGCGTCCATGTTGTGCATCTCCGCGCGCCGCTGGTCGGACGAACGGCACGCGCGCCAGTAGGCCAGCTGGGGGTAGATGAGGTAGTGCAAGACCAGCGCGGCCCAAGCCCACGCCGGGGCACCGGTGGCCAGCAGGTGCGAGCCCATTGCCAGGAACAGCAGAACGTAGAACGCGCTGCGGTTGCGCCGGTTCATGCGCACCGTCCAGTGCACACCTTCCCGGTGGGAGGAGGGCTCGGGGGTCAGTTTCATCGGCAGGCGGTTGATTTGTTATCAATCGTAACATCAACCGGATGGCCGTGCGCCGCAGGGCCCGTGCGGCGCAGGTGTCACTACCGCCCGCTCAGCGGCTGCTGGGGAAGCTGAACACCGCCCCCTCGCGCACGCCCGCGCCGGGCCAGCGCTGGGTGATGGTCTTGCGCTTGGTGTAGAAGCGCACGGCATCGGGCCCGTAGGCATGCAGATCGCCGAACAGGCTGCGCTTCCAGCCGCCGAACGAGTGGTACGCCACCGGCACGGGCAGCGGCACGTTCACGCCCACCATGCCCACCTGGATGTGGTCTGAGAAATAGCGCGCGGCCTCGCCATCGCGCGTGAAGATGCAGGTGCCGTTGCCGTACTCGTGGGCGTTGATCAGGTCCATGCCCTCCTGCAGCGTCTTCACGCGCACGATGCCCAGCACGGGGCCGAAGATCTCCTCCTGGTAGATCTTCATGCCCGGCTTCACATGGTCGAACAGGCAGGGGCCGAGGAAATAGCCGTCCTCGTGGCCCGGCACCTCCAGGCCGCGGCCATCGACCAGCAGCGTCGCTCCCTCGGCCACGCCGGCATCCACATAGCCTCGGACCTTCTCGAAATGCTGCCGCGTCACCAGCGGGCCCATGTCGTTGCCCTCGTCGGTGCCGGGGCCGACCTTCATGTCGCCGATGGCGGCCGAGAGGCCCGCGATCATCTTCCCGGCCACCTCGTCGCCCACGCAGACGATCAGCGGCACGGCCATGCAGCGCTCGCCGCAGCTGCCGTAGGCCGCGCCCATCATGGCGCTCACCGCATTGCCGATGTCGGCGTCGGGCATGACGATGGCATGGTTCTTCGCGCCGCCCAGGGCCTGCACGCGCTTGCCGTGCCGGCAGCCCTCGGCATAGATGTACTCGGCGATCGGCGTGGAGCCCACGAAGCTCACGGCCTTCACGCGCGGATCCTGCAGCAGCGCATCCACCGCCTCCTTGTCGCCATTGACCACGTTGAGCACGCCGGGCGGCAGACCCGCCTCCAGCGCCAGCTGGGCGATGAACAGGGTGCTGCCCGGATCGCGCTCGCTGGGCTTCAGGACGAAGGTATTGCCGCAGGCCACGGCCATGGGCCACATCCACAGCGGCACCATGGCGGGGAAGTTGAACGGCGTGATGCCCGCCGTCACGCCCAGCGCCTGGAACTCGGACCACGAGTCGATGCCGGGGCCCACGTTGCGGCTGTGCTCGCCCTTGAGCAGCTCGGGCGCGTAGCTGGCGTACTCCACGTTCTCGATGCCGCGCTGCAGCTCGCCGTGCGCGTCGGAGAGCACCTTGCCGTGCTCGGCCGTGATCATGGCGGCGATCTGGTCGGCGTTCTCCTCGAGCAGCACCTTGAGTTTGGACAGGACCCGCGCGCGCTTGAGCGGCGGCGTGTTGCGCCAGGCGGGGAAGGCACGCTCGGCGGAGGCGATGGCGTCCTGCACGGTGGCCTTGCCGGCCAGCGCCACGCTGGTGGTGGACTGGCCCGTGGCGGGGTTGAACACGGGCTGGGTGCGTTCGGCGCGGGTGACGAGCTGGCCGTCTATCAGGTGGCCGATGGTGGAGGTGACGGACTTGTCGTTGTGCATGGTGATTTCAAGCAAAAGACGCCCCTGGCGCTTGCCCAGCAAGCGTCAGCAGCTATCAAAAAATGATTGTCAGGCTGTCTCGGCGAGCGCGTCGCCCAGGGCGCTCACGAGGCGTTCGATTTCCGCCTCGGTGCTGACGAAGGGCGGCGCGAGCTGGATCGTGTCGCCGCCGTAGCGCACGTAGAAGCCCTTGTCCCAGCACTTCATGGCGATCTCGTACGGGCGCCTGGCGGGCTCGTCCGGCAGCGGTGCGATGGTGAAGCCCGCGGCCAGGCCGTAGTTGCGGATGTCGGCCACGTGCTTCGCGCCCTTGAGGCCGTGCACCGCCTTCTCGAAGAACGGCGCGAGCGCCTTCACGCGCGCGGGCATGTCCTCCTTCTGCAGGATGTCCAGCACCACGTTGCCCGCCGCGCAGGCCACGGGGTGGGCCGAGTAGGTGTAGCCGTGCGGGAATTCGAGCATGTAGCCCGGGCCGCCCGTGGTCATGAAGGTGTCGTAGATCTCCTTGCTCGCCACCACGCCGCCCAGCGGTTGGGCGCCGTTGGTCACCTGCTTGGCGAAGGTCATGATGTCGGGCGTCACGCCGAACACCTCGGCGCCCGTCCAGCCGCCGCAGCGGCCGAAGCCCGTGATCACCTCGTCGAAGACCAGCAGGATGCCGTTCTGCGTGCAGATCTCGCGCAGGCGCTCCAGGTAGCCCTTCGGGGGAATCACCACGCCGGCCGAGCCCGAGAACGGCTCCACGATCACGGCGGCGATGTTGCTCGCGTCGTGCAGCGCGATCAGGTCGAGCAGCTTGTCGGCCAGCGCCCGGCCGTCGATGTCGGGCATGCCCTTGTGGAATGAGCCCACGGGCGGCTGCGTGTGGGGCAGGTGGTCGGCCTCCACGCCCTGGCCGAAGGTCTTGCGGTTGCCCACCATGCCGCCGACCGAGATGCCGCCGAAGTTCACGCCGTGGTAGCCCTTCTCGCGGCCGATCAGGCGCGTCTTGCCCGCCTGGCCCTTGGCGCGCCAGTAGGCGCGGGCCATCTTGAGCGCAGTGTCGGCGGCCTCGGAGCCCGAGGCGGTGAAGAACACGTAGTCCAGCCCCGCAGGCGTCAGGTCCTTGATGCGGTTGGCCAGCTCGAACGACGCCGGATGGCCGAACTGGAACGCGGGCGAGTAGTCGAGCGTGGCGGCGGCCTTGCCGATCGCATCGGCCACGTCCTTGCGGCCATGGCCCAGGCCCGAGCACCACAGGCCCGAGAGGCCGTCGAAGATCTTGCGGCCGTCGGCGTCGGTGTAATAGGCGCCCTGGGCGCCCACGATCATGCGCGGCCTGGCCTTGAAGTCGCGGTTGCCGGTGAACGGCATCCAGTGCGCGTCGAGCCAGGCGGCATCCATGCGCGGGGCGGTGGTGGTTTCGTCGATCACGGCGAAGGACATGGCGGTCTCCTTGAGCAAGAGGGAATGCGCGATTGTTGGCAGCGGCCATAATCTCTTGAAGCAACAAATATCCACGTTCACTTGCCAGTTCATGCAAGTAAAAACCGCCCCCCGCCAGCGCGCCGTGCTGGGCCAGCTCTCCGACATGGACCTGCGCCTGCTGCAGGTCTTCAAGGCCGTGGTCGAGTGCGGCGGCATGGCCGCGGCCGAGCTGGAACTGAACATCGGCACCAGCACCGTGAGCCGCCATGTGAAGGACCTGGAGACGCGCCTGGGCCTCACGCTGTGCCGGCGCGGGCGCGCGGGCTTCGCGCTCACGCCCGAGGGGCAGCGCGTGTACGAGGAGACGCTGCGCCTGTTGGCCTCGGTGCGGGGGTTCCTGGGCAGCATCGACGACATCCACGCGCGCATGGGCGGGCAGCTGGCCGTGGCGGTGTTCGATAAGACCGCCAGCAACCCGGCCGCGCGTATCCACCAGGCGATCGCCGCCTTCACCGCGCAAGCGCCGGACGTGCAGTTGCAGCTGCACGTGGCCAGCATCAACGCCATCGAGCGCGGGGTGATCGACGGCAGCTACCAGGCGGGCATCATCCCCGCGCACCGCAGCTCGCAGAGCCTGGTCTACACCGACCTGTTCGGCGAGGCCATGCTGCTGTACTGCGGCGCGGGCCATGCGCTGTTCGATGCGCCCCACGACGCGCTGGACTGGGACGCCGTGCGCGCCTACCCCTTCGCGGGCCTGGGCTACCACTCGCCCAACATGGAGCTGAGCCACGAGGCGCGCCTGACGCGCAGCGCCACGGGGTTCGACCAGGAGTCCATCGCCACGCTGGTGCTGTCGGGCCGCTTCCTGGGCTTCCTGCCCGACCACTATGCCGAGGGCTTCGAGCGCCAGGGCCGCATGCGCGCCGTGCGGCCCGACCTGTTCCGCTACGACTGCCGCTTCGTGAGCCTGGCGCGCCGCTCGCCCGAGCCCAGCCGCGCGGCGCAGCTGTTCGGGCGCTGCCTGCTGGATGCGCATCAAAACGGGCTTTAGCGCTTGCCAGTCAAGCGCTGACAGCTATCGAAAACAAAGCGCCGCTCAAGTGCCGGCGTGAATGGCCGATACCATGGGCACCATGACCCCGCTCGCCTCCATCGCCCGATCCGGCCTCCAGGCCGCGCAGCTGCGGCTGGACAGCAGCGCCCACAACGTCGCCAACCTGGGCACGCCGGGCTTCGCGCGCCAGGCGGTGGACCAACAGGCCGCGCCCGCCCAGGGCGGCGTGCAGGCGCGGACGGGGCGGTTCGGGCAGCCCGGCGTCGCCCTGGAGGCCGAGGCCGTGGAGCAGATGGCGGCCACTTACGCCTTCAAGGCCAGCCTGCTGGTGCTGCGCACGGCCGACGAGATGGCTGGCTCCTTGCTCGACGTGTGTGCCTGAGCGGCGGCGGCCCCGCGCTTGCGCAGCGCGCGCTCCCACGCCTTCTCGTGGAAGAAGAACGCCACGGCCTGAACCGTGGGCTCCAGCAGGCTCAGCGTGAGCGAGGCGATCAGGTTGCCCGTGACGGCGTAGGCCACCAGGGCGGCCACGCAGACGTGGATCACGTAGTAGCTGCCGGTCTTCATCAGCGCGGGCAGGTTGTGGCGGGCGACGGTGCGGATGCGGGACATGGCGGGCTCCTCGGATAGGCTCATTAAATGATATTTATTCTCATTTAAATTCTCCAATTGATCGTTCCTACCTCCGCGATAGCGGCAGGGCGCCCGCGCATGCCGCCGCTCGCTATGATGGCTGCTTCCCTTTTCCCTCCACCTTTTCCGCCCGACGGGAGCACGCGTATGGCCCTCATGGACTTCATCAAGAAGCAGTTCATCGACATCATCCAGTGGACGGAAGAGGGCGACGGCACGCTGGCCTGGCGCTTTCCGATGCGGGACATGGAGATCCAGAACGGCGCCACGCTGGTGGTGCGCGAGTCGCAGATGGCCGTGTTCGTCAACGAGGGCCAGGCGGCCGACGTGTTTGGCCCCGGCACCTACAGGCTCACCACGCAGACGCTGCCCGTGCTGACCTACCTGAAGCACTGGGACAAGCTGTTCGAGTCCCCGTTCAAGAGCGACGTGTATTTCTTCAGCACGCGCCAGCAGGTGGACCAGAAGTGGGGCACGCCCCAGCCCATCGCCATCCGCGACAAGGACTTCGGCGCCGTGCGCCTGCGCGCCTTCGGCAACTACGCCTACCGCGTGGCCGATCCCAAGCTGTTCCACACCGAGATCTCGGGCACGCGCGACGCGTACCCGGCCGCTGACCTGGACGGCCAGCTGCGCGGCCTGGTGCTGCAGAACATCAGCAACGCCATCGCGGCCAGCGGCGTGCCTTTCCTGGACCTGGCGGCCAACCAGGCCATGTTCGCCGACGCGCTCGCCAGGGAGCTCGCGCCCGCGTTCGCCCGCATCGGCCTGAAGCTCGAAACCATCACGGTGCAGAACGTCTCGCTGCCCGAGGAACTGCAGAAGGTGCTCGACCAGAAGATCGGCATGGGCATGGTCGGGGGCGACATGGGCCGCTTCATGCAGTACCAGACGGCGCAGGCCATCCCGAAGTTCGCCGAAGGCGGGGCCCAAGGTGGCGGCGTGGCGGGCGACGCCATGGGCCTGGGCGCCGGCGTGGCGCTGGGCCAGGTGCTGGCGCAGAACCTGCAGCAGGGCCTGCAGGGCGGCGGCGCGCAGGCGGCGCCCGCCGCAGCCGCCGTGGGCGTGAGGCCCGAGGAGGTGATGGCCACGCTGGAGAAGCTGGCCGACCTCAAGGCCAAGGGCATCCTCACGCAGGAAGAGTTCGACGCCAAGAAGACCGAGCTGCTCAAGAAACTCGTCTGACTATCGTTTTCGTAGCTGCCAGCGTTTGAGGGATAAGCGCTGGAGGCCAAAAACACCCAAAACATCCAATGGCCGAAAGCGGCACCCAGCGCCACTACCGCGCGCCCTGCCCCGGCTGCGGCGCACCCGTCGAGTTCAGGAGCGCGCAGTCCACCCACGCCGTCTGCTCCTACTGCCACAGCACCGTGGTGCGCAGCGGCGAGGTGCTGCGGCGCGCGGGCAGGATGGCGGAGGTCTTCGACGACCACAGCCCGCTGCGGCTCATGGCCAGCGGCAGGTTCGAAGGCCAGCCCTTCACCCTCATCGGCCGCCTGCAATACAAGGGCGACGAGGGCGGCTGGACCGAGTGGATCGCCTGGCTGCAGGACGGCAGCACCGCCACGCTGAGCGAGGACAACGGCGCCTACGTCTTCATGCGCCCTGCCGCGCTGGGCCGCGAGCCGCCGGACGCCGCGCGGCTGCGCGTGGGCGCTACCACGGCCGTGGACGGCAAGCCCTTCAGCGTGGCGGCCAACCTGCGCGCGCAGCTCGTCGCGGCCGAAGGCGAGCTGCCCCGGCTGCCGCCGCCGGGCCAGCCCTTCCAGGTGGTCGAGCTGCGCAGCGGCGACGGCGAGGTGCTCGCCATCGACTACGGGAGCAGCCCGCCCCAGGTACAGCGCGGCCGCGCCGTGCGCCTGGAAGACCTGCAGATGCAGGGCCTGAAGGACGAATCGGCCAGGGAGGAGAAGGGCCGCCAGTTCAACTGCCCCCACTGCGGCGCGCCCGTGCAGGTGCAGCTGGCCACCACCAAGAGTTGCACCTGTCCCGCGTGCAACAGCCTCATAGACCTGAGCGCCGGCGTGGGCGGCGAGCTGCGCCACGCCGTGCAGCACGAGCCGGTCGCGCCGCTGATCCCGTTGGGGAGTGTGGGCCAGTTCGAGGGCGCGTCGTGGCAGGCCGTGGGCTTCCAGCACCGCATGGGGCGCGAGCCGGGCGACGACGAGGAATTCGGCTGGGACGAATACCTGCTCTACAACGCCCGGCGCGGCTTCGTTTTCCTCGTGGACGCGAGCGACGGCTGGAGCCTGGTGCGCCCCGCCACCGGCGCGCCCCAGTACAAGAACGGCGCGCAGACCGCGAGCTACCTGGGTACGCAGTACCGCCTCGCGTCCACCTACACGGCCGAAACCGACTACGTGCTCGGCGAGTTCTACTGGCCCGTCGAACGCGGCCAGAAGACCAGCAACGCCGACTTCGCCGCCACCGGCGGTAGGGGCCTCCTCTCGCGCGAGCAGTCGCGCGGCGAGGTCACCTGGTCGCACGGCGAGCGCATCGACAGCAGCGCCGTCGCCCAGGCCTTCCGCCTCGGCGACAAGGCCGCCCTGTTCCGCCGCCAGGACGCGGGCCCCGTGGCCGGCAACCCGGGCATAGGCTGCAGCACGCTGATACTCGCCGCCGTCGTGCTGCTGGTCCTGCTGGTGCTCATGAGCAACTGCGCGGGCTCGTCGGGCGGCGGCTACCGCAGCTCGGGCGGCTCGTTCGGCGGCTACACCTCGGGCGGCGGGCACAAGTGACATGACCAAGAACCACCTTCACAAGGAGCAAACGCCATGATGGGAATCGAATGGCTCCGGCCCGCGGCTTTCCTCGGGTCCATCCTCTACGCGCTGATCGGCGTTGTCGTCTTCTGGCTGTGCTTTCTCATCGTCGACAAGATCACGCCTTACGACCTGTGGGCCGAGATAGTCGAGAAGCAGAACCGTGCGCTGGCACTGGTGGTGGCAGCCATGTGCCTGGGCATCAGCATCATCGTGGCGGCGGCGATCCATTGACCGGCCCGCGCGCATGAGCGCCGCACCCGAAGCGGCGGGCGCCGCCCCGCCTGCCCCGCGCCCCACCGACATCGCCCTGCTCGCCAGCGTCTTCGTCATCGCCGCCTGCGGGCTGCTCTACGAACTCGCGGCGGGCGCGCTCGCATCGTACGTGCTGGGCGACTCGGTGCTGCAGTTCTCCACCGTCATCGGCACCTACCTGTTCGCCATGGGCGTGGGATCGTGGCTGTCGCGCTACTTCGAGCGGCAGCTGCCCGCGCATTTCCTGCGCATTGAGCTACTCGTGGCCCTCGTCGGCGGGGCGCTGCCGGCCGTGCTGTTCCTCGCGAACGCCTACGCGCCGGGGGCGTTCCGCGTGCTGCTGTACGGCATGGTGCTGCTCGTGGGCACGCTCGTCGGCCTGGAGATCCCGCTGGTCATGCGCATCTTGAAGCGCAACGTGCGGCTCAAGGACCTGGTGTCGCAGGTGCTCACCTTCGACTACCTCGGTGCGCTGGCGGTGTCGCTCGCGTTTCCGCTGCTGCTCGTGCCGCAGCTCGGGCTGGTCCGCACGGGCCTCTTGTTCGGCTTCATGAACGCGGCCGTGGCCGTGTGGGCGCTGTGGCTGTTCCGCCGTGAGCTGCGGCGCTTTCGCGCGCATGCCGTGGCCTGCGCGGCGGTGGTGGGCGCGCTGCTCGCGGGGCTGCTGGGGGCCGAGCACATCACGCGTTTCGCGGAGGACAAGTTCTACCAGGACCGCATCGTGATCAGCGCCGCGTCGCCCTACCAGCGCATCGTGGTCACCAACGGGCGGCAGGGGCACCGCCTGTACCTCAACGGCAACCTGCAGTTCGCCGAGCGCGACGAATACCGCTACCACGAGGCGCTCGTCCACCCCGCCATGGCCGCGCACGGCGCGCCCCGGCGCGTGGCGGTGCTCGGCGGCGGCGACGGCATGGCGGTACGCGAGATTCTCAAGTACCCCTCGGTCGAATCGGTCACGCTGGTGGAGCTGGACCCGGCCATGACGCGCCTGTTCACCCAGGACCCCGCGCTGCGGCGCCTGAACGGCGGCGCGCTCGCCAACCCCAAGGTGCGCGTCGTGAACACCGATGCCTTCCAGTGGCTGCAGCAGGACGAGGGCAGCTACGACGTGATCGTGGTCGACTTTCCCGACCCCACCAACTTCGCCATCGGCAAGCTCTACACCAACAGCTTCTACGCGCTGCTGGACCAGCGCCTGGCGGCCAGCGGCTACGCCGTGGTGCAGACCACCTCGCCGCTGGTGGCGCGCAAGAGCTTCTGGACGGTGGTGGCGACCATCGAGTCCGTGGGCCTGGCGGCCACGCCCTACCATGCCCACGTGCCCAGTTTCGGCGAGTGGGGTTTCGTCATCGCCAGCCGCCGGCCCTGGCGCCTGCCCGCCGCCCTGCCCGGGGGGCTGCGCTTTCTGGACCTGAAGTCGCTGCCGCTGCTGCTCGACTTTCCGCTGGACATGGCGCGCGTGCCCGCCGAGGTGAACCGCCTGTCCAACCAGGTGCTGGTGCACACCTACGAGCAGGAATGGGGCGCGGTGGTGGCGCACTGATGGACCGCCGCACCTTCCTGGCCGCGCCCCTCGCGCTGGCGGGCTGCGCGCCGCAGACGCCCGGGCTCGAAGGCGGCTTCACCGGCATCGCCATGGACCGCGGCCATGCGCTGCGCGACCGGCTCGAAGGCGCCGCGCCCGCCGTGACGCACCGCACCCGCGTGGTGATCGCGGGCGGCGGCATCGCCGGGCTGGCCGCGGCGCGCGCGCTGCGGCTCGCGGGCGTTCACGATGGCGTGCTGCTGGAGCTGGAGGACGAGCCCGGCGGCAACAGCCGCGCGGGCAGCGTGGGCGGCATCGCCTGCCCGCTGGGCGCGCACTACCTGCCCGTGCCCGGCGATCATGCGGGCGAAGTGCAGGACCTGCTCGAAGAACTGGGCCTGCGCCGCCGAGTGGCCGGCCGCTGGCAGTACGGGGGGGATGATGGGCGCCACCTGTGCCACAGCCCGCAGGAGCGCTTGTTCCTGCACGGCCACTGGCAGGAAGGGCTGCTGCCCGTGCAGGGCGTGGGCGAGTCCACGTTGGCGCAGTATCGGCGTTTCTCCAGGCGTGTTGATGAACTCGCGCGCGTCGCGCCGTTCACCATGCCCGCGCTCAAGGCATGGATGCCAAATCGGCCTCCAGCGCCCATTCATCAAGCGCTGGATGCTATTACTTTGGATGATTGGCTGGCGCGCGAGGGGCTCGATGACGCCTACCTGCGCTGGTACCTGGACTACTGCTGCCGCGACGACTACGGCGCCGGCAGCGCGCGCGTCTGTGCCTGGGCGGGCATCCACTACTTCGCGAGCCGCCACGGCTTCCACGCGCCCGGCGACGACGAGGGCGCCGAGCGCGAAGGCGTGCTCACCTGGCCCGAGGGCAACGGCTGGCTCGCGCGGCGCCTGGCCGCGCTGGGCGCGGGCCAGGTGCGCTGCGGCACCGGTGTGCTGCGCATCGCCGAGACGCGCCATGGCGTGGAAGTCGATGCGCTCGACCACGCCAGCGGCCGCATCGAGCGCTGGCAGGCCGATCGCTGCATCGTCGCGCTGCCCGCGTTCGTCGCCGCGCGCGTGGTGCAGCCCGCGCCCGCCTTCGTGCAAGAGGCCGCACGCCGCCTGCAGTGGGCGCCCTGGCTGGTCGCCAACCTCCGCATCGGCGTGCCCCTGGCCGACCGCGAGGGCGCCGCGCCCGCGTGGGACAACGTGCTCTATTCAGACCCCGTGCCAGGCGGCCTGGGCTACGTGGATGCGGGCCACCAGCGGCTCGACCCCGGCGCGTTGCTCGCCGGGCCCACCGTGCTGAGCTACTACCAGGCTCTGGGCGACCTGCCCGATGGCCGCGCGCAACTCGCCGAGCGGCCCTGGACACACTGGCGCGACGCCATCCTCGCCGCGCTCGCCGTGCCCCACCCCGACTTGGTCGGGCGCGCCACGCGCATGCAGGTCACGCGCTACGGGCACGCCATGTCCATCCCCGTGCCGGGCACGCTGGGGTTTTTAAGCAAAATCGGCCTCCAGTGCCCGCCAGGAAAGCGCTGGCAGCTATCGAATGGAGAGCGTGTGCCGCTGCCGCCCACGCCCGGCACCGCGCGCCTGCTGTTCGCGCACGCCGACTGGTCGGGCTACTCGGTGTTCGAGGAAGCCTTCACGCGCGGGCATGCGGCGGGGCTGGCGGCGGCGGGGTAGCGCGGCCATGCACGATGCGGTCGAGGAGTGATGGAGCCAAATCGGCCTTCAGCCCTTTACGGACAGGCGTTTCCAGCTATCGAATAAAGAGCGAATGCCGGCGCGCGGGCAGGAGGCAGAATCGGGGCAGCTCCCCCATGCACGCGAGACACATGCCGCCGCCGCACCCCGTCTACCACCGCACGCCCCTGCCGCCGGGCGCACGGCGCAAGGTCGGCTGGCTGATGCTGTGCTGGATGCTGATCGTCTTCAGCCCCTTCGTCGGCTTCGCGCTGCACGGCAAGGTGGAGGAGCGGGGCCTGGTCTTGGGCCTGTATTTCGCGCTGCTGCCGCTGTGCGGGCTGCTGGCGCTGCGGCGCCTGCACCGCGCCGGCCTGCGCCGGGTGCCGCCAGACGTGGTGGATGAGTGGCGGCATGGCCGCTTGGTACCGCCCGAAGGCGCGCCGCCCGTGGCGCCGCCGCTGCGCTACGCCGGCCCGCGCCACTGGATCGAGCTGCGCGCCGACGGCGTGCTGGCGTCGCGCAGCGCCCTGCTCCACCTGAACGGCGAGGGCGGCATCGCCGAGGTGATCGACAGCCTGCGCGTGGCTGACGCCGCGGGCCAGTACTTCGTGCCGTGGGCGGCCATCGACGGCTGGGAGATCGACACCGACGGCGACGGCCCCGATTTCCACCGCCTGCGGCTGCGCCCCAGGGGCTTCGTGCTCCTGCGCCGCTTCCGCGCCGGCGCCGGGCACGAAGCCGGCCTGCTGGACGGCGTGCGCTCCATCGGGCGGGTGCCGGTGCTGCTGAAGGACGACCTGACGGCGCCCTGATGGCGCGTGGCCAGGTCAGAGCATGAGCCCGTGGGCCACCCCGTCGCGCCCCGGGTCGGCGCCGCCGTGCAGCCCATCGGGCAGCGCCTGCACGCCGTGCACCCAGGCGATGGTGTAGTTGTAGGGGTTGCGGTTGACCTGGTAGCCCTGGGCCTCCAGCGCGCGCGCGGTGTGGCGCGGGATGCGGTTGCACACGTCGATGGCGTTGCTGGTGGACGAGAAGCGCGGCGCGCTCACGGCAGCCTGCATCTGCATGCCGTGGTCGATCACGTTGAGCAGCACCTGCAGCACGCCCATGGCGATCTGCGTGCCGCCGGGCGCGCCGAGCACCACGTCGAGCCTGCCGTCCTTGAACGTGAGGGTGGGGCACGACGAGGTGAAGCGGCTCTTGCCCGGCCGGATGCTGCCCGCGCGGCCCGGGCGCGGGTCGAACACGCCCATGCAGCCGTTGTAGATAAAGCCCATGCCCGGCGTGATCACGCCCGAGGGCATGGCGAGCGAATGGGTCATAGAGACGCAGTTGCCGTCGCCATCGACCACGCAGAGGTGCGTGGTGTCGCGCGGCACCGGCGCGCCGGGGTTCACGCGCTCCACGCTGAAGCGCCGGCCCGCGCGGATCTGCGCGGCGGCCTCGCGGGCCATGTCCTTGGAGAGCAACTGGTCGAGCGGCACGTCGAAGAACCGCGGATCGCCGATGTGGCGGTCCTTGTCCGACGTGGCCTTCTTCATCGCCTCGCACACGGTGCGCAGGTACTCGGGGCTGTTGTGCTCCATCGCGCCCAGGTCGAAGTTCTCGAGGATGTTGAGCATCTCCAGCAGCATCGCGCCGCCGCCCGGGGGCTGGTTGGTGGTCACCGTGCGGTCGCGGTAGCTGCCCACGAGGGGGGCGTTCCTTTGCACCTCGTAGCGCGCCAGGTCTTCGAGCGTGATCAGCGCGCCGAGCGACTGCAGGTGCGCCACCATCTCGCGCGCCAGGTCGCCCTGGTAGAAGGGGTGCGAACCCTCGTCGGCAATCCGGCGCAGCACGCGCGCCATGCCCTCGTTGCGCAGCGGCGCGCCGATGGGCTTGGGGCGGCCGTCGGGCCGGCAGTAGAGCGCGCGGCCCTCTTCGCTGTACTGCAGGCGCTCCAGGTTGCCCACGCGGCCCGAGGTGGGCTCGTCGATCCAGAACGCGTGCATGCCGGGGCGCACGAAGAAGCCGTCCTGCGCCCAGCGGATCGCGGGCTCCACCACCTGCCTCCACGGCAGGCGGCCGTGGGCCTGGTGCATGGCCTCCAGCCCCTTGAGCGTGGCGGGCGTGGCGATGGACTGCGGGCCGATGTCGTTCACGCGGCCCTTGAGGATGAAGCCGAAGCCGTCTTGCGTCTCGCCTTCGAGCAGGTCTTCCCACATGTCCTCGCGCGCGGCCAGCGGCGCGGGTGAGTGGAAGTCGAAGTATTCGTGCACGCCCGCGCCGGGCAGGTACACGGCCGCGGTGCCGAAGCCCGCGATGCCGCACATCAGCGGGTCCACCACCGTCTGCGCGAGCGCGGTGGCCACGGCGGCGTCCACCGCGTTGCCGCCCGCGCGCAGGATGTCTATGCCCGACTCGGCCGCCTCGGGCTGCGGGCAGACCACCATGGCTTGCTTCTTCATGGCGCCGTGCCTCACTTGGCGCTCAGGTTCAGCGCGTCCAGCGCCGGGCCCCAGGCCTTGGCGTCGCGCACCGTGGTCTCCATGACCAGCGACGCCGGACCCGAGACGGGCAGCACGCCCATGCTCTGCAGCTTGGCCTGCACCTCGGGGCTCTTGTGGAAGGCCTCGGTGGCCTTGTTGAGTTTCTCGATGATGGCCGCCGGCGTGCCCGCGCGCGCCACGATGCCGCTCCAGCCCATGTTGTCGAAGCCCTTCACGCCCAGCTCGCTCGCCGTGGGCACGTCGGGCAGCTCGGGCGTGCGCTGGGGCGCGAGCACGGCCAGCGCGTTGAGCTTGCCGTTCTTGATGTGCGGCAGCGCCGTGCCGTAGACGGGCGCCATCACCTCCACCTGTCCGCCGATGGTGGCCATGATGCCGTCGGCCTCGCCCTTGTAGGGGATGTGCGTCATCGAGATGCCCAGCGCCTTGGACAGCAGCTCCACCGCCAGGTGCGTGGAATTGCCCAGGCCTGCAGACGCGAAGTTCAGCTTGCCCGGCGCGGCCTTGGCGCGCTCGGTCAGCTCCTTGAGCGTCTTGATGCCCGTGGCCGGGTTGGTCGAGAGCACGAAGGGCACCGTGGTGAGCATGGCCACGCCCGTGAAATCCTTCTCGGGCGAGTAGGGCAGAGGCTTGTAGGTGAACTGGTTGAGCACCATCAGCGACACGCTGCCGTACAGCAGCGTGTAGCCATCGGCCGGCTGG
Source organism: Alicycliphilus denitrificans K601 (assembly GCF_000204645.1). Taxonomy (NCBI): domain Bacteria; kingdom Pseudomonadati; phylum Pseudomonadota; class Betaproteobacteria; order Burkholderiales; family Comamonadaceae; genus Alicycliphilus; species Alicycliphilus denitrificans. The sequence continues at coordinate 4,920,593 of NC_015422.1, read as the reverse complement.
TTCAGCACGCTCTGCGCGGCGATGATGCCGCCGCCGCCCGGCTTGTTCTCCACCACGATGGTGCCGCCGATGGCCTTGCCCGCATGCTCGGCCCACAGGCGCGCGATGGTGTCGCTGCTGCCGCCGGGCGCCTGCGAGACCACCAAGCGGATCGGGCGGCCGGGGTAGCTGCCCTGCGCCCACGCGGCGGTCGTGGCGGCGGCCGCCAGCGCGGCGCCCGCGAGGAGCTTGGAGAGGTTCTTGAACGTGGCTGGCATGGGCGATCCCTTCGGTGGCATGGCGGAAAAAACGATCGGCGCATTGTGGTGAAGCACCCTCCGTATGCCTAGTGAAAAGGCACAATGGCTGCATGAGGATTTGTTCATGATTGGCGACGGCGCCTCCTGGGCGCGCCGGCTCAAGGTGCGGCACCTGGAGTCGTTCCTGGTGCTGGACGAGGCGGGCACGCTCACGCGCGCGGCCGAGCGCCTGCACATGACGCAGTCGGCCATGTCGCACTGGCTGGCCGAGCTGGAGAGCGTGGCCGGCACGCCGCTGGTGGTGCGCGGACGCAAGGTGCAGCTCACGCCCGCGGGGCACTTGCTCAAGCGGCTGGCGGTCAACGTGCTGGGCGACATCTCGCGCACCGGCCGCGAAATGCAGGCCGTGGCCCAGGGGCGCGTGCCGCGCCTGAATGTGGGCAGCGTCTGGGCCGGCATCGCGGGCGGGCTGCCCGAGGCGGTGAGCGCCTTCCAGCGCACGCACGCGGACGTGGCCGTCTCCATCCACGACGGGCCGTTCGACAACCTGCTCAAGGGGCTGGAAACGCGCGCGCTTGACGCCGTCATCGGCGTGCTGGACGCGCGCGCCCACCAGCCGGGGCTGGAGCACGAGGTGCTGTTCGAGGACCGCGTGGCCATCGTCGTCGGCCAGGGCAGCAAGCACTGGGCGCACAGCGACGCGCTCAGCTTCCGCGACGTGCTCCATGAACAATGGGTAATGCCACCCGGCGGCACGCTCACGCGCATGCAGATGGACGCCTTCCTGATCGAGCAGGGGGCGTCCTGGCTCGTGCCCCGGGCCGAGACGGCGTCGCTGGCGATGATGCAGGCCCTGCTGCACAAAGGCGACTACGTGGGCGTGTGCTCGGAGTCGATGGCCGACTACCAGGCCTCCATCGGCATGTTTCGCAAGATCAGAATCGAGTCGAGCATCCGCTTCGGCCCGATCACCGTGATGTGGAACCGCGAGCATGTCGCGGCCACGCTGCGCGACTTCATCGGCTGCCTCGTGGCGCATGCGCGCGGCGCAATTGCAATTGGCTAGATGATTTTTCGTGCCCGCAGGCGCTGGATATCGTTGGCCGTCAATCCAGCTTGCGTGAATACCGCTTCGTTGTGCTCGCCCGGCGCTGGCCCGATCGGCGGCACGGGTAGCGGGTACCCGGTCACGCGCGGGACGACGCAGGGCGCGGGCAGGGGGCCGCACTCGGCATCCTCCAGGTGCACGATGGCGTTGCGGGCCTTCAGGTGCGGGTCTCGCAGGATGTCCTGCACCGTGTAGACCTTGCTGAAGGGGATGCCGCCCCGCTCCAAATGGCGCGCCAGCTCCTCGAAGTCGTGCGCCTGGAACCAGGCGACCAGCACCTCCTCCAGTTCATCCACGTGTTTCACCCGCTGCGGATTGGTGCTGAAGCGCGGGTCGGCGGCCATTGCGGGTTGTCCGACGATCTCGCACAGCCGCTTGAAAATGGGGTTGGAGGAGGCCACCAGCGAGAAGTGGATGCCGTCGCGGCTGCGGTACATGTTCGAGGGTGCGGTGTAGCTGGCCTGGTTCCCCGCGGGCCCGCGGATGGTGCCCATCTGCTCGTACTCGACGGCCAGCGGGTCGAGCAGGCGCAGCAGCGCTTCCGTCGCCGACAAGTCGACCTCGGTACCCGACATGTCTGGGTCTGCGCGCAGGCGTGCGACTTCCATCGCGATGGAAAAGGCGCAGAACAGCCCGGCCACGTAGTCGCCCACGGGGTAGTTGCTGTGCAGCGGCGTGCCGTCTTTTTCACCCGTCAGGTTGGTGAAGCCGCTCATGGCCTCGAAGATGCGGGCGAAGCCGGGGCGCGTGGCATAGGGCCCGGTCTGGCCGAAGCCGGTCAGGCGGACCACGATCAGCCGCGGGTTAGCGCGCCGCAGGGCCGCCAGGTCCAGGCCCCAGCGATCCAGCGTGCCAGTGCGGAAATTCTCGACCAGCACGTCGAACCGCGCGATGAGCCGGAGGAACACGTCGCGCCCTTCGGGCTGGCGCACGTCCAGCGTGATACCGCGCTTGCCCCGGTTGGCGACCTTCCACCACAGCGGCACGCCATCCTTCACGGGTTGCAGGGCGCGCAGCGCGTCGCTGCCGTCCGGCAGTTCGAGCTTGACCACCTCGGCGCCATGGTCCGCGCACAGGGTGGCGCCGACGGGGGCCGCCAGCACCGTCGCCATGTCGAGGATGCGCACCCCGTGCAAGGCGCCATTGGATGAGGAGGGTGAGGTCATGTGCGGCTCGGCGGTGTGTTGCATGCCGCCGCAGTCTGATGCGTCCGGGCGGCGTGCGAAAGCGGTGTTCCGCTGTGCAAAACGGCCTTGCCGGATTCATTGACGCCGATGTGCGGCGGCCATGAACATGTCGGCCAACCCCGTTTATTCCAACACGCCGTGGCCTCCATCCATTTGCCTGGATCCGTCGATCCGCACGACCTCAGCACCGACCGCCAGTTCGCGATGAACCTGGCGCGCGGCGTGCAGGTGCTGCGGGCGTTCTCGGCGCAAAGCGCGCTGCTGGGCAACCGCGAGCTGTCCGACATCACCGGCCTGCCCAAGGCTACCGTGTCCCGGCTGACCTACACGCTGAGTCTGCTGGGCTTGCTGGAGCGGGAGGCCGTGTCGCAGAAGTTCCGGTTGACTGCGGGCGTGCTGTCGCTGGGCCATCCGCTGCTGGCGAGCATGCCGGTGCGCCAACTGGCCCGGCCCTTGATGGTGGAGCTGGCGCAGCGGTCGGGCTGCACCGTGAACCTGGGCATGCGCGACCGTTCCAACGTCGTCTATATCGATTCGATCCGGCCCCACGACGACAACGCGCACATGCCGGACATCGGTGCCACCTATCCGATGGTGGCGAGCGCCATCGGGCGCGCGCTGATCTTTGCGACACCGAGGCAGGAGCGCATGGCGCTGCTGAACTTCCTGCGCGTGCAGGACGGCGAGACTTTCGCCAAGTATGCGAGTGCGCTGGAAGAAGACCGCAAGCGCTGGGAAAAGCACGGCTACTGTCACGGCCCGGGCTATTGGCGCAAGGAGGTCCACGCCATCGCCGTGCCGATCGCGCAGCGCAGCGGCGAGCCCGCGCTGGCCATGAATTGCACGCTGTACGCGCACCGCAACGCGGCGGAGTACCTGCCCAAGAAGGTGGTGCCCCTGCTCAAGGATGCCGTACGCCATCTGGAGGCAGCGCAAGGGCTGCTCTGAATTCCATTCGCCACCCATCAACGACAGGAGACAACCCATGACACAGCACCGCCGCAGGCGCTTCACGATGGCCTTGTGCGCCGCCCTGGCTGCATTCGGCCTCGGCACGGCCCATGCCAGCGACGCCTTTCCCAGCCGGCCCATCCGGATCATCGTTCCCTACCCCGCGGGCGGCGTGGTGGACGCGCTGGCACGGGTCGTGGGCGACAAGCTGTCGGGCAAATACGGCCAGCCTGTGATCGTGGAGAACCGGCCCGGCGCGGGAGGCAACATCGGTACGGAATACGTCGCCAAATCGGCAGCCGATGGCTACACGCTGCTGATGGCGTCGCCCTCCTTCGCCGTCGCGCGGCTGTTCCAGAAGTCGATCGGTTGGGATCCCGTGCGCGACTTCAAGGGCATCGCCTGCTTCGGCGCCATTCCCAACGTGATCGTGGTGCCACCGCAAGTGCCCGCCAAGACACTGCCGGAATTCCTGGCGCTCACCAAGGGCGGCAAGTCGCCGCAGACGTATGCCAGCTCGGGCATCGGCACCTCGTCCTTCCTGGCGGGCGAGCTGCTGGTGCAAACCGCGCGCGTGCCGCTGACCCACGTGCCCTACAAGGGGCAGCCCGAGGCCTTCACCGACCTGTTGGCGGGCCGCGTGGACATGATGCCCATGTCCACCTCGCTGGCGCTGCCGCAGATCCAGTCGGGCAAGCTGCGTCCGCTGGCCGTCACGACCCTGCAGCGCGCGCAGGCGCTGCCGGACGTGCCCACCGTGGCCGAAGCGGCGAAGCTCCCCGGCTACGAGGTCGCCACCTGGCTGGGGCTGCTGGCCCCGGGCAAGACGCCGCAGCCGGTGCTGAACCAGTTGTCGCAGGACGTCGCCGCGGTGCTGGCGCTACCCGACGTGAAGGCCAAGTTCCGCGATCTGGCCATCGAGGGCCAACCGATGAAGGGGACGGATTTCGACCGTTTCGTTGCCAGCGAAGTGGAAACCTGGACGCGCGTTGTCCAGCAGGCCGGCATCACGCCCAACTGAAGGGAGACATGAGATGACAGCAAATGCCTGCGCCGGCCGTCTCTTCGGCGATCACTTCCTGTCCAGGCTGAATGTGGACGAACAGGCCATGGTGGCCAACGTGCGCCGCCTGGCTAGGGATGCACTCGGCCCCCGCGCCGCCGAGGTCGCGCAGAGGGACGTCTTCGCCTGGGACAACTTCCGCCTGCTCGCCAGGGAGGGTGTGATCGGCACCGCCTTTCCGCGCGAATACGGCGGCACCGATGCGCGGCAGGTGCTGCGCATCCGCATCATCGAAGAGCTGGGCCGGGTCTGCAGTGCGTCGGCCTCGCTCGTCACCGGAGCGGACCTGTCCTGCCGCGCCATCGTCGCGGGCGCGTCGGATGACAACAAGGCGCGGCTCCTGCCCGCCCTGTGCCGGGGCGACATCCAGGCCGCCTTTGCGCTGACCGAGCCTGGCGCGGGATCGGACGTGCGGGGCCTGTCCACCACGATCCGTCGTGAGGGAGACGATTACGTCATCAACGGCCGCAAGAAATTCATCACGCGCGGCACCACCGCCGACTGGTTCATGGTCGTGGGGCGCGCGGCGCACGACCCGTCCTGCTTCATCGCCGTGCTGGTGCCGCGCGATGCGGCGGGCTTTGCCATCAGCCCCGAAGTGGGCAAGCTGGGCTGGGCGGGCGTGCCGATCTCGTCGCTGCAATTCAAGGACGTGCGGGCCCAGGTTTCCGACCGCCTGGGCGCGGAGGGCGACGGCTTCGACCTTGCGCAGGACGCGCTGATCCGCGCGCGCATGGGCCATGCTTCGATGGCGCTGGGGCGCGCCATCGGAGCCGTGGAAATCGCGGCGGCCTACATGGTCGATCGCAAGCTCTTCGGCAAATCGCTGGGCGAGCACCAGGGCGCGCAGTGGATGGTGGCCGACATGGTCACCCAGCTCGAAGCCGCCCGCGCGCTGGTGCATCTGGCAGCCGAGAAATACGACAGCGGCGACCCTGACGCGGGCATCTTCGCCTCCATGGCAAAGCTGCAGGCTACCGACCTGGGCATGAAGGTCGTGACGGACGCGCTGCAGCTCACGGGAGGGCGCGGCTACCTGCAAGACTTTCCGCTGGAGCGATTCTTTCGCGACGCCAAGCTCAACCAGATCGGCGAGGGCTCCAGCGAAGTGCACAAGACCGTCATCGGCCGTGACGCCATCCGCCGCGTGCGTACGCTGGAACGGCATCCCTGTCTGAAGTTCGAGTCGCTGGAAAACTACTGAAGTGGCACGCGTGCGTTTCAGGCAGAGCGGGCCTGCATGAATCGGGGCGCGGGATGCAGGATGCCCTCTCGCTCGACCAGGCTGCCCAGCGCGCGCAGATGGAGGGTGGGCCGCCAGCGCGCCGAGCGACGGCATGGGAGACACGCAGGCTTCGGTGCCCTCGAACACCTGGCACCAGTGCGTTCGGTCTTGCCGCGCTCCAGCACGCGCACGCTGGCCAGGGGTGCGCTCATGCCGCCTCTCCGAACGCCACGAGCGTCCGGCCGCTGGTGGCGCCGGCCAGCTGGCGCTGCGCATGCGCCAGGACATCGCCCAGCCTGATCTCATGCACATCGGGTGCGAGCGCGGCGAAGTCGGGCGCCCAGTCCTGCGCGAGCTTGTGCCACAGGCGCAGCCGCTCTTCCCACGTGGCGTTGGCGACTATGCCGAACAGGTGCACCCTGCGCATGATGAAGGGCAGCACGCTGCCGTCGAACGTATTGCCGGCCGCGTTGCCCACCGAGGCCACCAGCCCGCCGTCCTGCATGGAGCGCAGCAGCCAGGCGAGCGTGCTGCCGCCCACGTTGTCGATGGCGGCGGCGAACCGCGCCTTTTCCAGCGGGCGCGGGGGCGCGAGCGCGAGGCAAGCATCGAGCACATCGGATGCTCCCAGCGCGCGCAGCGCGTCCGTTTGCGCCAGGTCGCGCGTGAGAGCGGCCACGCGGTAGCCGGCGCGCGACAGGATGTGGATGGCCAGGCGCCCCACGGCGCCGCCCGCGCCGGTGACTGCGATCGGGCCGTCCCCGGGCTGGAGGCCCCAGGCTTCGAAGCGCTCCAGCGCCATCGCGGCCGTGAAGCCGGGCACGCCGATGATGGCGGCCTGCCGCGGCGTCAGCCCTTCGGGCACGCGCTGGAGGTGGCGCGCGGGCACGCGCATGACTTCGGAGAGTCCGCCGTCGAAGTCGATCCCGGTCTGGAAACCGTGCACCAGCACGGCATCACCGGGGCTGAAGGCCGCGTCTTCGGAGGCGATGACCTCGCCTACCGCCTCGATGCCCGGTATTCGCGGATAGCTGGAGATGATGCGGGCCTTGCCCAGCAGGGACAGGCAATCCTTGTAGTTCATGCCCGCATAGCGGGTGCGCAGCGTGACCTCGCCGGGAGACAGCTGGCCAGCCGTGAGGGTCTCCAGGGCCGCGTGCGCCTGTCCGTCCTGCTGGCGCACGACGAGGGCGTGGAAGGGGGCGTTCATGGGTGGACTCCTCGCGGTCAGATCACGCCTTCGGCGCGCAGATCGGCCAGGTCGGCATCGGAGAGCCCGAACTGCGCATACACCTGCGCGTTGTGCTCACCGACTGCCGGGCCGGTGCGCGGCGTGGGCATGTCGCGCCCGGGAACGCGCGGCACGATGCAGGGGGCAGGCAGGCTGCCGTACTCCGGATCGGGCAGGCGGATGATGGCGCCGCGCGCCTGGAAGTGCGGGTCGGCCGCGATGTCGCGGATGTCGTAGACCTTGCTGAAGGGAATTTCGTACTGCTCCAGCAGCGCCGCGATGTCCGCGAACGGCCGCTGGCGGAACCACTCGGCGATACCGTTGTCGAGCGCGTCCAGGTGGACGATGCGCAGCGTCGCGGTGCAAAAGCGCGGATCCGCGAGCCACTCGGGCCGGCCCAGCGCCTGGCACAGGCGCACGAAGATCGCCTGCGAGGAAGCGACCATCGAGAAGTAGGTGCCGTCCTGGCTCTGATACATGTTGGACGGCGCCGTGTAGGTGGTGCGGTTGCCCACGGCGTGCCGTACCTGCCCCAGTTGCTCATGCTCCACGGCCAGCGGGTCCAGCAGGCGGAACAGCGCCTCCGTCGCGGACAGGTCCACTTCGCATCCGAGGGCTTCAGAGTCTGCGCGCAGGCGTGCGATCTCGGCGGCGATGGAGAAGGCACAGAACACGCCGGCGACCGCATCGCCCACCGGAAAATTGCTGTGCAGGGGGGCGCGGCCGGCCTCGCCCGTGAGATTGGTGAAGCCGCTCATGGCCTCGAACACGCGCGCGAAACCGGCGCGGGCGCGGTACGGGCCGGTCTGCCCGAAGCCCGTGAGGCGCACGACGATCAGGCGCGGGTTGGCCTGGTGCAGGGTGGCGATGTCCAGCCCCCAGCGGTCCATGCTGCCGCTGCGGAAGTTTTCCACCAGCACGTCGAAGCGGGGGAGCATGGAGAGCAGCAACGCGCGCCCGCGCGGCTTGCGCACGTCCAGCGTGATGCCGCGCTTTCCGCGGTTGGCCACCTTCCACCACAGCGGAGAGCCGTCCCGGATGGGCTGCATGTGGCGCAGCGCGTCGCTGCCGTCGGGCAGCTCCAGTTTCACGACGTCCGCGCCGTGGTCGGCGCACAGCGTGGCGCCGCTGGGGGCCGCCAGCACGGTGGCCATGTCGAGGATGCGCACGCCGGCCAGGGCGCCCGTGGTCGAGGAAGAAGAGGTCATGCAAACACGTGAAGAGGCGTTCAGGGGACTGTGTTTGTGCCAGCCCGCCCGGAGCCCGGCAAGACTATGTTTTGCACAGCGAACCATGGGCGCGATCCTGTTGACGCTCGCGGGGCCGCGCCGAATCATGGCGCCTCCTGAGAACGTGTGAACGAATCCACCATGCCCGCTCATCACGCCAAAACACGCCCCCTCTGCGTTGCAAATGCTCGCCATAGCCCGAGCTATGGCTGCGCTTTGCGCATTGATGGGCCGCGTTTCGATGCGCTGCTCGGCCACGCCGAATTCATTCACACGCTCTGACCAAAGGCTCGCACCTTGAACCCCATTCCGCTCCCCGGGCTCGTCAACCCGCACGATCTGTCCGCCGACCGCCAGTTCTCCATGAACTTGGCGCGCGGCCTGGAGGTGCTGCGCGCCTTCACGGCCGCCACGCCCTTGCTGGGCAACCGCGAGATCGCGGACCGTACCGGCCTGCCCAAGCCGACGGTCTCCCGATTGACGTACACGCTCACCCTGCTGGGCTACCTGAGCCGCGATGCCCACGGGCAGAAGTACCGCCTGGGGCCGGGCGTGCTGTCGCTGGCACACCCTCTGCTCGCGAGCATGCAGGTGCGCCAGCTGGCCAAGCCGCTCATGGAATCGCTGGCGCGCACGACAGGGTGCACCGTCAATCTGGGCGTGCGTGACCGCGACCAGCTCGTCTACATCGACTCCGTGCGCGCGGACTCCACCAACCAGCACCTGCCCGACATCGGCACCACGCGCCCGCTGCTGCCCTGTGCCATGGGGCGCGCGCTCATCCTGGGCTGTACCGCCGCGCAGCAGACGGCCATCCTGAACTTCCTGAAGGTGAAGAACCGCGCGGAGTTCGAACAATACCGGCCGCTCTGGGAGGCCGACAGGAAGCGGTTTGCCGCGCATGGCTACTGCCATTCCAAGGGCGACTGGCGCAAGGAAATCCACGCCATCGCGGTGCCGGTGCGCACCACGCTGGGCGACTCCCCGCTGGCGCTCAACTGCACGATCAGCGCGCATCGCGCGCCGCGCGAGCGGCTCGGCCGGGAAGTGGCCCCGCTGCTCAAGGAAGCCGTGCACCAACTCGAAATCGCCCAAGGGCTGCGCTAGTCACTTACGAGGAAAACCATGATCAGAGATGCCAAGCAACTGGGAACGATGCTCCAGGAGATCCGCACATTCCTCCGCACCGAATGCCTGCCCATCGAGGCGCAGGTGGACGCGGCGGACGAGATTCCCGAACCCGTGGTGCAGCGCATGCGCGAGTTGGGCCTGTTCGGCCACAGCATCCCCGAGGAGTACGGCGGCGCGGGCCTCACCACGGAGGAACTGGCGCTGGTGAACATCGAGGTGTCGCAGGTCGCCACCACCTTCCGGGCGCGCTTCGGGGGCAACACGGGCATCGCGTCCGAATCGCTGGTGGTGGACGGCACGCCCGAGCAGAAGCGCCGCTATCTGCCCCTGCTCGCCAGCGGCGAGGTGACCGGCTGCTTCGCCTTGACAGAGCCCGACGCAGGCTCGGACGCCACGGCGCTGCGGACCACGGCGGTGCGCGACGGCGACCATTACGTGATCACGGGGAGCAAGTGCTTCATCACCAACGCGCCCATTGCCAACCTGTTCACGGTGTTCGCGCGCACCGATCCTCAGTCCAAGGGCGCGCGCGGCGTCACGGCCTTCCTGGTGGAGCGGGGTGCGCCCGGCCTGAGCACGCCGCCGGCCTATCGCAAGATGGGCCAGCACGGATCGCCCGTGGGCGAGGTGGTGCTGGACCAGGTGCGCGTGCATGAAAGCGCCATCGTGGGCGGCGTGGAGGGGCAGGGCTTCAAGACGGCGATGAAGGCACTCAACAAGCAGCGCATCAACCTTGCCGGCCTGTGCGTGGGCCCCGCGATACGGCTGGTGGACGAAATGGTGCGCCGCGCGCAGACGCGCCGGCAGTTCGGCCAGCCCGTGGGCGAGTTCCAGCTGGTGCAGCAGATGATCGCCGAGAGCAACACCGAGGTCCACGCCGCGCGCGCCTTGGTGCTGGAGACCGCGCGCAAGCGCGACGCCGGCGCCGACGTGACCATGGAAGCCTCCATGTGCAAGCTGTTTGCCTCCGAGATGTGCGGCCGCGTCGCGGACCGCGCGGTGCAGCTGTTCGGTGGCAGCGGCTACATCGCAGACAACGTGGCGGAGCGGTTCTACCGCGACGTGCGCCTGTTCCGCCTGTACGAGGGCACCAGTCAGATCCACCTGACCAACATCGCCAAACGCACCATGGCCGCCGCGGCCGCCTGACCCTTCATCACCACTACAAGGAGACAACCATGAAGAAGTTCATCCGCCTGGCCTGGGCGGCAGTCCTGTCTGCGACCCCGTTGGCTGCAGCCCATGCGCAAGCCGCCTATCCGGCCAAGCCGGTCAGGATCATCGTGCCGTTCTCCGCGGGCGGCATCGTGGACTCGGTGGCGCGCCTGGTCGGGGACAAGCTCTCCACGATGAACGGGCAGCCGTTCATCGTGGAGAACAAGACCGGCGCAGGGGGCGCCATCGGCACCGATTTCGTGGCCAAGGCGCCGGCCGACGGCTACACGCTGCTGCTCGTGAGCCCGAGCCACGCCGTGGGGCCCAGCCTGCAAAAGGTGACATGGAACCCCGTGCGCGACTTCAAGGCGATCGCCGGCTTCGGCATCGTGCCCAACGTGATCGTGGTGCATCCCAGCGTGCAGGCCAGCACCATGGCGCAGCTGGTGGAGCTGGCGAGGAAGAGCGACCCGCCGCTGACCTATGCGACGGCGGGCCTGGGCACTTCCAACCACCTGTCGGGCGAACTGCTGGCGCAGGAGGCCCACATCAAGCTGACCCACGTGCCCTACAAGGGACAGACGGACGCGCTCAACGACCTGCTGGGCGGCCGCGTGGCCATGATGCCTCTGACCGCGGCGCTGGCGATGCCGCATGCCAAGAGCGGCAAGCTGCGCGCGCTCGCGGTCACCACGGCCAAGCGCGCGAGCGCGCTGCCGGATCTGCCGACGGTGGCCGAGTCGGCAAACCTGCCCAACTACGAAGTCGGCACGTGGTTCGGCCTGGTGGCTCCCGCCAACACGCCGGCGCCGGTGCTGCAGAAGCTGGCGGCGGACGTGGAGCGGGTGGTGGCGCAGCCGGACGTGCAGGCCAAGTTCGCCTCCCTGGGCATGGAGCTGGCATTGCAGACGCCCGCGCAGTTCGACGCCTTCGTGGCCAGGGAATACGAGAAGTGGAGCCGGGTCATCAAGCAGGCCGGCATCGAGGCGAACTGACATGGCCGCGTTGCGCACCCCGATCTGCGACACCCTGGGCATCCGTCACCCCATCTTCGGTTTCTCGCACGAGCCCGACGTGGTGGTGGCCATCGCCGAGGCAGGGGGCTTTCCCGTGCTGGGGCTCGGACGCGACGCGCCCGGGCAGATCCCGGCCATCGTCGAGGCGGTGGAGCGCCGCCTGGACGGGCGGCCCTATGGTATCGACCTCATGCTCCCTGCCAAGGTGCCGCAGCAGGCCGATCCGCGCGGCCTGAAGGCGGCGCTGCCGCCGGAGCACGTGGCCTTCGTGGAGGGCCTGCGCGCGCGCTTCGCCGTCAAGCCGCCCGGTGCGCCGAGCTTCTTCATCACCCATGCACGTTCCGAGGCGCTGTTCCAGGCGCAGATCGATGCGGTGCTGCAATCCAACGCCCGTGCGGTGGTCACGGCCATCGGCCTGCGCGCCAGCCTCATTGCGCAGGCGCGCAGCCGCGGCAAGCTGACCATGTCGCTCGTGGGCACCGTGCGGCATGCGCGCAAGGCCCTGGACATGGGGGTGGATGTGCTCGTGGCACAGGGCTACGACGCGGGCGGGCACACGGGGCCGATCGGCACGCTGTCGCTGCTGCCGCAGATCGTGGATGCCGCGCAAGGCAAGCCGGTGCTGGCTGCGGGCGGCATTGCCACGGGCGCCCAGGTGCTGGGCTGCATCGGCGCGGGCGCGCAAGGGGCGTGGCTCGGAACGCTGTGGATGGCGGCGCGCGAAAACCATACCCCTCCCGCCCTGATGCGGCGCCTGATCGACAGCGGCAGCGATGACACGGTGATCTCGCGCGCCCACAGCGGCAAGCCCTGCCGGGTGGTGCGCAGCGCGTGGATCGATGCCTGGGACGAGCCCCAGGCGCCTGCTCCGCTGGGCATGCCCTACCAGCAGGTGCTGACGGGGGATGTGTTCGCATCGATCCATGAACACGGCGATGCCGCGTTGATCTACGAGGCAGCGGGCCAGAGCGTCTTCGGCATCACGCGCGAAACGACGGTAGCCGCGCAGATGGAGCAACTGGTTTCCGAGATGCAGGCGGCCTGGAGGCGCCTGGGCGCGTTCGTCACGGCATGACCCAAGGACCGCGAGGAAACGCGCATATGTATCGGGAACTCCCCAGGCCTTGGGAGCTTCCGGCTTCGAACGAGTTCTTAGAGCTCGACGGCCTGGACGCGGTTGCGCCCCGCGCGTTCGGCCGCGTAGAGTTAGCGCGTCGGCCTGCTGCAGCAGTTCCTGCGCGCTGGCGCGGTCCTGCGCCAGGGTGGCGACGCCGATGCTCACCGTCAGGGTTTTCTCCCCGGTCAGGGCATTGGGCAGGGCAAGCCGGGCCGTTGCCTGGCGGATGCGCTCGGCCACGCTGCGCGCGTCCCTGGCGGCGGTGTCGGGCAGCAGGCAGGCGAACTCCTCGCCGCCATGGCGCGCCGCCAGGTCGGTGGGCCGGGTCACCGTTTTCCGCAGCACCTGGGCGATGGCGCGCAGATAGTCGTCCCCTGTGGCGTACCCGTAGTGGTCGTTGACGCACTTGAAGTGCTCCACGTCCAGCAGTAGCACGCTCAGCGGCGCTCCCGCGTGCTGCAGGCGCGCCATGCGCCGGTAGCGCATGAATGCCAGGCCGAACACCAGCACCAGGGTGGCGGCGGCCACGCTGGCGGTCTGCAGGACGGCGCGCTGGCCGTTCTGCGCCATGTGGCGGCCGATGAACTCGCGCTCGCCATCCTCGTGGGCGCTGATGGAGGCCGAGACGTCCAGGGCCTCCAGTTAGCGGTCGAACGCCGCCACGATGCGCTGGTGCCGCGGCGAGGGGCTGAAGTAGAACCGGTATTCGCGCGGATGCTCGCGCAGGGAGAGGATGACCTCCAGGTCGAAGTATTCGTAGCGGTAGCGGTCTTCGGTGAACATGCGCTGCCCGGGCAATGACGGCGTAGTGGCTTTCGTAGTACGGCCGGGTAAACAGGCCCAGCCTCGCCCGCTCGGGCTGCTGGCTCAGCGGCATGAAGACGTCGGCACGGCCCTGCTGCACCTGCCGCAGCTTTTCCGTCAGGGGCTGGTCCAGGCCAGGGACGGTCTCGTAGCGCAGCCCCAGTTCCCGGGCGATGAAGCACCAGACGTCGACGCTGATGCCGGTGTAGGCCTTGCTGCGCTGGTCGTAGCGTGCCATGGGGGGCGCGTCGGACGACAGCACGCGCAGCGGCGCCATCGCCCGGAATTCGGCCTTCTCCTGGGGGCTGACCTCCACGGGCTGGCGCAGGCGGACGTATTGCGCGCCCTCGCAGGCCAGGGCCTGTGCGCTGCACAGCGCCGCCCCCAGCGCGCCCAGCCCATGCCATCTCCAACCCATCCCCCGCACCCCTGGAATTCAGTGAAACACGCCTGGCCACCTCCGCGCCGTGCAGGCCCCTCCCTCGCCCCTTCTTTCCCCAAGGGGAAGGGAGGCCGGCCGCGATGGCCCTGCTTCCTGCTCCCTCTGGGAGAGGGCGGGGCGGGGGGCGCGGCCTGATCCGAGGCATGTCGCTCATCAGGAAAACAGGCGATTGTTGCTGGAGTCCGTGCGCGGCCACGCCGACTCAGCGCCAGGGCCGCGCGCGTATCCGGCGGCGGGCGGCAAGGCGCAGCAGCTCCAGCCAGGCCAGGCACAGCGCCAGCACGGCGGCGACCGCTGCCAGCGTCGGCAGGCCCGCGCCGGCCAGGCCCATCAGCTGGCGCAGGCCCGGCAGGATCAGCACGGCCGCCAGCAGCAGGCCCATGGCCGCCGCCATGGGCAGCAGCCAGGGGTTGGGGGTTGGCCCGCGCCGCCATGGCGGCTGCGCCGGGTCGCGGTGCGCCAGGATGAGCAGCAGCACGCACGGCACCAGGGCGCCCAGCACCACGGCACGCCCCTGGGCCACGCTCCAGCCTTGGGCTTGCAGCCAGGCCTGCGCCGCGAGCAGCACGGCGGCGATCCCCAGGCCCTGCACCATGGGCAGCAGCAGCGCGCCGGGTGCGAAGGGCGAGTCGTCCACGGGGCGCGCGGGGCGCCGCATGATGTCCGCGGCCTCGGGCTCGGCCTCGAAGACGATGGAGCAGGCAGGGTCGATGAGCAGCTCCAGCAGCACGATGTGCACCGGCAGCAGCAGCGCGGGCCAGTGCAGCAGCGTGGGCGCCAGCGCCAGCGCGACGATGGGCATATGCACGGCGAACACGAAGCGCGTGGCCTTGCGCACGTTGTCGTCGATGCGCCTGCCCTGGCGGATGGCGGCGACGATGTGGGCGAAGCTGTCCTTGAGCAGCACCAGCGCCGCCGCCTCGCGCGCCACGTCGGTGCCGCGCTCGCCCATGGCGATGCCCACGTCGGCGGCCTTGAGCGCCGGTGCGTCGTTCACGCCGTCGCCGGTCATGGCGACCACGGCGCCGTCGGCGCGCAGCAGCTGCACCAGGCGCAGCTTGTGCGCGGGCTTGAGGCGCGCGCACAGATCCACGCGGCGCAGGCGCTCGCGCAGTGTGGTGTCGTCCAGGGCCTGCAGCTCGTCGCCGGTCAGCGCCTCGGGGCGGTCGGACAGGCCCACCTGCCGCGCAATGGCGCGCGCCGTCGCCGGGTGGTCGCCCGTCATCATCACCACGCGCACGCCGGCGCTGCGGCACTGGGCCAGGGCCTCGGGCACCTCGGGGCGCGGCGGGTCGGCCAGCGCCAGCAGGCCCAGGAACTCGAAGTCGAAGTCGTGCTGGCTCGGCGGCCAGGCCAACGCCTGGCCGGATGCGCCGGCCCAATGCCCGCGCGCCACGGCGAGCACGCGCAGGCCGCTCTCGGCCAGGGCCTCGACCTGGGCGCGTATGGCCGTGCGGCGCGCCTCGTCCAGGTGGCACAGGTCGGCCACGGCCTCGGGCGCGCCCTTGGTGGCCAGCAGGTGCCGGTAGGGCGCGCTGGTGGCGTACACGCGCGTCATGGCCAGGATCTCGCCCGATAGGGCGTACTCGAACACCGGCTCGCGCCCGTCGTGCAAATGCTCCGTGCCCCGCAGCCAGTCATGGCCGAACTGCTGGATGGCCTTTTCCATGGGGTCGAACGGGTCGCCCGGCGTGGCCAGCATGGCGAATTCGACCAGCCGGTGGAAGTCCTCGGGCAGCTCGCCGGCGCCCTCGGCACGCCAGTGCAGCGCGGGCGTCGCCAGCTCGGCCACGGCCATGCGGTTCTGGGTCAGCGTGCCGGTCTTGTCCACCGCCAGCACGGTGATGGCGCCCAGGGTCTCGACGGCGGTGATGCGCCGCGTGAGCACCTTCAGCTGCGCGATGCGCCAGGCACCCAGCGCCAGGAACACGGTGAGGATTACCGGTATTTCCTCGGGCAGCAGGGCCATGGCCAGGGCGATGCCCGACAGCAGGCTGTCGAGCAGCGGGCGGCCGTTCCACCACCAGCCCAGCAGCACCTGGGCCGTGGCCAGCACCAGCGCCAGCGCCCCCAGGGCGCGCACCAGGCGGCGCGAGCGCTGCTGCAGCGGCGAGGGCGGCGCCTCGGTGGCGGCCAGGTCGGCGCCGATGCTTCCCACGGCCGTGCGGCCCGCCGTGGCGCAGACCCGCGCCAGGCCCACGCCGCGCGTGACCACGGTGCTGGCGTACAGGCGCTGTCCGCTCGCGTCATCGGGCAGCTTGGCCACGGGCACGGACTCGCCCGTGAGCAGCGATTCGTCCACCTCCAGCTGGCCGTCCAGCAGCAAGGCATCGGCGGCGATGCGGTCGCCCTCGTGCAGCACGAGCACATCGCCGCACACCACGTCGCGCCCGGCGATGTGCTGCTCCGCGCCGTCCCGCAGGACCAGCGCGCGCGGGGCCGAGAGGTCGCGCAGCGATTCCAGCGCGCGCTGCGTGCGCCGCTCCTGCACCAGCGTGATGCCGATGACCACGAACACGAAGCCGAGCAGGAACAGCGCCTCGCCCCGGTCGCCCAGTGTCAGGTAGATACCGCCCGCGGCCAGCAGCATCAGGAACATGGGCTCGGTGAGCACCTCGCGCACGATGGCAGCCGTGGATTTCGGCGTGCTGCCCGGCAGCTGGTTGGGGCCGTCGCGCGCCAGGAGCTCGGCCGCCTCGCGGCTGCTCAGGCCTGGCAAGGGGGTGGCTGCGGCAGGTGGTCGGTCTGGCATGGGGCAGGGCGCCGGTAGGGTTTTTAGGCAGTGTATAAGAGCCGTCCTTCCTGTTGCGATGGACTTGCTTGATGGCCACGACCCACCCGCCCGCTTATTTCGAGGACCAGCACGAACGGCTGGATGCGCAGCTGCAGGCCCATCTGCTCGATGTGGTGGGCGCGGACTTCGGTGCCGCGCTGGAGCGCCTGCAGCGCTGGCGCGCGGACTTGGCGCGGCACATCGAGATCGAGAACACCCGCCTGCTGCCCCATGTGCCCCAGGGCGCGCGCTGGGCCGCGCGCGTGTACCTGCTGGAGCACGAGCGCATCGTCCTGCTGGCCGATGAATACGCGCAGCGCGTGCAGGCCGCTGCCGCCCATCCCCTGCGCGACGAGATGGCCCGGCGCCGCGCGGTGCTGCAACTGCTCGATTCGGCGCATGCGCTGCGCCACGTGCTGGAGCACCACCACGAGCGCGAGCACCAGGGGCTGGCCCATGAGCTGCCCCTGGACCTGCAGGCCGCCGTGTGGGGCGGTCCGCAGGACGGCGGCGCGTAGAGCCGAGCGCCTGCGTCAGACCTGCGTCTGCGCCCCGGCCACCCAGCGCAGGCCCTTGCCTCGACTGAGGTAGTAGTCGCCCTGCGGGCTGATGACGACGGCACGGCGTGCCTGGGGATCCGAGAAGTAGCGCCAGCCGTGGGCACGTTCCTGCGGCCCGGCGTTGTTGGGCACGGCCTGCATGCCATGGTCGAAGCCGTCGGCGCTGCGGATGCTGGCCTGCTCGTGCCCGCGGTCGCGGCCATGGTCTGCGGCGAGCGCGGGGCTGGCGATGGTGGCGCCCAGCATGGCCATCGTGGCGAGAATGACGGTGGTGCGCATGGTGATCTCCTTCGCTGGATTGATTGCAGTCGCGATCGACTGTGGCTGCAGTCTGCGCCGGGGGCGGTGAACCGGTGCTGAATGCCGGGTTCACCCGCCGTTCACGCGCCGCCGAACCGCCCCAGCCCCAGTTGCACCAGCGCGCCGCCGCGGCGCAGCAGCCACAGCGCCTCCAGCCCCAGGCGCTGCGCCAGGGCCAGGCCTTCGCCGGGGCCGGCCACCAGCAGCGCCGTGGCCCAGGCGTCGGCGTCCATGCAGTTCGGTGCGAGCACGGTGACGGAGGCCACGCCGTTGTTCACCGGCGCGCCGCGGCGTCCGTCCATGCTGTGCGCCAGGCGCGTCTGGCCCACCCGCACGAAGCGCCGGTAGTCGCCCGAGGTGGCGACGGCCAGGTCCTGCAGTTCGATCACGCCCTGCGCGCTGCGGCGGCCCTCCAGGGGGCTCTCCAGCGCCACGGCCCAGGGGGCGCCGTCGGCCTGGGGGCCGAGGGCGCGCAACTCGCCGTCGAGCGCCGCCAGCGCGTGGCGCACGCCGTGCCGTTGCAGCATGTCGCACATGCGGTCCACCGCATAGCCCTTGGCGATGCCGCACAGGTCGAGCTGCAGCGGGGCGTGCTTGCGCGCGCGGCCCGCGGGCAGGTCCAGTTCCAGCGCCTGGTGCGTCGGCGGGCGGGGCGCGGCATGGGCGGCCCGGGCGGCGTGGATGGCCTGCGCGTCGGGCGCATCGCGCGCGGCGCCAAAGCCCCAGGCATCGACGAGCGCGCCCACGGCGGGTTCGAAGGCGCCACCGCTCAGGCGGCAGACTTCCAGCGCGCGGGCGAGCACCTGCAGCATTTCGGTGGGCAGGTCGATCCAGGCGCCGGCGGGTGCGCGGTTCAGGCGCAGCAGGTCGCTGTCCGGCTTGTAGGGCGACATCTGCGCGTCTACCTGTGCCACGGCGGCCTGCAGGGCGGCATGCAGCGCCTTGTGGTCCATCCCTGCGGGCGCGTCGCAGCCGACTGACCAGCGCGTGCCCATGGCGGGGCCGTGCAGCTGCAGGCGCGTGAGGGGCGCCCCGGCCTCAGAACAGGTCTTCGGCATAGCGCCCCTTGACCTTGAGCTCGCGCACGCTCAGGCCCAGCGTGCCCAGGATGTCGTCCAGCACCTGTGCCACGGCCTGCGCCATGGGGCGGCTGCCGCACACGCGCACGATGGCACCGCCGGCCAGCAGCGCGCGCAGGCGCTCGCGGTCGCGGCGCAGGACGTCCTGCACGTAGCCGCCCCCGGGCACGCGCGAGAAGGCGGTCTGCACGCTGGCCAGGCGCTGCTCGTCGCGCCAGCGCTGGATCTCGGGCTCGAAGTAATAGTCGCGCGCCGGGTCGCGCGCGCCGAAGTACAGGTGCATGGCCGTGCGGCCGTCGTTGCTCCGGATGAAGCCCGCCAGCGGGGCCACGCCCGTGCCCGCGCCGATCAGCAGCGCGCTGCGCGGCCGGTCCTGCAGGGCAAAGCCCGGGTTGCTGCGGATGAAGGCCTGGGTGCCGTCTCCCGGCTTGAGGCCCAGCAGGTGCGAGGAGCACAGGCCGCCGGGCCACTGGCGCACGCAGATTTCGAGAAAGCCGTCCGCGCTGCCGGAGGCCAGCGAGTAGTAGCGCGGCACGGCGCTGCCCGGCGCCACGATGCCCACCAGGTCGCCCGCCGCAAAGCGCGCCAGGCCGTGCCCGCGCAGGCGTTCGTGCCATGGCAGCCGCGGCCATGAGAAACGCAGGATGGCCGTGGGGCGGCCGTCCTGCCCCGGATAGTCGCGCCGCGACACCAGCGTGAGCGCCGTGGTGGGCGGCAGGCGCGGCCGGTAGTCGATAGCGAGCGGTTCGCCCAGCGCCTGCGCCAGCGCCCCGCCCCAGCGGGCGAACTGCTGGCTGGACTGCTGGTGTATGCATTCCAGCGGCAGCAGCGCGGGCCAGCCCCGGGCGCGCAGCGTCTGCTCGATGGCCTGGGCAAAGGCGCAGAAGGAGGGGTACTGCCGGTCGCCGAAGCCCAGCACCGTCACCGGCACGGCGCCTGCGGCCTGCGCGGCGATGCGCTGCAGGGCATGGCGCGCGTGCGCCGGGGGCTGGCCCTCTCCATAGGTGGCGGCCAGGATGAACACCTGCCGGGTGGCGGGCGTGGTCTGGAAATGCTCCAGGCCCGTGCTGTGCACGCGATGGCCGGCCCGCACCAGCGCGCCGTGCAGCGCCTGGGCAAAGCCCCAGGTGCTGCCGCCCTCGCTGGCGACGAAGACCAGGACGTCGGCCTGCGGCAGAGTGCAGTTGTCCGCGATGCGCACCGCGCCCTGCCGTTCCTGCCACCAGATCAGCACGCCGGTGGCCCAGAACAGCAGAACGCTCAGGCCCGACAGGCCCAGCACCACGGCCCAGGGCCAGGCGCTCTCGCCCGTGTGCAGCACGCGCGCCCAGTCGTCGATGCGCTGGGCGGCCGTCGCTTCCTGCCAGGCCAGGGTCTGGCCGCTGTAGCGGTCCATCCAGCCCTGGCCCTGGACCGTGGTGACCTGCCAGGTGTCGGTGGGGTCGGTGGCGTCGGGCAGGTTGAGCCTGCGCAGGTCGCCCGTGCGCAGGTCCTGCAGCAGGGGAAGCTTGCCGGCAGGCAGGGGGGCGGCGCTGACGGCGGTGGAGGCCACCTCGGGCTCGGGCCCGGCGCCGGGCGCCACCAGCCCCAGCGTAGACGCGCTCATGAGCAGCGCCGTCACCGAGGACAGGCACAGCACCGCCAGCACCACCCGGCCCGCGAGCACGTGCAGGCGCTGCGCCAGCGTGCCGCGCACCCGGCCCGCCAGCTGCCGCCAGCCGCCCATGCGGCGCAGCAGCAGCACCAGGCCCGACACCGACAGCACCGCCATGGCCAGCGCCGCGCCCGCCGCGGCCCAGCGCCCGGCGTCGCCCAGCAGCAGGGCACGGTGCAGGTTCTTGACCCAGCGCGGCATGCTCGACGGCTGGTACGGGCCGAGCAGCCGTCCGTCGGCCGGATCGACATACAGCGCCTGCGCCTGCTCGCCGGAAAAACCGAAGGCGGCGATGGCGCCCGACGGAAGGCGGCGGATCTCCTCCACGCCCGGCATGCCGGCCTGCACTCGCTGCACCAGCGTGGCCACGGGCAGGCCGGGCGCGGCGGCCGGGGCCTGCCAGGCCTGCTGCAGCGGATCGATGGCCAGCAGCGCGCCCGACAGGCCCAGCACCATGGCCAGGGTGCCCAGGGTCAGGCCGAGCCAGCGGTGGACGGATTTCCAGCCCATGGTCATTGCAGCTGGTAGGTCAGCGACTGGATGTACTGCCTGCCCGGCTGGGGCTTGCCGGCGTTCTGCGTGGTCAGAGGCAGGCGGATCTCGCCGGGGCTGTCGCGCATGTCCTCCACGGCGGCATCGACGCGGATCTCGTAGCCGGCGTCGATCAGCGCGTCGGCCAGGTCGGCCGTCACCTTCAGCGTGCGCCCCGCGCCCACGCTGGCGCCGGTCACGCCGTTCAGGCGCCTGGCGTCGCCGGCGGACAGGCGGTTCCAGTCCGACAGATGCTTGTAGTACTTGGCCTTGCCGCCGGCCACCCACAGCGTGCCGGCGTAGGCGCCCTTGGCGTCGGTGAGGTAGACGGCGAGGTAGGCGCCGTCGCCGCCGTAGTTCTTGAGCTGGGTGGTCAGGGTGACCTGGCGCGCCTGGCCCAGGGCGGGCAGGGCGAGCGCGCAGGCGGCGGCGATGGCAGTCAGCAGGGGTTTGGTGGACATATGGGTTCTCCGGTACAGGGGGTCATTCGGTCTGGCCGCGCGGCGTGGTGCCCAGGGCCGGCGGGGCAGCGGGGGCCGCGTCCTGGCCCCGGGTGCGCTCGCGGTGGCGTTCGTGGTCGCGGTCGCGCCACTTCATCTTCACCACGCGCAGCGTCTCGGGGTCGAGCCGGGCCTTGAAGGCGCGCCCCTGGGCATCCTGGCCGCGGATCTCGTAGCAGCCGTCGTCGATCTTCAGGCGCTGCACCTGCCAGCCCTGGCGCGCCGCGTGCTGCAGCACGGCATCGCGTGGCTGCCAGCGCCCGACGGGGGCATCGCAATCGTCGTCGGCCAGCGCCGGGGAGGCCGTGGTGCCCAGGGACAGGGCGAACAGGCAGGGGATGAGGGATTTCATGGTCGAGCCCTTTCTTTGCAAGCGGAACCAGGTCGTTGGGCGAAGGCGCTAGCGCCGCGCCGCCGGGCGCGAAGGCCACATGCGCCGCAGCGTGTCGTCGCGCACCAGGTAGTGGTGGTACAGCGCGGCGCCGGCGTGCAGGCCGATCAGCAGGAAGCCGATGTCGCCGATGAAGCCGTGGATCTGCTCCAGGTTGTTGCCCAGCGCCTTGTCCGCGCCGATCAGGGGCGGCAGTTGCAGCGCGAAGAATGGGATCGCCTTGCCCTTGGCAGAGAGCGTGAGCCAGCCCAGCACTGGCAGCACCAGCAGCAGCACGTACAGTGCCACGTGCATGGCCGTCGCCAGGCGATGCTGCCAGGCGGGCGGCGCAGGGGTGATCGGTGGCGCGCGCCAGGCCAGGCGCAGCGGCAGGCGGACCAGGACGAGGGCGAGCACGGTCAAGCCCAGCGTGAAGTGCCATGTTTTCATCAGGTCGTGGGCCGCGCTGCCCTTGGGATAGATCCCGCGCAGCTCGATCAGCGCATAGACGGCGATCAGCAGCGCCAGGGTCAGCCAGTGCACACCGATCAGCAGGGGGTGGTAGCGGTTGTCGAGCGGTTTCATGGTCTCTCCAATGGGGGCATGCGACTTCGCAGTCCGAAACATAACTGCGTTCCGGCCTCGGCCTGTTGCACGGGGTCAACGCATGGCGAATGATTCGCGGTGCAGCCGCCAGGCACGCGTGCCGCCGGCGTGCGCCGCGAGCAGCTCGCCCAGGCCCTGCGGGCCGCAGAACCAGATGTCCAGCGGCCCGGCCGTGGCCTCCAGGGCCTGGGGCGTGAGGCGCTGGCCCAGTGCGTCGTCGTGCACGCTGAGTCGCACGGGCGGCTGGGCCTGCGCGCACAGCTGGCGCAGGCGCGGCAGCAGCGGGTCGCGCGCCGCGTCGCGGGTGCAGTAGTGCATGTGCACGGGTTGCGAATGGGCGCGCGCGGGGGCCGCGCCCGGCTGGCGTGCCTCCAGCAGCGCCAGGAAGGGCGTCACGCCCACGCCGCCCGCCACCCACACCTGCTGGCGCCGCTGGCGGCCCCGGCCGTCGAAGCGGCCGTAGGGGCCTTCGATGTCCACGCGCTGGCCCACGCGCAGGCGCTGGCCCAGGGTGCGGGTGTAGTCGCCCAGTGGCTTGATGACCAGGCGCAGCAGCGGCTCGCCCTGGTCGCTGCGCCCCAGGCTGCCGGGGGCGCTGGCGATGGTGAAGGGGTGCTGTCCCTCCGCACGGTCGAAGCGCACGAAGGCGAACTGCCCCGCACGGTGGCTTGGCCAGCTGGCGGGCAGGGAGCAGACCACCTCGACGGGTGCGAGCGGGCCGCCATCGCCGAGCGCGCGCACGGCATGGATACGCCCCTGGTGGCTGCGCGCGCGGCCGATCCGGCCCGCCAGCGACCAGAGGGCCGCCAAGCTGCCCAGCGCCAGCAGCGTGCCCATGAGCAGGCCCAGCGGCAGCGCCCAGAAGGAGAGCGGCATCAGGGCTGCCGTGTGCAGTGCCAGCGCCAGGAACAGCAGCGGCATGGCGCGGTGCAGCAGGCGCCAGGGCCTGTAGGACAGCAGCCGGGTCAGCAGCGTGACGGCCACCATGGCCAGCAGCAGGTAGAAGGCCCATTCGCCCAGGTCCTTGGCAAGGCCGCGCGCGTCGGTGAGCCAGGGCAGCACGGCGTCGTGCTCGGGTTTGCCGGCGCGGCCCCACAGGGCCTTGATCCAGCCGCTCGACTCCTTGGAGCCCCAGTGCGCGATGGCCGCGACGGCCGCGCCAATGCCCGCCCACTTGTGCAGGCGGTAGACTTGGTCCATGCCGCCCAGCGGGCGCTCCAGCCAGGGCAGGCGCAGCGCCAGCACCATGGCCAGGGCCATCAGGCCGATGCTCCACAGCCCCGTGAGGTACAGGGCATGCTGGCGCAACTGCCACCAGCCCGTGGCCGCGCCCTGGGCATCGAACAGCGGTTGCACGCCCGGTCCGGCCGGCACCACCGCTATCCATGCCAGGGTGATGACGAGCAACCAGATGCCCAGGACCGCTTTGATGCGCATGACGTTCTCCTTGTCGGTGGATGGAAGGCGCTTTTAGCGGCGAGTGCGGGTACGGGTGCTCTCTACGGCGCCGGTGGTGGCGTTCACGTACAGCTTCACGCGTTCGCCCTGGGCGTTGCTGGCCTTGACTTCGTAGCGGCCGTGGTCCCATTCGATCTCGCGGATGTCGCGGTAGCCCGCGGCCTCCATGCGGTCGTAGACGTCGCGCACGGTCAGCTGCGCAGCCGCGGGTGCGGTGGCGGCTGCCGGGGCCTGCGTGGCCGGAGCTTGTGCCTGGGCGATGCCCCAGGTCACGGCGGTGCCGGCGGCAATGGCGACAAGGAAGCGGCGGATGTTCTGTTGCATGGCGATGACTCCTTGATGGATGGCCCGGCACGGCGCCTGGCCTGCCGGGAATTCTCGAAAAGCCACCCTGAACCCTTGCTGAAGGCGGCGTTCATCGGAGGTTCATCGCGCGGTGCGTATAAAACCAGGCCTATGCACATGTATCGCCGCACCATCGTCCCGCTTGCGATCGCCCTGGGCATCCTGGGCGCCGGCGGCACGCTGCATGCCGACGAGCGCGATCACGAGCTCGCCCGCGAGGCGCTGCAGCAGGGCCAGGTGCTGCCGCTGCGCCAGGTGCTGGACAAGGTCGAGCGCGAATACCAGGGCCAGGTGCTCAAGATCGAGTTCGAGCGCGACGATGGGCGCTACGTCTACGAAATCCGCTTGCTGCAAAAGGACGGACGCATGGCCAAGCTCAAGGTGGACGCGGTCGACGGCCGCGTGCTGAAGATCAAACGCAAGGGAGATTTCTGATGCGGATCCTGGTCGTGGAGGACGAGCCCACCCTGTGCGCACAGCTCGTGCAGGCCATCGCCGGTGCCGGCCACACGGTGGAGTCCGCTGGCGACGGCGTGCAGGCCCATTACCTGGGCGACGTGGAGAGCTTCGACGCCGTGGTGCTCGACCTGGGCCTGCCCCAACTCGACGGCCTGTCGGTGCTGCGCCGTTGGCGCGCCGCTGGGCGCAACATGCCGGTGCTCATCCTCACGGCGCGCGGCAGCTGGCAGGAAAAGGTGGCGGGCATGGACGCGGGCGCCGACGACTACCTGGCCAAGCCCTTCCACATGGAGGAACTCCTGGCGCGCCTGCGCGCCCTGCTGCGCCGCGTGGGCGAGCACGCCAGCGCGCAGTGGCAGTGCGGCCCGATCTGGCTGGACACGCGCCAGGCGCGCGTGCTGGTCGATGGCCGGCCGCTCACGCTCACCAGCCACGAGTTCAAGCTGCTGTCGCTGCTCATGCAGCGCAAGGGCGAGGTGCTGTCGCGCACCGAGCTGGCCGAGCACATCTACCCGCAGGACAGCGAGCGCGACTCCAACACCATCGAGGTCTTCGTGGGCCGCCTGCGCAAGAAGCTGCCCGAGGGTTGCATAGAAACCGTGCGCGGCCTGGGCTACCGGCTGGTGGACGTGGGCGTGGGCGGCGGCGCATGAAGGGCGACGGAACGTGTTGATGGTCTTTTCATGGTGCCCGCAAGGCAGCAAAAAGCCGCACTCTAGGCGCGCGCCGCGGGCCATGCTGGTGGCCTGGGCAAGGTGCGCAACGACGAGTGCGGCTTTTTGCTGCCTTGCCCGAAGGGTTGCCCCGCAAAGGCAGCGTCTGCGGCGTTGCCCATCCTCGCCGCACATCAGTGCGGCTTGCGGTGGGCGCCTTGCATCCACTGCCTTTGCGGGGCAACGGGCACCATGAAAAGACCATCAACACGTTCCCTGCGCCTGCGCCTGCTGGCCGGCACGCTGGCCTGGATGCTGCTCAGCATCGCCGCCGCCGGCTGGGGGCTGCGCACCCTGTTCCTGGACCACATCACGCAGCAGCTGCAGGCGCAGCTGGTGCTGCAGCTCGACCAGCTCAGCGCCGTGGTGGACTGGGGGGCGGGCGGGCGGCTCGTCGTGTCCCCCATGGTGGCCGATCCGCGCCTGGAGCGGCCGCTGTCGGGCCTGTACTGGCAGATCGACCGCCTGGGCGACGAGCCGCGTGCGGCCGTGGCGCGCTCGCGCTCGCTGTGGGACCAGGCGCTGGTCCTGCCGCCCGCGCCCGAGGGCTACCCCGCCCGGGGCTACCGCGTGCTTTCATTGCAAGACGCCCAGGGCCACCGGCTGCTGGCCGTGGCACGCACGCTGCAGCTGCCCGACGATGCCGCCCCGCCCCTGCGCCTGGTGGTGGCGGGCGACCAGGCCCTGCTGGCCGAGCCGCTGCAGGGCTTCACCCGCATGCTGCTCATCGCCCTGGGCGTGCTGGCCGCCGGCCTGGCGCTGGCCGTGGTGCTGCAGCTGCAGCTCGCGCTGCGCCCCCTGCAACTGCTGCGCCAGCGGCTGGCCGCCGTGCGTGCCGGCACCGCCGCACAGCTGCAGGGGCCGTTCCCGCAGGAGCTGCAGCCGCTGGTGACCGAGTTCAACCACATGCTGGCCGAGAACGCCGACATGGTGCAGCGCGCCCGCACCCAGGCGGGCAACCTGGCGCATGCGGTGCACACGCCGCTGTCCGTGCTGGCCAACGCCGCCGCCCAGGAGCCGGGCCCGCTGGGCGCGCTGGTGCGCGAACAGGTGGACGCCGCGCGCCGCCAGGTCGACTACCACCTGGCGCGCGCGCGCGCCGCCGCCGCCGTGCGCGCCACCGGCCTGGCCACGCCGGTGCTCGAGCCCGTGCGGGCGCTGCTGCGCACCATGCAGCGCCTGCATGCCGTGCGCGGCCTGTCGTTCGAGCTCGCCCAGGGCGCGCAGGACGCGGCGTTTCGCGGCGAGCCGCAGGACCTGTACGAACTGCTGGGCAACCTGATCGACAACGCCGGCAAATGGGCGCGTTCGCGCGTCGTGGTGGATGTGCGGCGCGAAGGGGGCCAGCTGTGCTTCACCGTGGACGACGACGGCCCCGGCATCCCCGAGGCCGAGCGCGAGCGCATGTTCGAGCGCGGCGTGCAGCTCGACGAACGGCGCCCCGGCTCCGGCCTGGGCCTGGACATCGTGCGCGCCCTGGCCGACACCTATGGCGGCAGCGTGCAGGCCGGGCAGTCGCCCCTGGGCGGCGCGCGCCTGCGGCTGTGCCTGCCGGTGGCGGCCTGAAGGGGGTCAGCGCGTCAGCGGCAGCGACGCGCCCATGACCGCAAAGGCGCCGCCGCAGACGCGGTTGAACCGCTTGCCGAAGCGCTGCAGGGCCGGGCGGATGCGGTGCGCCATTCGGGCCAGCAGGTATTCCACCAGGCACTCGATCGCGCCAAACGTGCCAGCCATGATGGCGAACTGCCACCACAGGCTGCGCTGCGGGTCGATAAACTGGGGCAGGAATGCGCCGTAGAACAGCAGCGCCTTGGGGTTGGACACCGCCGCCAGCAGGCCCTGGCGGAACATCATGCCGCGGTGCGAGGCACGGGCCACGTCCGCAGCCGCCTCCAGCTGCAGCGGCGGCGCACGCCACAGCTGCACCCCCAGCCACACCAGGTACGCACCACCTGCCCACTTGAGCACCAGCAGCGCATGGGCCGAGGCCTGCAGCAATGCCCCGATGCCCACCATGGACAGCGCGATCACGCAGACAAACCCCAGCGCACCGCCGGTAATGGTGTAGAGCGCACGGTGGTGGCCGTGCAAGGCGCCGTGGGTCAGCGCCAGCAGGCTGTTGGGCCCAGGGGTGAGCGACAGGCCGAGCGCCGCCACCAGATACAGCAGCCAAGTGTGCAAAGCCATGCGTAGTCTCCTCGGATCGAGCGGTGCGCCATCGTAGCCGGTGCAGCCCTATGGATGGCGTTGGGCAGATCTGCTGAAGGCCCCTGCTGGCACAATTCCAAGCTTTCGCACCACCTCCAGCCAGCAGCCATGTTCACAGGCATCGTCCAGGCCACCGCCACCATCGCCGCCATCGAGGACCGCGCAGGCCTGCGCACCTTCACCATCGACTTTCCCGAAGGCTTCTGCCAGGACCTGGCCATCGGCGCGAGCGTGGCCGTCGATGGTGTGTGCCTGACGGTGACCGAGATCCTCTCGCCCACGCGCGCCACCTTCGACGTGATGCTGCAAAGCCTGAACATCACCACGCTGGGCGGCTATGCCGTGGGCGCGCGCGTGAACGTGGAGCGCGCTGCCAGGGACGGGGCCGAGATCGGCGGCCATCCGCTCTCGGGCCACATCGACTTCACCGGCACGCTGGCCGAGCGGCGCGAGCTGGAGAACAACCTCGTGTGGCGCGTGTCGGTGCCCGGGCCGTTCCGCCGCTACGTCTTCGCCAAGGGCTACATCGCCATCCACGGCGCCAGCCTCACGGTGGCCGAGGTGAACCGCGCCGAGGGCTGGTTCGAAGTCTGGCTGATTCCCGAGACGCGCCGCGCCACGGTGTTCGAGGACAAGCGCGTGGGCGACGCGCTCAACATCGAGATCGAGCGCGGCACCCAGGTGGTGGTGGACACGGTGCGCGAGGCCGTGGAGGAAAGCCTGGGCCAGCTGCGCCCGGCCATCGAGTCGCTGCTGGCCGAGCGCGGCCTGTCGCTCGAAGACTTCGTGCGCGTGCCGACGCTGCCCAAGGGCTGATGCCCATGCGGGGCGCGGCGGCCGTGCCTCTCCAGCCATGACGCGAAGCTACTGAAAGAGTAGCTGCAGGCGCTTGTCTGATAAGCGCTGGAGCCATATTTTCCTTGAATTAGCGATACCCCTCCAGGGGTGGACAAGGCATGCTTTTGGCTGGATTTTATTTGTCTATATACAAATAAAAGTTGTATTTGACAATAACAAGCCGGATCCAGAAACTGGGTGCACCTCAAAGGAGACACGCACCCCATGCCCCGACTCACCGATTACCAGAGCTATGCGGACGCCCAGGCGTATTTCTCGGCCGAGAAACTCTGGGAGCTTTTCGATGGCGACCGCGAGCGCCTCAACATCGCCCACGAGTGCGTGGACCGGCACGCGGACAGCGGCCGCGACGCGCTGATCGTGGCCCACGCGGACGGCGCCGACGAGGTCATCACCTACCGCGAGCTGGCCGAGGATTCGTCGCGCTTCGCGCATTACCTGGAGCGGCGCGGCATACAGCGCGGGCAGCGCGTGGCGATCATGCTCGATCCCTCGCGCGCCTTCTACACGGCGATGTTCGGCGTCATCAAGCGCGGCGCCATCGCCGTGCCGCTGTTCACGCTGTTCGGGCCCGACGGCATCCGCCTGCGCGTCCATGACTGCCAGCCCGCGCTGATCGTCACCAACGCGCAGAAGATGCCGGTCGCCGTCTCGGCGACGCAGGTGCCGGCGCTCGTCTACGACGACGCGTTCCACGCCAGCCTGCAGGGGCTGCCCCCGCGCTACGCGGTGCAGACGCGCGCCGACGACCTGGCGGTGTTCCAGTACACCTCGGGCACGACGCGCGAGCTGCCCGATGCCGTGAAGCACACGCACCGGGCGCTGGTCACGCTCACGGTGGCGGCGCTGTACGGCACGGGCCTGCGGCCGGGCGACCGGTTCTTCTGCCCCTCGTCGCCCGCATGGGGGCACGGCCTGTGGCACGGCACGCTGGCGCCGCTGGGCATGGGGCTCACGGTGGGCGCGTACAGCGGGCGCTTTCATCCCGAGCGGCTGCTGCAGGCGCTGTCAAGGCACCGTTTCACCAACATGTCGGCCGCCGCCACGCACTACCGCATGATGAAGAACTGCGGCAAGGCGGGCGACTACGCCTACTGCTTCGGCAAGCTCTCGTTCACCGGCGAGCCCATCGACGACGACACGGCCGACTTCGTGCGCCGGACCTTCGGCCTGGAGGTCTGCAGCATGTACGGCACCACCGAGATCGGCGTGGTGCTGGCGAGCTACCCCGGCGCGCCGGACTTCCCCGTCAAGCGCGGCTCGCTCGGCAAGCCCGTGCCGGGCACGCGCATCGAGGTGCACGACGCCGAGGGCCGCCCCTGCCCGCCCGGCGCCACGGGCCAGCTCATGGTGCTGCGCAAGGGCGAGTGGATACCGACCAAGGACCTGGGCCGCGTGGACGAGGACGGCTACTACTACCACGCGGGCCGCGCCGACGACGTGATCATCTCCGCCGGCTGGACCATGAGCGCGGTGGAGATCGAGAACGCCATCCTGCTGCACCCCGACGTGCTCGAGGCTGCCGCCATCGGCGTGCCCGACGAGGTGCGCGGCCAGGTCGTCAAGGCCTTCGTCGTCACCGGCCGCGCACCCGGCGAGCCGTTCGTGCAGGAGATCCAGGAGCTGGTGCGCTCCAAGCTCAGCCAGCACGAATACCCGCGCCACGTGGCCTTCGTGCCCGAGCTGCCCAAGACCCCCGCCGGCAAGGTGCACCGCAAGGTGCTGCGCGAGCGCGAGGCCGCCGCCGCGCATTGACCCATTCCGTTCACCCATCCACCCCTACAGGAGACAAGCATGTCCACCACCACCCAGCGCAGCTTCCCCAAGATCACGGAAAGCGGCCTCGACGAACTGCGCGAGCGCATCGGCCAGAAGATCGGCAACACCGTCGAGCCATGGTGCTACGAGGCCACGCGCGACAACATCCGCCACTACGCCCACGGCATCGGCGACGACAACCCGCTGTGGTGCGACCCGGACTACGCGGCCAAGACGCACTACGGCGGCATCGTGGCGCTGCCGAGCTTTCTGTTCGCCACCAGTCGCATCGTCTCGGGCTACGTGGGCGGCCTGCCGGGCGTGCATGCCATGTGGTCGGGCGCGGACTGGACGTGGCACAAGCCCATTCGCCGCAACGACGCCATCCACACCGAGGCCTACCTGAAAGACCTGATCGAGCACCAGACCCGCTTCGCCGGCCGCGCCGTCCAGCAGATCTACCACGTGGACTTCTTCAACCAGACCGGCGACAAGGTGGCCGAGGCCGACAGCTGGTGCTTCCGCACCGAGCGCGACCATGCGCGCGAGCAGGGCACCAAGTACCAGGAGGTGCGCGCGCGCGAGCCGCGCCGCTACACCGACGAGGAGCTGGGCGAGGCCTACCAGCTCTACCGCAACGAGGAAATCCGCGGCGCCACGCCGCGCTACTGGGAGGACGTGCGGGAGGGCGAGGAGCTGCCCACCATGTTCAAGGGCCCGATGACGGTGACCGGCTTCATCGCCTACGCCCAGGGCTGGGGCGGCCTGTACATCCGCGCCAACAAGCTCGCGTGGAAGCTCATCGACCAGCACCCGGGCGTGGGCATCAAGAACCGCTTCGGCATCCCGGACTGCCCCGAGCGCGTGCACTGGGAAGAAGACTTCGCGCTGGAAGTGGGCGCACCCGGCGCCTACGACTACGGCCCCGAGCGCACTTCGTGGCTCACGCACCACCTGACCAACTGGATGGGCGACACGGGTTTCCTGCACAAGGCCAGCTGCAAGATCCGCCGCCACAACCCCGAGGGCGACATGCTGTTCATCAAGGGCCGCGTCAAGCGCAAGTTCATCGAGAACGGCCGGCACATGGTCGAGATCGAGCAGGAGGCCCGCAACCAGGACGACGAACTGTCGGTCGTGGGCGGCGGCATGGTCGTCCTGCCTTCGCGAGGCTGAAATGGGCGCTGCGCTGCACGGCCTGAAGGTGGTGGACCTGACCCGCGTGCTCGCGGGCCCGCTGTGCACCCAGATGCTGGCCGACCATGGCGCGCAGGTCGTCAAGGTGGAGCCGCCCGGCGGGGACGAGACCCGCCAGCTCGGCCCTCCGTTCGACCTGGACGGCCACGCGGCCTACTTCTCGGCCCTCAACCGGGGCAAGCGCTCCATCAGCCTGGACCTGTCCACGCCCGGCGGGCAGCAGGTGCTGCACCGGCTGCTGGAGGGCGCCGACGTGCTCATCGAGAACTTCCTGCCCGGCACCATGGATCGCTGGGGCCTGGGCTACGAGCAGGCGCTGGCCGCGGCCTACCCGCGCCTCGTGTACTGCAGCGTGACCGGCTTCGGCGCCGACGGGCCGCTGGGCGGCCTGCCCGGCTACGACGCCGTGCTGCAGGCCCTGTGCGGGGTGATGAGCATCAACGGCGACGCCGCCACGGGCGCGACCCGCGTGGGCATCCCGGTGGTGGACCACCTCACCGGCTACGTGGCGCTGTCGGCGATCCTCATGGCGCTGCTGGCGCGGGCGCGCACCGGCCAGGGGCAGCGCGTGGAGGCGACGCTGTACGACACGGCGCTCAGCCTGCTGCTGCCGCACGCGTCGAACTGGTTCGCCTCGCAGAAAAGCCCCGGGCTGCTGGGCAGCGCCCACCCCAACATCGCGCCCTACGACAAGTTTCGCGCGCGCGACGGCGAGCTGTTCATCGGCATCCTCAACGACGGGCAGTTCAGGCGCTTCTGCGGCCACGTGGGGCTGCAGGGCCTGGCGGAGGACGAGCGCTTCGCGTCCAACACCGCGCGCCTCGCGCACCGCGATGCATTGCGGTGCGCCATCGAGGCGGCCATCGCCCGCCACGACTGCGGCCCGCTGTGCGACGCCCTGATGCGCGCCGGCGTGCCCTCGGGCCCCGTGCTCTCGGTGCCGCAGGCGCTGGCGCACCCGCACTGCGCGCACCGGCAGATGGTCGTGCGCGCGGGCAACTACACCGGCCTGCGCGCGCCCATGCGGCTGGCGGGGACGCCCGGGGCGCCGGGAGGCCCGCCCCCCGCCTTCGCCCAGCACGCCGACGAGGTGCTGCAGGAGTTGGGGTTCGCGGCGCCGCAGCGCCAGGCCCTGCATGCCAGCGGCGCGGCACCCGTGCCCGCGGCCGCATGACAACCCGTTGAAGATAGCTACAAGGAGACAAAACCATGCGCAAACCTGCAATCGTGCTCGCGGCCGCGGCCTGCTTCCTCGCGGGAGCGCCCGGGGCACACGCCCAGGGCCCACAGGCCGCCTACCCCGACAAGCCCATCCGGGTCGTGGTCGCCTATGCGGCGGGCCAGGGGACGGACATCGCGACCCGCTACATCGCCGACCTGATGGCCAGGGACCTCGGCCAGGCGCTGGTCATCGACAACCGCCCCGGTGCCGGCGGCAACCTTGGCACGGAGGCCGCTGCGCGGGCGCCGGGCGATGGCTACACGCTCATCATGGGCACCAACGCCACCCACGTGCTCAACCAGTTCCTCTACTCCAAGATGCCGTTCGACGCGGAGAAGGACTTCGAGCCCATCGGCCTGGTGGGCACCTTCCCCATGGTCCTGGCCGCCAACGCCGGGGCGCACTTCGCCTCAGCGAACGACCTGCTGAAGGCGGTCAGGCACAACCCCAGGTCGGCCGACGTCGCCATGCCAAGCACGACCGCGCGCCTGGTGGTCGAACTGCTCAAGGAGCGCACCGGCGCGGCGCTGTTCGGCGTGCCCTACAAGGGCTCGGGCAACGCGATGACCGACGTGCTGGGCGGCCAGCTGTCCGTGATCGTGGACACGCCCACGGCCCTGCGCCCGCACCTGGCCTCGGGGAAGGTGAAGGCCATCGGCGTCACGTCGGCCAGGCCCAGCGGCCTGGTCCCGGGCGTCAGGCCGATCGCGGAGCAGGGCATCGACGGCTTCGAGGTGATCGCCTGGAACGCGCTGTACGCCCCCAAGGGCACGCCGGCCGCCGTGATCGCGGCCCTGAACGCGTCGCTCAACAAGGCGCTGGCGCGGCCCGAGACGCGCCAGAAGCTGTTCGACCTCGGCTTCGAGCCTGCGGGCGGCACGCCGGCGCAGCTCGCCGAGTTCGCGCGCGCCGAGCGCAGAAAGTGGGGGCCGCTGATACAGGCGGCGGGCATCCGCGCGGACTGAGAAGACCGAGGGCCCGATACGGGCCCTCCTCGCGTCAGATTCCCTCGACCAGCAGGCCGGAGATCTCCCGCGCCTCGCGCATCATCTCCTGCGCGAGCAGGTCGGTGGCCACGGTCGTGAGCTGGCTGCTCAGCCCCACGACCACCACGGTGTAGGCGAACCGCCCGCCCGCGGTGAAGACGGGCACCGCGACCACCGTCAGGCCGGCCATGAAGTTGTCCCGGTCGACGCTGAAGCCCTGCGTGCGGGCCAGCTCCACTTCCTTCTTCCAGGTGTCGAAGCGCGGCGCCTTGTCCCAGTGGATCTGCGAGAACTTCTTGCGCAGTTCCGCCCAGCTCTCGCCGCCATGCGCCGCGATGAGCCGGCCCGTGGCGCTGACCAGGGTGTCGAAGCGGCTGCCCACGTCCGTGTGCACGCGAAACGGCTGGTTCGAGTGGGACAGCGCCAGCACCACCACGGTGCCCTTGGCCGTGATCTCGACGCCCATGGCCGTGACGCCGAAGCGCCCTGCCAGGCGGTCCAGCACGGGCTGGATCAGCTGCGGGAAGCCGCTGCGGTCCAGCACGCTGCGCGCCAGGCTGATCATGCCGTTGCCCAGCGCGTAGCGCTTGGTGGCCGGATCCCAGGTGACCAGCTCCTCGGCCACCAGCACGCGCAGGATGTGCAGGCAGGTGCTGGGCACCAGGGCCAGCTCGTCGGCGATGGCCTTCACGCCCAGGGGCTGGCCCACGCGGCCCAGCAGGCGCAGGATGGCGATGGAGCGGCTGACGGCGGGCACGGGGCGCACGCGCACCGCGCGCGCGGCCGGTTTTTTCTTGTCGGAGGCGGTGGCCTGTTTCTTTGCGGGCATGGCGGAGCTTCGCGGGTTGATCCGTCCCAGGGGCCCCAGCCAGCTTGCGGCGGCGGCCGTCATGGCGCGGGGCGGCGAGACAGCGCCGATCTTAGAGCGTGGGCGCCGTCCGTCATGGCGCGTCGCCCCGTGGCGTGCGCACGACCTTCATGAGGGCCTGCGCGGCGAGGGCGGTGCGCCCATCCACCGAGACATCTCCCTGCATGAAGACCAGCGTGCCGGTGCGCCGCACCACCTGCGCGCGCGCCTGCGCCAGCTGGCCCGCGCGCACCGGGCCGATGAAATGCGTGTCCAGCTGCAGCGTCAGGCAGGGCAGCCGGCCGCAGGCCTCCCAGGCCACGCTGCTGATGGCGTGGTCCAGCAGGGTGAGCAGCGCGCCCCCGTGCACCACGCCGGCGGGGTTGAGGTGCGCCTCGTCCGCGAGGATGGCGTAGGCCCATGCATCGCCCTCCCGCCGCGTCCACAGCGGCCCCGCCCGGCCCATGAAGCCGGGCAGGTCGCGGCGCTTCCAATTCTGCTGAACGAGCTCTTCGGGGGGCATGCAGCGCTCCATGGCGAACCGGCCGGGGCCTTCCATGGGGCCGGAGGCCGGCGGCACAATCGTGGTTGGTTTCGCAGATGAGTGTATCAGTAAAATAATTTTGTATTAATACAAAAATCACTCACACCAACACGAAGAGCGCGTTATCGAAAAGATAGCTGCCGGCGCTTGGTATTCAATGAATTTCCGTTTGTTCCCACCTGAAATCAAGAAGTGGCAAGCGCCTGCAGCTATCGATTTTGAGTGCTGCCGGATTTCAGAACTTCACGTCCGCGCGCAGCCACAGCGTGCGTCCCGGCTCGTTGATGCGCACGCCGCCCGGGTAGCCGAAGCCGGCGTTGCCGGCCAGGTTCAGGTGCTCGGCGTAGTTCTTGTCCAGCAGGTTGTCCACCCCGGCCGTGAGCCGCAGGCGCTCGTTCAGGCGGTAGCCCGCGTGCAGCGACAGCACGCCGAAGCCGGCGCTCGCGCCCAAGTCGCGGCCCACGACGTTGCCCTGGCCCTTGGCGTAGCGGTGCTGCGCGGCCACCAGCCGCCACAGGGCGCCCGCGCTCCAGGGGCCCTGCGCGTACTCCAGGCCCAGGCGCGCCTCCAGCGGCGGCATCTGGGGCAGGGGGCGGTCGTCGGTGGAGTTGCGCCCCCAGGCGTAGGCCAGCGTGCCCTGCATCGTCCAGGCGGTGCCCAGGCGCTGGCTGCCGCCCAGCTCCAGGCCGGCCGTGCGCGCATCGACGTTGCGCACCGCCGAGCCCTTGCCGGCGTAGTCGAACAGGATGTAGTCCCGCACCATGCCCAGGTAGGCCGACGTCCACAGCTGCCAGCCCTGGCCCTTCCACTGCGCGCCCAGGTCCAGCTGCGTGGTCTTCTCGGGGCGCAGCGTGGCGAAGGCGTTGCCGGCGTTCGCGGCGCTGTTGCCCGGGGAGATCAGCTCCCAGTAGTCCGGAAAGCGCTGCACATGGCCCAGGCCCGCGTAGACCGAGGCGCCCTGCGGCGACAGCGTGTGTTCCCAGCGCACGAAGCCGCTGGGCATGGCAGGGCGCGTGCGGTGGTCGGCGCCGGTCGCGGCGCCCATGCCGCCGCCCATGCCCCCCATGCCGCTGGCGACGGGATAGCGCCAGGCCTGCGCGCGGTCCAGGCGCAGGCCGCCCACCCAGCGCGTGTCCGCCTGCGCCTGCCAGGCCAGTTCGGCGAACGCGCCCAGGTTCTCGAACTTGGCGTCGCGCTGCCAGGGCTTGCCGGCGTAGGGCTGGCTGGGCGTGCCGCTGCGCTTCTCGTGCGGGCTGCGCATGGCGTCCAGCCCGGCCACCAGCTGCCAGTCCTGCTGCCATTGCAGCGTGGCGGCCACGCGGGCGCCGCTGGTGTCGCGCTTGACGTTGCTGGCCATGGGCATGGACATGCTGCCGCCCGGCGCGAAGGTGCGCAGCGTGAAGTTGTCCATCACGTGGTCGGCGCGGTTGGAGTACAGCTGGGCTTCGAGCTTGGCCAGCCAGGGCGTGAGGCGGGTCTTCTCCAGGCGCAGGCCCCAGCTGTCGCGGCGGAACTGCGTACCGTCCATGCCGCGGCCGCCGTAGCGTGCCTCGCCGTCGCCGGCGCCGGCGCTCAGCTCCAGCAGGGTGTCGGCATCGGGGGTCAGGCCCAGGGCCACGTCGGCGTTCCACTTGTCCCAGGCCGACGGCACGCGCCGGCCATTGCCGTCGCGGTAGTCCTGGCCGTGGGAATGGTTGGCCGTCGCGCGCACGTACATCTGCGTGTTGCCGGCCTCCAGGTCCACCGTCTGGTCATTGCGGCCGGCACTGGCGCCGAGCAGGCTGGCACTGAAGCGCACGCCCGGCTCCTGGAAGTCGGGCCGCTCGCGGTCGAATCGCACCACGCCGGCCGATGCGCCCGGGCCCCAGAGCACGGTCTGCGGCCCCTTGATCACGGTGAGCTGGTCGAAGGTCTCGGGCGAGATGTAGGAGCTGGGCGCGTCCATGCGCCCCGGGCAGGCGCCCAGCAGCAGCGTGCCGTTGGTCAGGAGCGGCAGGCGCGAGCCGAACTGGCCGCGCAGCACCGGGTCGCTGTTGGAGCCGCCGCTGCGTATGGCCGAGAAGCCCGGAATGGTCTTGAGGTAGTCGGCCGCGTCGCTGGCCGGAATGGGTTGGCGCGGCTGCTTTGGGTCGGCCACGACCTGCACGGGCGAATGGTCGTGCACGGCCGTGACCACCACGTCGCGCAGCGTGCGCTCGGAGGCCGCGTTCGCGTCCCCGGCGGCCAGCGCGGGGACGGCGGGCAGCAGCGCGCAGGCGATCGCGCAGGCAATGGGCGCCAGGCGCGAGCCGGGTGCGCGGGCGGGCAGGGCGGCGCCATGCGGTGCAGGCGCGCGGGAGAAGTTTGCAGTCATGAGGAATCCACGCCTGAACGCTGCACGCCCGCGCACGGGCGGGCAGGTCGCGTTCAGACAAAAAGAAGGGGAAAGCGCCGGGCCGCGGCGGCCCGGTGCAACCGATGGATCAGGCGTGGACGGACAGGGGCGGCCCGCGCGCCGGCAGCGGCGCCTGCGCGCGCCAGGCCGGCACTGCCTCCGCAGGGCTGAGGCGCGCCTGTTGGGCCACGGGAAGGGGCTGGCGGAAGGCCGCCAGCGCCATGACCGGCGGCGTGCCCAGGGCGATGCACAGCAGGCAGCCGGGGTCCGCATGGTGGCCCGCATGCGCGTCGGCCTCGGGTGCGGCCGCTTCGTGCGGGTCGGCGCTGCACACCTCCATGTGCAGTGGCCCCGGCTGCGGCAGGACCAGCCGCACCTGCACGCTGGCGAACAGCGCCACCAGCCACGCGAGTGTGAACACCGCGAGTACCGCGGTGCCTAGGCGTCGGCGATGGCGAATGCGCTCCAGCATGCGGCAGGGATTATCCCTGTGGGGGCGTGGTCCCGGGCTTGACCCAGCGCACGGCCGGCAAGAAAACTGTCAGACGCGCTGGCGATAATCCCCGCCATGCCAAACCGCTGGAAACCCAACGTCACCGTGGCCGCCATCGTCGAGCGCGAGGGGCGTTTCCTGTTCGTCGAGGAGAACACGGCGGACGGGCTGCGGCTGAACAATCCCGCGGGCCACCTGGACCCGGGCGAATCGCCCGTCGATGCCTGCGTGCGCGAGGTGCTCGAGGAAACCGCCTACGACTTCGAGCCCACGGCCCTGGTGGGCGTGTACCTGAACCGCTTCCGGCGCACGCGCACGGGCGACGACATCACCTACCTGCGCATCACCTTCGCCGGCAGCGTGGGCGCGCACCACGCCTGGCGTGCGCTCGACGACGGCATCGTGCGCGCCGTGTGGCTCACGCCCGACGAACTGCGCAGCTGCCGCGCGCGCCACCGCAGCCCGTTTGTGCTGCTCTCGCTGGAGGATTACCTGGGCGGGCGGCGCATGCCGCTGGATGTGATCCACACCGACGCGAGCGTGCTGCAGCCGCCGCGCTGAAATTCCAGCGCCGGGCGCTTGAGCATTCAGCTCAGCGCCACGAGCTTGAATACGGCGCGGGCCGTGCAGACGGTGTTGCCTCCGGCATCGGTAACGTTGCCCTCGCAGAACACGATGCGCGCGCCTTCGCGCAGGACGCGGGCCTCTATCAGCAGGTCCGTGGTCGCCGGGGCCAGGAAATGGGTGTTCATCTCGATGGTGATCACACCCAGCCCCAACGGGTTGCCCGAGCGCGCTGCGGCGCTCAGTGTGAAGTCCAGCGCGCTCATGAGCGCGCCGCCATGGCCGTGTCCGCGGCTGTTGGCCAGTTCCGGCCGCAGCGGCAGCCGCGTGCGTGCCAGGCCGGGCTCCAGGCCCACGGGCTCAAGGCCGATGTATGCCATGAAGGGCACGTCGATGCCGAAGTAGCCCCGCGCGAGGGCCGCGGCCTGCAGGTCGTCCGTGGTGGGTGCGGCGCTCATCCGATCTCCGCCACGGCCTGGCCTTCGGCGATCTGCTCGCCCGCGGTCACGAACAGCTGGCGTACCACGCCCGCGACCTCGCTCTCGACGGGGATCTCCATCTTCATGGACTCTACGATGATGAGAGTGGCGCCCGCTTCGATGGCGCTGCCCTCGGTGGTTTCCACTGCGGCGACGAGGCCGGCGATGGGGCTTTCGATGGTGGTCATGGTGTGTTCCTTCAGGCTTGGGTGTTGTCCAGCACGCGCTGGGCGATGCCGGTGTCGATGCGGTTTTCCAGGAAGTCGGCGTGCGCGAGGATCTTCTGGATGAAGACCGTGTTGGTCTTGACGCCCTCGATGTGGGTCCGGGCGAGGGCGCTGCCAAGCCGGGCGATGGCCTGGGCCCGGTCGCTGCCATGGGCCACGAGCTTGGCGACCATGGGGTCGTAGAAGGGCGTGACGGCGCAGCCCTGGGCATAGCCGGTTTCCACGCGCAGGCCGTCGCCGCAGGGCAGGTCGAAGCGCGTGAGCTGGCCCGGCGAGGGCAGGAAGCGCACCGGGTCCTCGGCATAGATGCGGGCCTCGATGGCGTGGCCGCGCGCGGTGGGCTGTCCGGGCAGCACGTCGTGCATGGGTTCGCCGGCGGCCAGGCGTATCTGCGCCTCGACGATGTCGATGCCCGTGACCTCCTCGGTCACCGCATGCTCCACCTGCAGCCGCGTGTTCATCTCCAGGAACATGAAACCGTCCTGGGGTGTGTAGAGCGTCTCCACCGTGCCGATCACGTCGTAGCCGACGCGTGAGAGCAGGTCTGAGAGCAGCCGCCGCATGTCGGCAAGCCGTTCTTCGGGGATGCCCGTGGGGCGTGCCTCCTCCACCACCTTCTGGTGCCGGCGCTGCACGGAGCAATCGCGTTCGAACAGCACGCGCACATTGCCGTACCGGTCGGCTAGCACCTGGAATTCGATGTGGCGCGGCGCCTCGACCAGCCTTTCGAGGTACAGATCGGCATTGCCGAAGAACTTCGCGGCGATGCCGCTGGCCTTGGCCCAGGCGGCATCCAGTTCCTGCGGGCTGCGTGCGGGCAGCATGCCGATGCCGCCTCCGCCGCCGGCGGGCTTGACCAGCACCGGGTAGCCGATGCGCGCCGCCGCCGCGAGGGCGTCGCCGGCGCCGTGCAGCACCGGCGAGCTGGACGACTGTGGCATGCCATGGGCGGCCATGAATTCGCGCGCCTGTGTCTTGTGGCCCAGGGCGCGGATCCAGCGTGGCGACGGACCGATGAAGCACAGGCCCTGCTGCTGCACGGCCTCGGCGAATGCCGCGCTTTCCGACAGGAAACCATAGCCGGGATGCACGGCGTCGGCCCCGGTCTCGCGTGCCGCTTCGAGCAGGCGCGCCTGGTTCAGATAGCTCTGCTGCGTGGGCGATGGGCCGATGGCCACGGCCTGGTCGGCTGCACGCACATAGGGCAGATCGACATCTGCCTCGGAATGAACGGCCACGGACTCGATGCCCATGTGCCTGAGTGTGCGGATCACGCGGGCCGCCACGGCGCCGCGGTTGGCGACGAGAACGCGGCGGATGGCGCGGGGAGCGTCGGTCATGCCGTCTCCTTCCGTGCCACGGCCACCACGGCGTCCACGATGACGGGGGGCTGCTGTGCGCCGCGCGCCACCAGCACGGGGTTGGCGTCCACCGACTGCACGTGCCCGGCCTGGGCCAGCATCCAGTCGCCCAGGCGCACCATCATGTCGGCGACGGCGCCAGGCTCCACCGCGGGC
Source organism: Alicycliphilus denitrificans K601 (assembly GCF_000204645.1). NCBI lineage: Bacteria > Pseudomonadati > Pseudomonadota > Betaproteobacteria > Burkholderiales > Comamonadaceae > Alicycliphilus > Alicycliphilus denitrificans. The sequence goes on along the minus strand of NC_015422.1, from coordinate 4,880,073 downwards.
ATGCCGCGCACCGCGGCGAAGGCGGGGGCGATGGCAAGGCGCCCGATCGCCTCCAGCGCCTGCGCCCGGTCGAACGGGGCCACGAGAAACTGCACGTCCTTGAGCGCCTCCACCAGCACCCCGCCCTGGCCGATCATTACGACCACGCCGAATTCGGGGTCGACATGGGCGCCCAGGGCCAGCTCGAAATCGGCCCTGTGCTGCGCACCCAGCAGCATGCCGCCGTCCCTGGCGCCCAGGCGGCGCAGCGTGGCCGCGAAATCATGGAATGCCTGCACGGCCTGGTCCGCCGAGCGGATGTCCAGGCGCACCAGGCCATGCTCGGACTTGTGGGCCAGGTCGGCGCAGACACCCTTGGCGACCAGCGGCACGGGCAGCGTGCCGAAAGCCGCGCGCACCTCGGCCTCGCTGGCGACGACCATGTGGCGCATCACGGGCAGGCCCGCCTCGTGCAGCTGTGCCAGGCTGGAAGGCTCGTCCAGCGTGGTGGATGCCGCAGCAGCACAGGGCGCCGCAGCCGCGCCGGCGCCGTAGCCCGCGCCGACCCGTTCGGCCAGCAGCGCCAGCCCTCGCATGGCGGCGCGCTCGCTCCAGAAGGTGGGTACGTCCTGCGCCTGGAAGGCTGCGGCCACCCAGTCCTGGTTGACGCTCACCGCGATGGGGATGCCGCTGTCCCGCGCGAAGCGACTGGCCTGGGCGGCGAAGTCCGCGAAGTCGTAGCCTTCGCCGCCGATGGGAAAGCCCACGTGGACGAGATCGGCAGCACCGCTGCCGGACAGCACTGCGAGCGTTTTGCCGAAGGTGTCCGGCTTGCCCAGCAGGGCCGTGGTCATGTCGATGGGGTTGCGCGCCGTCACATAGGACGGCAGGGCTTGCGTGAGTCCTGCGAGCGTGGCGGCGTCGAACTGCCCTATGGCTAGGCCGAAATCCTCGGCCGCGTCGGCCGACAGCACGCAGGTGGCGCCGGAGTTGCTGATGCTCACCACCCGGCGGCCGCGCGGCGTGGGCTGCGACAGGAACAGCGGTGCGTAGTCGATCAGCTCGCGGAAGTCCGTCAGCCGGACGATGCCGTGCTGGCGCATGAAGGCATCGGCCAGCGCGTCCTCGGCAGCCAGGGCGCCGGTGTGCGAGCTGGCCGTGGCCTGGCCCGCGCTGGTGCGCCCGGCCTTCACGGCCAGGATGGGCACGCCGCGCGCACGGGCCAGGCGTGCGGCTTCGGCCAGCTGCGCGCTCTGGCGCAGGGTCTCCAGGTAGAGCACCACGAGGCGGATGTGCTCGTCGCCCAGCACGGTACGCACGGCCTCGGCTGCGCAGACGTCGGCCTCGTTGCCCGTGGAGACCATGTAGCGCATGCCGATGCCCGCACGGCGCAGACCGCCGTAGAGAATGGCCGCGCCGGCGCCGCTCTGGCTGACGATGGCCACCGGCCCGTCCTCGGGAGGGTTCTCGTTGATCATCGTCGAGAAGTTGAGGATGGCGCCGGTGGAGAAGTTGGCCACCCCCTGGCAATTGGGGCCGAAGAGGCGCAGCCCGCCGCGCTGCGCGCGTGCGAGCAGTTCGGCCTGCTGCGCGCGTCCGGCGTCGCCCAGCTCGGCGAAGCCGGACGAGTAGATCACGGCCATGCTGGCGCCAACGGCCACACAGTCGTCGATGGCTGCGGCCACGTCTTCGCTGGGCAGGCTGATGACTACCGCATCGGGCGGGGCGGGCAGTTCCCGCAGCGAAGGGAAGGCGGGGAGCCCCTGGACCTCGCTGCGCTTGGGGTTCACGGGAAGGATCCGGCCGGCGAACCCATGGCGCAGCATGTAGGCGATGGGCCGGCCGCCCGGCTTGATGGGGTTGTCCGAAGCGCCCAGGATGGCGACGGCGCGGGGATTCAAGGCGCGCAAAAGCGACATGTATGCACCTCAATCGAGCGACAGGGCTTCGCGCTGGATCACCTGGCCCCAGTCGGCCACCTCCTTGGCGATGCGCTGGCTGAACTGCGCTGGCGGCAGCATCACGGGCTCGCCCTGGCTGCTGAGCACGGCGCGGGCGCGCGCATCCTGCAGCACCCCCTTGGAGACCTCGTAGAGCTTGTTCACGATGGCCGGAGGCGTGCCGGCGGGCGCCAGCAGGCCGGCCCAGAAGGTGACGTTGAAGTCCGCGTAGCCGGCCTCGGCCATGGTCGGCACGTCGGGCAGCTGCTGCATGCGTTTGGGCGCGGTGACGGCCAGGGCCAGAAGCTTGCCGCTGGCGATGTGCGGCAGCGCGCTCCAGGTGTCGAACTGGGTGTCGAGCTCGCCGCTGAGCACGGCCATCTGTGCCTGGGATGCGCTCTTGTAGGGCACGTGCGTGGTTTTCACGCCGGTGCGGTTGCTCCAGGCTGCATAAGCCAGATGGGCGATGTTGCCGGGGCCGGCCGAGCCGTAGCTGATCTTGTCCGGGTTGCGCTTGGAGAAGCCGACCACGTCCTGCGCGGTGTGGATGTGGTTTTTCTCGGCCCATGCGGGGTTGACGGTGAGGATGAAAGGTGCATCCAGCACCATGGTCACGGGGGCGAAGTCCGTCGCCTTGTAGGTGATCTTTTTGTAGATCTGGGGGTTGATGGTGATGCTGCTGGAGTTGGTGACCAGCAGCGTGTAGCCGTCGGGCGCGGCGCGCGCCACTTCACCCACGCCGATGGCGCCATTGGCCCCGGGCTTGTTGTCCACGATCACCGGCTGGCCCAGGGCCTTGCCCATATGGTCGGACAGGGTGCGGGCAATGGTGTCGGTGAACGATCCGGCGGGAAACCCCACCACGATGCGAATGGGGCGATTGGGCCAGGCGTCGGCCTGGGACTGGGCATGGGCGGACTGCGCGGCCATCCAGGCCAGGCCCATGCAAAGGGCCAGTGCGGTGCGGCGCGAAGGCGCGCGGGCGTTTCCTGCTGTCATGGTGTTGTCTCCTTGGGGTGGTTGATGTTTCAGGGGCGCAGGCCGAAGCGCGGCGCGCCCGCCTCGCGCAGCGGCGCGGCCAGTTCGGCGAACTCGCACAGCAGGGCGCGGGTGTGGCGCGGGTCGATGACCTCGTCGATGCCGAAGGCCTCGGCCGTGCGAAAGGGCGAGGTCAGGCTGCGCACGCGCTGCTCGATCTCGTTGCGCTTTTGCTCGGGGTTGTCGGCGCCCTCGATCTCGGCCTTGTAGGCCACTTCCAGGCCCCCTTCTATGGGCAGCGAGCCCCAGTTGGCCGAGGGCCAGGCGTAGCGGAAGTTGAAGCGCCCCATGTGCTGGTGGCCGGCTGCGGCCACGCCATAGGCGCGGCGGATGATGATGCTGCACCAGGGCACGGTGGCCTGGTAGACGGCGGCCAGCGCGCGCACGCCGTAGCGCATGATGCCGGCCTTCTCGGCCTCCACGCCGATCTGGAAGCCCGCGATGTCCACCAGGTTCACCACGGGCAGGTGGAAGGTCTGGGCCAGGTCCACGAAACGCGTGAACTTCTCGGACGAAGGGCCGTCCCAGCCGCCGCCGTAGAAATAGGGATCGCTGGCCACCACGGCCACGGGCCAGCCGTTGATGCGCGCCAACCCGGTGACGATGGCGCGGCCCCACTGGCGGCCGATTTCCAGGAAGGAGTCCCGGTCGACCAGGCACTCCACGATGGGCCGGATCTTGTAGACCTTGCGGCTGTCGCGCGGAATCGCCGCCAGCAGCCATTCGTCGCGCCGCTTCGGGTCGTCGCTTGTATCGCCGCGCGCAGGCAGCTCGTGCACCGAGGACGGTAGGTAGGACAGGAAGCGCCGCACGCGCTCGAACGCCTCCTCCTCGGTCGCCACCTCGTCATCCACCACGCCATTGCGCGTATGCACCTGGCTGCCGCCCAGCTCGTTCTTGTCCACGATCTGGCCAATGCGCGCCACCACTGGCGGCCCCGCGTTGAAGAGCTGGGACGTGCCCTTGACCATGACCGAGTAGTGGCTCGACGCCACGCGTGCCGCTCCCATGCCCGCCACCGAGCCGAGGGCCAGCGACACGACCGGCACGGTGGAGAGGTTTTCGACCACCTGGCTCCAGACCTTCATGGTCGGCACGCTGGTGTATCCCTTGGTCTCGATGTTGCGCACCGAGCCGCCGCCGCCCGTGCCGTCCACGAGGCGGACCATGGGCAGGCGCAGGTCGTGCGCCATCTTTTCGGCAAAGATCAGCTTTTCGCCCACGGCGCCGTCGTTGGCGCCGCCGCGCACGGTGAAGTCGTCGCCGACCACCACCACGTGCCGTCCCCCGATGCGTGCACGGCCCATCACCAGGTTGGAGGGCGTGAACTCCACCAGCCGGCCCATGCTGTCGTACTGGCCCGAGCCGGTGAGCGAGCCCACTTCTACGAAGGAGTCCTTGTCCGTACAGGCGTCGATGCGCTCGCGCACCGTGAGCTTGCCCGCCGCTTTGTGCCGCGCCACCTTCTCCTCTCCGCCCAGCTGTGCTGCCAGCGCATGGCGGTATGCGATTTCGTCCACTTCGGGTTGCCAACTCATGTCGTATCTCCTTTGCACTGAAAAAGCATGATTCATGCCATGATCTAACATATTGATTTTCAAGGTATTTTTCTTCATTCCGTGATATGTGTCTTTTTAAAAGACATATCTGAGAACACCGAGCACAATGTGTCCTCATCAAATACATGTGTTCTGTTTCCATGCCTTCAGCCGTACATGATCAACCCGCAGAAAACAGATTCCTGGGCGTTCTGGTCTGGCAGTGCGGCGTGTCCGAGCCGGTGGCGCGGCTGGGGCTGGCTGCCGATCCGCTGGTTCATGCCGCCGTCGCCGAAGCGCTGAGGAGCCGCGCCCAGGGGCTGGGCGGGGGTGTGCTGTTCCATGTGGACGTGCCGGCCCCGTGCGAGGGTGCGGGCATGGTTCGCTGCGTGGTGGTGGCGCTCGGCGATGACGCGGTGCAAGTGGCCATCGTGCGCACGAGTGGCGAAGCGGCAGCGCTGCTGGACTTCGTCGCTGCCGTGCCCTTTGCGTTCGCCATCCTGAACATGTTCCTCACCAACCCTTACCAGGCCATCACGGTGGCCGATCGGGAGGGGCTTATGCGCTACATCAGTCCGGTGCATGAAAGGTTCCTCGGCCTGGAGCCGGGAGCTGCCATCGGACGGCCGGCAGAGGATGTGATTCCCAACTCCCGCCTGCCGCAGGTGGCGCGCAGCGGCAAGGCGGAAATAGGCGACCTGCAGCAGTTCGGCCCCGACGTCACCCGCATCGTGAATCGCGTCCCGGTGTTCGAGGAGGGCGCTGTCGTGGGTGCCGTGGGACAGGTCAGCTTCAGCGGAGTGGAGGCGCTCAATCGCCTGCAGCAGCGCCTGAACCAGCTGCGTGACGAGGTGCGGCACTACAAGCGTGAGCTGAGCCAGCTCAAGGGAGGCGGTGCGGCCGCGGCCGCACTGGTGGGCAGCAGCGCGCCCATGCTGCGGCTGTCCCGCGAGATCGACGCGGTTGCCCGGCTGGATGTGCCGGTGCTGATCCTGGGTGAAAGTGGCAGCGGCAAGGAACTGGTGGCGCAGGCCCTGCATGCGCGCGGCAGGGACGCGGACGCCCCCCTGGTCAGCCTCAACCTGGCGGCGCTGCCCGCGACGCTGATCGAATCCGAACTGTTCGGCTACCAAGCCGGCGCCTTCACCGGCGGCAGGAAACAGGGCCAGCCCGGCAAGCTGGAGCAGGCAGAGGGCGGCACGCTGTTCCTCGATGAAGTAGCCGACATACCGATGGAGATCCAGGTCAAGTTGCTGCGCGTGCTGGAAGACCGGCAGGTGCAGCGCCTGGGCGCGACGGAAGGCCGGCGCATCAACTTCCGCATCGTGGCTGCCACGCACCGCGACCTGCGCGCGCTGATCGACAGCGGGCGCTTCCGGCTGGACCTGTTCTACCGGCTCAGCGGCGTAGTGCTGCAGGTGCCCGCGCTGCGCCAGCGCGTGGAGGACATTCCGGCCCTGGTGCAGCGCTTCGCCCAGTCGTTCTGCGAGCGCAATGGCATTCCCCTTCCGCGCATAGCGCCGGGCGTCATGGGCTATCTTGCGCAGCAGAGCTGGCCGGGCAACGTGCGCCAGCTACGCCAGCGCGTCGAGGAGGCGCTGGTGTTCTGCGACGGCCGGCTTCTGAACGTCGAGGACTTTGCACGCCACCAGGATCCCCTGGCCAGGTCGGCGCAGCAACCCATGGGGCAGTCCTCGCATGCGGCGATACCCTTGAAGAGTCTTGAGCACGCGGCCATCCTGGAGGCCATTGCGCGCAATGGCGGAAACAAGAAGCGTGCGGCGCAGGAGCTGGGCATCTCGCGCTCATACCTCTACAAAGTGCTGGGCGGGGCCTGACGCCCCGGCCCTGCCGCCGGGAGATGCGCGGCGGCGCGGTGCTCACTGCGCCGTGATCTTGCGCTCCTTCACGATCGCACCCCACTGGTTGTATTCCTTCTTCATGAAGTCCGCGAACTCCTTGCGCGTCGTGGGGTGGGGCGACAGGCCGTGCTTGTTCAGGGCCTCCTTCACGCCGGGGTCGTTGAGCGTCTTCACGATCTCCTGGTTCCAGCGGTCGAGCAGGGGCGCGGGCGTCTTGCCCGAGGCCACGAAGGCGTACCAGTTCAACGCCTGGAAGCCCGGGTAGCCCGACTCGGCCACCGTGGGGATGTTGGGTAGGTAGGCCGGGCGCGTGAGGCCCGTGGTGGCCAGCGGGATCAGCTTGCCGGTCTCCACGTGGGGCATGGCCGTGGGGGGCGCGGCGAAGTAGCTGGTCACGCGTTCGCCCAGCAGGTCCTGCAGCGCGGGCGCGCCGCCCTTGTAGGGCACGTGCACCATGTCGATGCCGGCGCGCTGGTTGAACAGCTCGCCCGCCAGGTGCGAGGCCGAGCCCGCGCCGGTGGAGGCGAAGTCCACGCTGCCGGGCTTGGCCTTGGACAGCTGCACGAACTCGGCCAGCGTCTTCACGCCCGCGCCCTTGTGCACCACGAGCACGTTGGGGAAATACACGCCGCCGGAGATGGGGGCCAGGTCCTTGAACGGGTCGTAGGCCAGCTTCATGAGGTGCGGCGCGATGGTCAGCGGCCCCACGGAGCCGAACAGAAGCACCGTGCCGTCCGACGGGCCCGCGGCCACCTGCTGGTGGGCGATGTTGCCGCCCGCGCCGCCCTTGTTCTCCACCACCACGGCCTGGCCGATGTTCTCGGCCAGCTTCTTGGCGATCATGCGCGCCGCCGCGTCGGCCGCGCCGCCGGGCGCGAAGCCCACGACCAGCGTCACCGGCTTGGCCGGCGGGAAGTCCTGGGCCAGCGCGGGGCCGGCCCAGGCCAGGGAGGTTGCGGCCGCTGCGGCGGCCTGGATCAGGGTGCGTTTCTTCATGGTGGGGCTCCTGGGTCGTTTTTAAGTCAAATATGGCTCTAGGGCAGACAGGGAGAGCGCCGGCAGCTATCGTTTTTGTGAATGGTCAATCGCTGCCCAGCCCGATGGGGTTGGGCTGGCGCTTTTCGGTGTTGTAGCGCAGCAGCGCCGCCGTGCGGAACACGCCGTGCGCGAACTTGCCATAGGGCAGGGTGGCGAACAAGGCCATCACCGCGCCCAGGTGCAGGCACAGCAGCAGGGCCAGCGCCGGCGTGGCGCGCGCCAGCCACAGGGCCAGGCCGCTGGCGGCCACCAGGAACAGCAGGGCGATGAAGCCCAGGTCCATGGGCTTTTGCGCGGCGTCGCCGTGCAGCGGGTGGCGCGTGCGGTTCAGGTGCCACAGGCCGGCCGTGCCCAGCACCATCAGCACGCCGCCCGCGGCGCCCAGCAGCTTCGGAACGGACGGCAGGTCGTAGGGCGCCACCCAGCCGAAGGCGTAGTGGTAGATGGTGCCCAGGGACGTGGCGGCGAAGCACAGCGCGAAGCCGTAGAACGTCAGGTGGTGGGCGCGGCGGCGCTTCAAGGTGTAGGCGTCGTCCTCGTTGTGGCAGCCGTCGCCGTGGCCGCCGTCCAGGTACTTCAGGCGCAGCACGTCGTGCGCGGCCTCGCCGGCGGCCGCGCCGCCCACGTCGGCGCCGCTGGTGGCGGGCTTCACGTCCTTCCAGAAGGCACGCACGCCCATGGCCAGCGCCAGCACCACGAACAGGAACACGGGCGCGAACAGGCCCACCAGCAGGTTGTGCGGGAACAGGTTGTAGAAGTCGTTGCCCAGGTCGGTCTTCCACAGCGCGGTCAGGCCGCCGCCCTGCAGCACGGCGCCCAGCACCAGGAACAGCGTCAGCGCGGCGACGAGTGCCAGCGACAGCGTGAGGCCGTTGCGCCGGTACAGGCTGCCCAGGGCCGGCGGCCAGGCGTAGTCGGAATAGGTCTGGCCGCGCACCGTGGCCATGGCCTGCGGGACGTTCACCGCGAACTCGTGCGGCGGCGCGTACTGGCAGGCGTGCAGGCAGGCGCCGCAGTTGTGGCACAGGTTGGCCAGGTAGTGCACGTCGGCCGTGGCGAACTCCAGCCGCCGCGTCATGGCCGGGAACACGGCGCAAAAGCCTTCGCAGTAGCGGCAGGCGTTGCAGATCTGCATGACGCGCGCCACCTCGGTCTCGGCGGCGCTCATGGGCACGGGCGTGCCGTTGGCCAGCGCCTTGGCATCGCGGGTCAGGGCTTCAAGCGCTTGCATGGGATTCCTCGTCTTTCACGGCGCCGTGCTCGGCACTCTGTCCTCGCGCGGCCAGGGCCGCGTTGCGTCCGGCGATGCGGCCGAAGGCCGTGCCTATCGACATGCCCACGCCGGCGGTGTAGCCCTTGCCGAGCACGTTGCCGGCCATCATCTCGCCGGCCACGAACAGGTTGGCGCTGGGGCGGTCCCCGAAGCGCACGGCGGCCGTGTCGTCGGTCTGCAGGCCCAGGTAGGTGAAGGTCACGCCGGGCCTGAGCGCGTAGCCGTAGAACGGCGCGGTGTCGATGGGGCGTGCCCAGTGCGTCTTGGCCGGGAAGAGGCCGGAGGTGGCGCAGTCGTCGAGCACGGTGTGGTCGAAGCGGCCCACCCTGCAGGCGCCGTTGTAGGAGTTCAGCGTGCGCATGAAGGTATCGACGTCCAGGCCCAGCCTGGCGGCCAGCTCGGGCAGGCTGTCGGCGCGCACGCCGGGGAACACGGGCGGCATGAAGCGGCCGATGGCCTTGCTGTCGATGATCGAATAGCCGGTCTGCCCGGGCTGCTGCGCCACCAGGCGCCCCCAGATGGCGTAGCGCTTGGGCCAGAAGTCCTCGCCCTCGTCGTAGAAGCGCTCGGCGTTCGCGTTCACCACCACGCCCAGCGACACGCAGTCGATGCGCGTGCAGATGCCGCCGTCGTACAGCGGCGCGCGCGCGTCGATGGCAACCATGTGGGCCTGCGTGGGGTCGCCGATGCGGTCGGCGCCATGCTCGTCGAGCATGTGCCTGAGCAGCACGCCCTGGTTGTAGGCCGTGCCGCGGATCAGGAAGTTGTCCGCCGGCCACTCGCCGCGCCCGTTCTGGCCCCAGGCCTCGCGCAGCCATTCGCGGTTCGATTCGAACCCGCCCGCGGCCAGCACGCAGCTACGGGCCTCGATGCGCTCGCCCTGGCACCAGGCGGCGCGGAACTGGCCGTCCACGATCTCCAGCCGGTCCACGGGCGATTCGTAGCGCACCTGCACGCCCAGCGCCTCGGCGCTGCGGTAGTAGGCGTTGACCAGGGCCTTGCCGCCGCCCATGAAGAAGGCGTTGGTGCGCGCCACGTGCAGCGTGCCGGCCAGCGCGGGCTGGAAGTGCACGCCGTGGTGGCGCATCCAGGGCCGGCAGGTGGACGAGGCGCGTATCACCATGCGCGCCAGGTGCTCGTTGGTGAGGCCGCCGGTCACCTTCAGCAAGTCCTGCCAGTACTCCTCCTCGGGGTAGGCATCGACGAGCACGTCCTGCGGCGCGTCGTGCATGCAGCGCAGGTTGCGCGTGTGGGCGGAGTTGCCGCCGCGCCAGGCGCGCGGGGCGGATTCGAGCAGCAGCACGCTCGCGCCCGCCTCGCGCGCCATGAGCGCGGCGCACAGGGCGGCGTTGCCGCCGCCGATCACTAGTACATCAATCATGGGGCTGTGGTGCCGCGCGGCGCGAACGGGTGCGCGGGTGCGGCGGTCTTCTCAGGGGTGGCCCGACTGTAGGCGGGGCGAGCGCGCCGCGTCAGGCCGGCGGCGCGAAGAGGGCTTCACGATCCGTGATGGCTCATTCCATTTCCAGATCAATCGATTACTTTGTCGGCTTCGCTTGCCGTGCTACAGCACTGTCTGCGCTTTGCTTTCGCGTACTCGATTGATCTGGAAATGGAATCAGTGCGGCACCAGCGTGGCGCCCACCCAGGCGCCGCTGCCCACCAGCGTGCGCGAGCACTCGGCCAGCACCACGCGCGTGGCCAGCGCCGCGGGCGAGAGCTCGTCGTCCGACAGGCTGCACAGCGCCGAGGGCCGGAAGGCGGGCGCGTCGGCGATCTCGGCCAGCACGAAGCGCTCGCCCGCGTCGGCGAACGCGGCCACGGCGGCCCAGGGCTGCACGGTGCTGCCCAGTCCGGCGTCCACCGCGTCCATGAGCAGGCTCAGCGAATCGATCTCCAGCGCCACCTGGGGCGCGATGCGCGCGTGGGCGAAGGCGGCGTCGATCTGGCTGCGCAGCCCGTGCGGGCCGCTGGGCAGGATCAGCGGCTCCTCGCCCAGCTGCGCGAGCCGCACCGTGCCCTGGCCCGGCGCGGGCAGCGGCCGGGCCGAGCGGTGCGCGGAGCGGATCAGGAACAGCCGCTCCTCCAGCAGCGGCACCACGCTCCAGCGGCGCGCGGGCTGGGTGTCGAACAGCACGGCCAGGTCGAGCTGGCGCGCGTTGAGCATGTTCGACAGGTGCCCCGACAGGCTGCTGACCATGTGCAGGCGCACGTCGGGGTGCCGCTCGCGCATGGCGCGCAGCAGCGGCACGCCGAGCACCGATGCCGTGGTGGGCGCCAGCCCCACGCTGACAGAGCCCGTGAGCCGCGCCTGCTGCGCCGCGCGCGCGGCCTGCTCGGCATGGCGCAGCACCAGCTGCGCCTCTCGGAAGAAGGCCATGCCTGCCTCGGTGGGCACGGCGCCCTTGGCGGTGCGCTGCAGCAGCCGGGTGCACAGCTCGCCCTCCAGGCGGCTGACCTGCTGGCTGAGCGCGGACTGCACCATGCCCAGGTCCAGCGCGGCGCGGCCCATGGAGCCGAGTTCGACGATGCGGACGAAGTAGCGAAGCTGGCGCAGTTCCATGGAGGGCAATAGGATCCGGCGCGCGGGAATGCGCCGGTGGCCCCGATGGTCGCACAGTCCCGTGCGGCGCCCCGTGCTCAGAAATGATGCAGAACGCCGAGCGAGGTGCCCCGGGCATGCGCCTTCTTGCCCGCGCCCTGGTAGCCGCCGCGCCAGCGCGTGGCGTCGAACTCGGCGTACAGGCGCGTGCGGCGCGAGAGCTTGTATTCGCCGAACGCGACGAGGCGGCCGTAGCCATCGCCGGCCTGCAGCGTGCGGGAGCGGTCCACCTTGTAGTAGGCCAGCGTCAGATCGGCCGCGGGCGTGGCCGACCAGGTGCCGCCCGCCGAGAGCACGCGCTGCACGGTGCGCGCGGTGGCGGATGTCTGTGCCTGGTTGCGCCCGGCCGTGGCGGCCCAGCGCACGCTGCCCCACTGGTACGCGGCGCCGGCCAGGTAGGCATCGAGGTCGCGCGCGTCGGCGTCCTTGAAGGTCTGGTAGGCGCCCGACAGCGCGAGCCCCTGCCGCGCATAGGCCAGGCCCAGCCCCGAGGAGGACAGGCGCGCGCCGCCGCCCGCCAGTTCCCCGAAGCCGTGCATGGCGCGCGCCGTCACGGCGCCGAAGCGGCCCGTGTACTTGAGCGCGTTGTCCAGCCGGTAGGAACCGCTCGTGGAGCCCGTGCCGCCGTACTGGATGCCCAGGCCGTGCTGGCTCAGCGCCGCGACGTTGATGTTGGGGTTGAACCCCGCGAAGCGCATGCCCAGCGGATCCACGGGCGAGACCGCGTCGGCCAGCAGCGTGGTCTGCCGCCCCGCCGCCAGCGTGCCCCAGCCGCCCTGCAGGCCCAGCCAGCTCGCGCGGTCGAAGAACTTGCCGCTGTTGGCCGAGGCGCCGGTGTCGGCGTTGATGCCGGCCTCCAGGTTGAACAGCGCTTTCGCGCCGCCGCCCAAATCCTCGCTGCCGCGCAGGCCCCAGCGGCTGGTGTTGTTCACGCCGCTGCCGAGGCCGGCGTGCGAGGCGTCCGAAGGCGCATGGCCGGGCGTGAGGCCGGAGGCCTGGCGCACGCTCAGGTCCACGATGCCGTAGAGCGTCACGCCGCTGGCTTGGGCGAAGGCGGGGGCGGCCGTGGCGGCCAGCAGGGCGCACAGCGCCCGGGTCTCCTGTATCAAAGTCTTCTCCTCCATGTGGTTGTACGTATCGCGGGATCAGTCGGCGCTCAGGTGGGCCTTGATGACCACGCCGCGCCACTTGGCGAGCTCCTGGCGCACGGTTTGGCCCAGGGCGTCGGGCGAGCTGGGGTCCACCACGGCCCCATGGTCCTCGATGCGGCGCGCCACGTCCTTGTCGGCCAGCGCCGCGAGCAGGGCCTGGTTGAGCCGGTCCACCACCGCGCGCGGGGTCTTGGCCGGCGCGAACAGCGCATACCACTGCGTGACGTCGACGCCGCGGATGCCCAGCTCCTCCAGCGTGGGCACCTGGGGCAGCAGCGGCGAGCGCTTGGCCCCGGCCACGGCCAGCGCGTGGAGCTTGCCGCCCTTGACGTAGGGATAGGCCGCGAACAGGCTCGGGAACATGAGCTGCGTCTGGCCGGCGATGGTGTCGGTCATCGCTGGGGCCGACCCCTTGTAGGGCACATGGGCCAGGCGCGCGCCGGTTTCGAGCTTGAACATCTCGGCCGCAAAGTGCGGCGCCGTGCCGCTGCCGGCCGAGGCGTAGTTGTACTTGTCGGGCGCCGCCTTCGTGAGCTGCACGAACTCCGCGGCGGTCCTGGCGGGCACCTGGGGATTCACCACCATGAGCGTGGGGGAGTAGCAGACCATGCCTATGGGCTCGAAGTGCGCGATGGGGTCGTAGCGCAGCTTTTGCAGCGCGGGGTTCATGCCGTGCGTGCCGATGTAGCCGAACAGGAGGGTGTACCCGTCGGGCGCGGCCCGGGCCACGAACTCGGACGCGATCGCGCCATTGGCGCCGGCCTTGTTGTCCACCACGACCGGCTGGCCGAGCAGCTGCGACATCTTCTGCGCGAGCACGCGCGCCATGGCGTCGTTGCCGCCACCCGCCGCGGTGGGCACGATGAGCGTGACGGGCTTGGCCGGAAAGGACGCGAGGGCCGGGCCCGCCGTGAGCAGGCCCGCGAGCGCGAGGGCGCCGCCCAGGGCCAGCATGCGGCGGCGCGGGGGAGTGGATCGGGTCATGGATGGGGTCTCCTTGTCGTTGGGTTGCTGAAGGGAAAAAGGCGCGGCCGGTTCAGGCCAGCGCGTGGTCCGGCACGTACAAGGTGCCTTCGAGGATCTTTCGGGCCGTGCGCACGAGGCAGGCCTGGCGCAGCTGCGGGTCCGCGTGCGCTCCGCCGAGCTCGACGTCCACCTCGATGCGGCCCGCGGGGTGCTGCACGGCCACGCGATGGGTGCCGGCGCCCGGCCGCCACTGCGCGCCATGGGCCACCGTGCCCGGCAGGGCGAGCGCCGCAGCCACGCCGATGGCGCCCGTGGCCGCATGCGAGCGGTGGCAGCGCCGGGGCGTGAAGTAGCGCGAGACGATCTGGCCGGGCCGGGCGCCGGGCGCGACGATCACGGGCTTGGGCAGCACGCTGTCCGATACGTCGCCCAGGCCCATGCGCAGGCCGGCCGTGCGGCGCAGGGACTCCAGGCGCGCGAGGAGCGCGCCATCGGCATCGAGCGTTGCGGGCGCCTCGTCGCCGCGCAGGCCCAGGTCACGGGCGCGCACGAGCACCATGACCTGGGCCGCGTCGATGCAGGTGAGCTCGACGCCGTCGATGGTGTCGGTGCGCCGGCCCGTGGGAAAGAGGCTGCCGGTGACCGAGCCCCAGGCATCCAGGAAGCTCAGCAGCACCGGCGCCGCCGTGCCCTGCACGCCGTCGATGCGCACGTCGCCCTCGTACAGCACGCGGCCGTTGCATGTGCACACGCGCACGTCGATGCGCGAGCGCGTGTTGACGTTGAACACCCGCACCAGCGTGGTGCCAGCGCCGGGTGCGGCGGGTACCAGGCCTTGCTCGATGGCGAAGGGGCCCACGCCCGCCAGCATGTTGCCGCAGTTGGGGCTCGTGTCCACGCGCGCCTCCTCCACGCTGACCTGGGCGAAGAGGTAGTCCACGTCGCACCCGGCGTGCCGGGAGCGCGAGACGATGGCCACCTTGCTCGTGAGCGAGTTGCCGCCGCCCAGCCCGTCGATCTGCAGCTCGTGCGGCGAGCCCAGCGCCGCGAGCAGCATGCGGTCGCGCACCCCGGGGTCTTGCGGCAGCCAGTCGGCCAGGAAGAACGGCCCCCGGGAGGTGCCGCCGCGCATCAGGATGCAGGGAAGTTCGTAGCTCATGGGGCGGCATGGTGCGCGGCCCCGGATATTCTGTGAATTGCATTGTTGACAACGATTGATGCATATGGCGCAATGGATGGTCGATCACCACGACCCGTGCGCCATGAACATCAAGTTCGACCTCGCCGATATCCAGGCCTTCGCCGCCGTGGCCGAGCTGCAGAGCTTCCGGGCGGCGGCCGAGTCCATCCACCTCTCGCAGCCGGCCTTCAGCCGCCGCATCGAGAAGCTCGAAGAGGCGCTGGGCGTGCGCCTGCTCGACCGCACCACGCGGCGCGTGACGCTCACGGCCGTGGGCCGCGACTTCGCGCGCAAGACGCAGCAGTGGCTCGACGACCTGGACGGCATGCTCATGGGCCTGGGCGACGTGGCCGCGCGCCGCATGGGCGAGGTGACCATTGCCTGCGTGCCGTCGGCCGTGTATTACTTCCTGCCGCAGGTGGTCAAGCGCTACCACGAGCGCTTTCCGCGCATCCGCGTGAAGGTGCACGACGCGAGCGCGAACGAGGTGCTGGTGGCCGTGGCGCAGGGCGATGCCGACTTCGGCCTGAATTTCATCGGCAGCCAGGAGGCCGAGATCGAGTTCAAGCCCGTGCTGGCCGAGCGCTTCGTGGCCGCCTGCCGCCGCGACCATGCGCTCGCGCGCCGCAAGAAGGTGACCTGGGCCGAGCTCGGGCGGCACGACTTCATGTCGGTGGGCAAGACCTCGGGCAACCGCCTGCTCATGGACCTGGCCCTGGCCAACGTGCCCGACCGTCCCCAGTGCCTGTACGAGGCCAAGCACGTGACCACGCTGCTCGGCCTCGTGGAGGCGGGCCTGGGCGTGGCCGCAGTGCCCAGCCTGGCCATGCCGGGCAGGGACCATCCCACGCTGGTGTCGATCCCGCTCGTGGAGCCCGTGGTCACGCGGCAGATGGGGCTCATCAAGCGCCGGGGCAAATCGCTCTCGCCCGCGGCCCAGCAGCTCTACGACCTGCTGGTGGCCACGCGCTCCGCGCGCCCGCGCAGTGCGCCGGCGCCGCAAAAAATACAATCGGGGCGATGACAGCATCCACCAAGCAGCGCGTCGTCGTGGGCCTCTCGGGCGGCGTCGATTCGGCCGTCACGGCCCACCTCCTCAAGCAGCAGGGCCACGAGGTGGTCGGCATCTTCATGAAGAACTGGGAAGATGACGACGACAGCGAATACTGCTCCAGCCGCCAGGACTTCCTGGACGCCGCCAGCGTGGCCGACGTGATCGGCATCGAGATCGAGCACGTGAACTTCGCGGCCGAGTACAAGGACCGCGTGTTCGCCGAGTTCCTGCGCGAGTACCAGGCCGGCCGCACGCCCAACCCCGACGTGCTGTGCAATGCCGAGATCAAGTTCAAGGCCTTCCTGGACCACGCCATGCGCCTGGGCGCCGAGAAGATCGCCACGGGCCACTACGCCCGCGTGCGCCACAACCCGGCCACGGGCCTGTTTGAGCTGCTCAAGGGGCTGGACCCGGCCAAGGACCAGAGCTACTTCCTGCACCGGCTGAACCAGGAGCAGCTCGCGCGCACGCTGTTCCCCGTGGGCGAGCTGAGGAAGACCGAGGTGCGCCGCATCGCCGAGGAGATCGGTCTGCCCAACGCGAAGAAGAAGGACTCGACCGGCATCTGCTTCATCGGCGAGCGGCCGTTCCGCGAGTTCCTCAACCGCTACATCAGCCACGAGCCCGGCCCCATCCTGGACGACCGGGGCCGCAGGCTGGGCCGCCACGTGGGCCTGTCGTTCTACACGCTGGGCCAGCGCCAGGGGCTGGGCATCGGCGGCGTGAAGGAAAAGGGGGCGCAGCGCGGCGGCGGCGAGCATGCGCCCTGGTTCGTTGCGCGCAAGGAACTCGCCACCAACACCCTGCGCGTGGTGCAGGGCCATGACCACCCCTGGCTGCTGTCGCACCGGCTGGCCGCGCAGGACGCAAGCTGGGTCGCCGGCCGCCCCCCCGCCCCGGGCGCCTGCGCGGCCAAGACGCGCTACCGCCAGCAGGACGCGGCCTGCACCGTGCTGGCCGCGCAGGGCGGCGCCTTCAGCCTGCAGTTCCCCGAGGCCCAGTGGGCCGTGACGCCGGGCCAGTCCGCCGTGCTGTACGACGGCGAGGTATGCCTGGGCGGTGGCGTGATTGCGACGGTGGACGGCTGAGCGCCTGCGCCTGGGGGCCCGGCGGGATTGGTGAATACCCGAATAAGCCGGGCGCCGGACCCGGGTCTTCGCTATGGTGTGAAATTGCTTCAGGGTCGGTCTCCGGATTTTTCACGCTGGACTGCTGGCGGGCTTTCTACAGTCTCGTCCGCGCCGCTTGCCAGCCGGTAATCCACCGCTCCTGGACGCACGGGCGCTCTTCCTTCCAAAACCGGGACAACAACAAGGGGGCACAGGCTATGGTCTGGCAACAAATCTACGACCCACTGGGCAACATGGTCATCTCCACCGCGCTGGCAGCGGTGCCGGTGGTGGTCATGCTCGCGGCTCTGGGCTTCTTCCACATCAAGGCGCACATCGCCGCGGGCATGGGCCTGGCCGCGGCGCTGCTCGTGGCCATCTTCGTCTATGGCATGCCGGCCGACATGGCGGGGCGCGCGGCGCTGCTGGGCGGCTTCACGGGGCTGCTGCCGATCGGCTGGATCGTGCTCAACATCATCTTCCTGCACCAGCTCACCGAGCAGAACGGCAGCTTCGCCGTGCTGCAGGACTCGCTCTCGGGCATCACCGAGGACCGGCGCATCCAGCTGCTCCTGATCGCGTTCTGCTTCGGCGCCTTCTTCGAGGGCGCGGCGGGCTTCGGCACGCCCGTGGCGGTGACGGCGGCCATCCTCATCGGCCTGGGCTTCTCGCCGCTGGCGGCCTCGGGCCTGTCGCTGATCGCCAACACCGCGCCCGTGGCCTTCGGCGCGCTGGGCACGCCGGTGATCACGCTGGCCAAGGTGCACGGCTACGACCTCATGGAAGTGACGGCCATGATCGGCCGCCAGCTGCCCTTCTTCTCGCTGCTGGTGCCGTTCTGGCTCATCTGGGCCTTCGCCGGGCGCAAGGGCATGATGGAGATCTGGCCCGCCATCCTGGTGACGGGCGTGTCCTTCGCCATCCCGCAGTTCCTGGTGTCCAACTACATCGGGCCGGAGCTGGTGGACATCATCGCCGCCATCGTCTCCATGGTCTGCCTCGTGGCCTTCCTGCGCGTGTGGAAGCCCAGGACGGTCTGGACTTCGGCCTCGCTGCGCCACCATGACGTGAGCGCCGCCGAGGCCAAGCCGGCCAAGCCCGTCACGCGCCACAGCACGCAGGCGCTGGTGGCGGCCTGGACGCCCTGGGTGATCCTGTCGGTGTTCGTCTTCATCTGGGGCCTGCCTTCGGTCAAGACCTGGCTCAACGGCGTCTTCGCGCCCGCCTTCCCCATGGAAGGCCTGCACAACATGATCG
This sequence comes from Alicycliphilus denitrificans K601, assembly GCF_000204645.1. Taxonomy (NCBI): domain Bacteria; kingdom Pseudomonadati; phylum Pseudomonadota; class Betaproteobacteria; order Burkholderiales; family Comamonadaceae; genus Alicycliphilus; species Alicycliphilus denitrificans. The sequence continues at coordinate 4,862,086 of NC_015422.1, read as the reverse complement.
AGAAGGTGCCGCCCGTGGTCGCCAAGCCCACGAAGGAAGGCGCGGTCTACACGCTGAACCTCCTGTCGGCCACCGGCACGGGCATCCTGCTGTCGGCCATCGTGAGCGCCTTCGTCATGAAGTACAACCCGGTCGCCATCGTGCGCACCTTCTTCAAGACGCTGTGGCTCGTGAAGTACTCGCTGCTGACCATCGTGCTCATGCTGGCGCTGGGCACGCTCACGCGCTACTCGGGCACCGACACCACGCTGGGCCTGGCCTTCGCCAACACGGGCGTGCTCTACCCGTTCTTCGGCACGCTGATGGGCTGGCTGGGCGTGGCGCTCACGGGCTCGGACACGGCGTCGAACGTGCTCTTCGGCGGCATGCAGAAGGTGGCGGCCGAGCAGCTGCACCTCTCGCCCAACCTCATGGGCGCGGCCAACAGCTCGGGCGGCGTGATGGGCAAGATGATCGACGCGCAGTCCATCGTCGTGGCCTCCACCGCCACGCGCTGGTTCGACCACGAGGGCGACATCCTGCGCTACGTGTTCTTCCACTCCATCGCGCTGGCCTGCCTGGTGGGCCTGTACGTGACCATGCAGGCCTACGTCTGGCCGTTCTCGCTGATGGTCGTGCACTGACGGTGTTTTTTTGGCTCCAGCGCTTGTCCATCAAGCGCTGGCAGCTATCACCACAATAGCAAACGGGCGCCCTGGGGCGCCCGTTGCCGTTGGGGCGGGACGGCGTTCAGAACGGAATGTCGTCGTCCATGTCGTCGAAGCCCGAGGCCGCGCGCGGCGGCTGGGCCACGGGCGCCGGGGCGGGGCGGGCAGCGGGTGGCGCGGGGCGCGGGGCGGGCGCGGCGCGGCGCGGGGCCTCGTAGCCGCCGCCATCGCCGCCGTAGCCGCCGTCGTCATAGCCGCCGCCCTGGCCGCCGCCGGAGCCGGCGCGGCTGCCCAGCATCTGCATGGTGTCGGCGCGGATCTCGGTGGTGTAGCGCTCCTGGCCGCTCTGGTCGGTCCACTTGCGCGTGCGCAGGCTGCCTTCCACGTACACCTGCGAGCCCTTGCGCAGGTACTGGCCCACGATCTCGGCCAGGCGGCCGTTGAAGACCACGCTGTGCCACTCGGTGGCTTCCTTGTTCTCGCCGGTGTTCTTGTCGCGCCAGCGGTCGGTGGTGGCGATGCGCACGTTGGCCACCTGGTCGCCGCTGGGGAAGGTGCGCATTTCGGGGTCGCGGCCGAGGTTGCCGACGATGATGACTTTGTTGACGGATGCCATGGGGAAAGATCCTTTGTGCGTCAGCCCGGAAGGCAGGAGAGGATTTCCGGGCCAGATGAGCCTGCTCGAGCGGCCCCTGCGAGGCCGCAGGTGCGCAGCATAGCGGCCTTGGGGCCGCTTGATGCGGCGAGGGCGAAAAAAATCAGTGGCCGCCGCGCCCCACGGGCCGCAGCGGCCAGGTGAGCGCCAGCCACAGGGCGGCCAGCAGCGCCGTGGCGGCGAACAGCCCGCCCGCGCCCGCCCACTTGGCCAGGGCTCCGCCCAGGGCGCCCCCGGCGAACAGGCCCAGGGACTGCAGCGTGTTGTACGCGCCCAGGGCCGCGCCGCGCAGATGGGCCGGGGCCATGCGCGAGACCAGGCTGGGCTGCGTGGCCTCCAGCATGTTGAAGCCGCAGAAGAACACGAACAGCAGCGTGCCGAGCAGCGCCACGGTGGGCGCGACGCCGCCGGCCACCAGCCCCCCCAGGGCGGCCTGCACCAGCGCGATCAGGCCGATCGACAGCAGCAGGGCCGCGCGCAGCCGCCCGCGCCGCTCCATGGCGAGCAGCCCTCCCATGGCGACGACCGATAGCACCAGCGCGGGCAGGTAGACGTGCCAGTGCACGTCCTTGGGCAGGCCCGCCTGCACCAGCATGGCGGGTACGGCCACCCACATGGCCATCTGTATGGTGTGCAGCGCGAACACGCCCAGGTTCAGGCGCAGCAGGTCGGCATGGCGCCATACGTCGGACGGGCGGCCCTGGGGCGCGGCGCCGTGGTGGCGCGTCTCGGGCGGCACCACCCACAGGATCAGCGCCACGCCGGCCAGCGCCAGCGCGAACGTGAGCACGAACAGGCCCGACAGGCCGACGTGGGCGGCCAGGAAGGGCGCCGCCACCAGCGCCACGGCGAACATCAGGCCGATGCTCATGCCCACGAGCGCCATGGCCTTGGTGCGCACGGCGTCGCGCGTCTGGTCGGCCAGCAGCGCGGTGACGGCGGCCGACACCGCCCCGGCGCCCTGCAGCGCCCGGCCCACCAGCAGGCCCATGACCGAGTCGGCCAGCGCCGCCACCAGACTGCCCGCGGCGAACACCAGCAGGCCGAGCGCGATGACGCGCTTCCTGCCGAAGCGGTCGGACGCCATGCCCAGCGGCAGCTGGAAGAACGCCTGCGTGAGCCCGTACATGCCCATGGCCAGCCCCACGAGCGCGGGGTCGTCGCCGCCGGCGTACTTGCGCGCCTCCAGCATGAATACGGGCAGCACCAGGAACAACCCCAGCATGCGCATGGCGAAGATGGCCGCCAGGCCGAGGCTGGAGCGCCGCTCCAGCGCCGTCATGCGCGAGGCGGGGGCCGCGGCGGCGGGCGGGGATGGGGAGGTGGTTGTGTCCGACACGGGGGCAGGCAGTGTTCAGGCAAAAGCCGCATTGTGGCGCAGCGCGGGTTTCCCGGTCCGGGCCAAGGGCCTGCCGCGCATCGGGCGCTGCCCTATCATGGTGGGTTTTCTTCGAGCACCCAGCGATGGCCGATACCGCCCCACTACCCGCCCCTCTGAGCGCGCCGGACGCAGGACGCCCGCTGGCGCAGGTGCTGCGCGGCGCCGGGCAGATCAGCATCCGCGGCGCGCGCACGCACAACCTCAAGAACATCGACCTGGACATACCGCGCAACCAGCTTGTGGTCATCACGGGGCTGTCGGGCTCGGGCAAGTCCAGCCTCGCGTTCGACACCCTGTATGCCGAGGGCCAGCGCCGCTACGTGGAGAGCCTGTCGGCCTATGCGCGCCAGTTCCTGGGGCGCCTGGACAAGCCCGACGTGGACCTGATCGAAGGCCTGTCGCCGGCGATCTCCATCGAGCAGAAGGCCACCAGCCACAACCCGCGCTCCACCGTGGGCACGGTGACCGAGATCCACGACTACCTGCGCCTGCTCTACGCGCGCGCAGGCACGCCCTACTGCCCCGACCATGGCCTGCCCCTGGCCGCGCAGACCGTGAGCCAGATGGTCGATGCCGTGCTGGCCCTGCCCGAGGACACGCGCCTGATGCTGCTGGCCCCGGTGGCGCGGCAAAAGAAGGGCGAGTTCGCCGAGCTGTTCGAGCAGATGCTGGCGCTGGGCTACGTGCGCTTGCGGGTGGACGGGCAGATCCACGAACACGAGGCGCTGCCCGAGCTCAAGAAGAACGAGAAGCACGACATCGACGTCGTGATCGACCGCCTGAAGGTGCGCCCGGACGCGCGCCAGCGCCTGGCCGAGAGCATCGAGGCCGTGCTGCGCGTGGGCGGCAGCGAGGGTGCGGGCCGCGTGCTGGCGCTGGAGATGGACACGGGGCGCGAGCACCTGTTCTCCGCCAGGTTCGCCTGCCCCGTGTGCAGCTACGCGCTGCCCGAGCTGGAGCCGCGGCTGTTCTCGTTCAACTCGCCCACGGGCGCCTGCCCGGCCTGCGACGGGCTGGGCCAGCAGGAGCTGTTCGATGCCGCGCGCGTGGTGGCCTTCCCGTCGCTCAGCCTGGCCAGCGGCGCCATCAAGGGCTGGGACCGGCGCAACGGCTACTACTTCGCCATGCTCGAGAGCCTGGCGCGGCACTACGGCTTCGACGTGGACACGCCCTTCGAGCAGCTGCCCGAGCGCGTGCGCCAGGTCGTCCTGCACGGCTCGGGCGAGGAGGAGATCGCTTTCAGCTACCTGCAGGGCAGCGGCAGCAGCAAGGGCAAGCCCATCGTCCGCAGCCACCCGTTCGAGGGCATCCTGCCCAACATGGCGCGGCGCTGGCGCGAGACGGACTCGGCCGTGGTGCGCGAGGACCTTGCGCGCTACCGCCAGTCCCAGCCCTGCGCCGAATGCGGGGGTGCGCGCCTGCGCCGCGAGGCGCGGTACGTGCGGGTGGGCGAGGGCGACGCCGCGCGCGGCATCGATGATGTGAGCCACATGACGCTGGCCGACGCGCAGGACTGGTTCGGCGCGCTGCGCCTGTCGGGCGCCAAGGCCGAGATCGCCGGCAAGATCGTGCGCGAGATCGCTGCGCGCCTGTCCTTCCTCAACGACGTGGGCCTGTCCTACCTGAGCCTGGCGCGCAGCGCCGAGACCCTCTCCGGCGGCGAGGCGCAGCGCATCCGCCTGGCGAGCCAGATCGGCAGCGGCCTCACGGGCGTGATGTACGTGCTCGACGAGCCCAGCATAGGCCTGCACCAGCGCGACAACGACCGCCTCATCGCCACCCTCACGCGGCTGCGCGACCTGGGCAACAGCGTCATCGTGGTCGAGCACGACGAGGACATGATCCGCGCCGCCGACCACTGCGTGGACATGGGCCCCGGCGCCGGCGTGCACGGCGGGCGCGTGATGGCCCAGGGCACCTATGCCGAGCTGTGCGCCAACCCCGGCTCGCTCACCGGCCAGTTCCTGAGCGGCGCGCGCAGCCTGCCCGTGCCCGCGCGGCGCACGCCCTGGCTGCCGGTGCTGGAGCAGGCGGCGGCGCCCGAGGGGGGGAAAAAGCCGAAGCCGCGCTTCCCCGAAACGGCCGCCAGCCAGCGCAGGAAGGAGCGCCTGGCCGGCCACCACGCCACGCAGGGGCGGCTGCAGGCCGTGCGCGTTCTGGGCGCCACGGGCAACAACCTGCGCAGCGTGAGCGTGGAGTTCCCCGTGGGCCTGTTGACCTGCGTGACCGGCGTGTCCGGCTCGGGCAAGAGCACGCTGGTCAACGACACGCTGCACAAGGCCGCCGCGCGCCAGATCCACCGCGCCCATGAGGAGCCCGCGCCGCACCAGGCGCTGGAGGGCCTGGACTATTTCGACAAGGTCATCAACGTGGACCAGTCGCCCATAGGCCGCACGCCGCGCAGCAACCCCGCCACCTACACGGGGCTGTTCACGCCGATCCGCGAACTCATGGCCGAGACCAACACCGCCAAAGAGCGCGGCTACGGCCCGGGACGCTTCTCGTTCAACGTGTCGCAGGCGTCCGGCGGCGGGCGCTGCGAGGCCTGCCAGGGCGACGGCGTGGTCAAGGTGGAGATGCATTTCCTGCCCGACGTCTACGTGCCCTGCGACGTGTGCCACGGCCAGCGCTACAACCGCGAGACGCTGGAGGTGCAGTGGAAGGGTAGGAACATCGCGCAGATCCTGCAGCTCACGGTGGAGGACGCTTACGCCTTCTTCAAGGACGTGCCCGCCATCGCGCGCAAGCTGCAGACGCTGCTGGACGTGGGTCTGTCCTACATCCGCCTGGGCCAGAGCGCCACCACGCTCTCGGGCGGCGAGGCCCAGCGCGTCAAGCTGGCGCAGGAGCTGAGCCGGCGCGACACGGGCCGCACGCTCTACATCCTGGACGAGCCCACCACCGGCCTGCACTTCGCCGACATAGCGCTCTTGCTCAAGGTGCTGCTGCAGTTGCGCGACGCGGGCAACACCATCGTCGTCATCGAGCACAACCTCGACGTGATCAAGACCGCCGACTGGGTCATCGACATGGGCCCCGAGGGCGGCGCGGGCGGCGGCACCGTGGTGGCCGTGGGCACACCCGAGGAGGTGGCTGCCAACGAGGCCAGCCACACCGGGCGCTACCTGCGGCGGTATTTACAGGAAAAATAGGCCGTTGCGCCCTATGGACGGGCGTCAATAGCTATCAATAGGTGAGCGAAAGGGCGGCCGGCCGGTACGCCGCCGCATTGCCGCCCGCCGTGCGGAATACGGCAACCGCCTGCACCAGGCCCTGGGCCTGGCTGCTCAGGCCGTCGGCGGCCGCTGCCATCTGCTCGACCAGGGCGGCGTTCTGCTGCGTCGTCTGGTCCAGCGCGGCGACGGCCTCTCCCACTTGGGCCACGCCGTTGGCCTGCTCCTGGCTGGCGGTGCTGATCTGGCCGACCAGGGCGCTCAGGCGCTGGATGCTGTGCACGACCTCGGCCATGGTCTGGCCCGCGGCGGCGGCCTGCTGGTTGCCCTGGTCCACGCGGGTGCGGCTGGCCTCGATCAGCGTGCGGATCTGCTTGGCCGCCTCGCCGCTGCGGCCGGCCAGGCTGCGCACCTCGCCGGCCACCACGGCAAAGCCGCGGCCCTGCTCGCCCGCGCGCGCGGCCTCCACGGCGGCGTTCAGGGCCAGCAGGTTGGTCTGGAAGGCGATGCCGTCGATCACCTGAATGATGTCGGCCATCTGCTGCTGCGCCTCGTGCACGCTGCGCATGGTGTCCACCACCTGCTCCACGCTGGCGCCGCCCTGGCGCACCATGTCGCGCGTGTGCTCGGCAAGCGCGCTGGCCTCGCGCGCGGCCTCGGCGTTGTGCTGCACCGTGGCGCTGAGCTGCTCCATGGAGGCGGCGGTCTCTTCCAGCGCGCTGGCCTGGGCCTCGGTGCGGCCCGACAGGTCGTGGTTGCCCTGGGCGATCTCGCCGCTGGCCAGGGCCACGCCCTCGGAGCCATGGCGCACCTGCGCGACGATGGGGCGCAGCTGCGCGCGCATCTGCTGCTGGGCGGCGATCAGCTGGCCGACCTCGTTGCTGCCATGCGGCCGGTCAGCGCCGCTCAGGTCGCCCCCGGCCACGGCGCGGGCCAGGTCCACGGCCTGCCCCAGCGGGCGGGTGATGGAGCGCACGAAGACGCCGGCCAGGGCCACGGCCAGCAGCAGCAGGGCCACGAGCATGCCGACCACGAGCCCCAGCGCGCGCCGCGCGGCCGCGGCCTGGTCCTGGACCACGGCCAGCAGTGCGTCGGTGGCCTGGCCGCCCAGTGCGTTCACGGCCTCTATGGAGGCCGTGAGGGTGTCGAAATAGCGGGCGGCGGGCAACTGCAGCGAGGCAGCCTCCAGCAGCCCGTCGTCGACCAGCCGCAGGGCCTCGGCCACGCGCGCCTTCTCCGCGGCCAGCGGCTCGCCCAGCGCGGCGGCGAGGCCGGGGGCGTACTGCGTGGCGCGCTGCAGGCTGGCCTGGCTGGCGGCGTCGAACTCGTCTGCGCGTGCGCGCAGGGCGCGCATCTGGCCGCGGCTTTCGGGGGGCAGCTCGCCACGCGCCAGCGCACCCGTGCCCATGGCGCGCATCTGGCCCAGCTGCTCGCCGAGCATGGGCAGCTGCTGCAGCGTGGCCTGGATCAGGGCCTGGGTGTCGCGCCGGTCGCTGGTGCTCAGGCCGCTCGCGTGCAGCAGCTGGTCGCTGAAGGCCAGCAGCCGCGCCACCAGCTGCGTGTGGCGCGCCAGGCTTTGCGCGGGCGCAATGGCGCGCTCGGCCACGCCCTGCTGCAGCGCCTGCCAGTCCTGGCGCAGGCGCGCGAATTCTGCGGCCTGCCCGGGCGCCACGCCGTCGAGCCGGGCGGCCGCGGCTTGCAGCGCCTCGTCCAGCGCATCGCGCACGGCCGGCCGGCGCGCCGCGAGCTGCGTATCGCCGCCGAGCAGCGCCGCCGACAGGCCGCGGTGCGTCTGCGCGAGGCGCACGGCCTGGCCCAGCTGCTGCAAGGCCGGCATGGTGCGCGCCTGCGCGGACAGGGCCTGCATCTGGCCGATCCTGCCGTGCAGATACAGGCCAGCGGGCAGGGCCATCATCACCAGGGCGATGCCGCCCAGGATCAGGAACTTGTGCGACAGGCGCAGGCGGTCGAGCAATTGCATAATATTTATACAAATGTAAGTAATTGCTCGAAATTTTAGGGTGACCCTTGTAAAAGGACCGCCGGTTGCGCCTGCGCAATTCCCTAAAACGCATGAGTCTTGATGCAGGCCAAATTTTGGCCTGCTGTGTTACAGCATGCGCCTGGTGGCGTAGCGCACTACGGTCACGCCGGCGCGCGCCTGGCGCGTGCTGGGCATGACGAGCACGCAGTCGTCGTACGGCGTGGCTACGGGCTCTCCGTCGTTGTCTCCGATCACGGTGCCGGCCTTCGCGATGACTTCAAGCCCCCTGAACGGCTCGGTGAACCGGAAGCGCCCGCTTTTGGCGACCACGGGGCCCGTGACCTCCAGCGCCCACTGGCGCGGCGCGTCGGGCAGGCGCCAGCCGGGCAGCAGGCGTCCGAGCGCGGCCGCGTCCAGCGTGCCGGCCGCCTGCAGGAAGCGCAGGCACTGGTCCTGCGCCACGGCGCGGCTGGCCGGGTCGCCGTGGAAGCCGCATTCGACGAGCAGGGAGCGGCTGTCGCCGGCCGCCTCGTCGGGCAGGCCGAAGCGTCCGTAGTCGCGCATGCGCGTGCCGTCCTTGTGGCCTGCGTCCACCACGACGTGCTCGGGCGCGGCCATGGCGCGCGCCAGCCGCAGGTTGCGCGGCTGCGTGCCGGTGAGCAGCAGCGGGGCGCAGGGCTCGTGCATGGAATGCAGGTCCAGCAGCCAGTCGGCCTCCCGAACGAAGGGGCGCAGCTGCGCGCAGCGGCGGCGCTCCAGCGTGTCGGCGGCGTCCATGCGCTCGTCGCTCCACTGGCGGTTCATGTCCTCGTCGACGAAGCGCGAGGCATCGTGGTCCGTGGCATCGAACCGGTCGAACGCCGCGAGGTTGCACAGCGCCAGCGTGAGCGTGCCCGCCTGCGGGCGCACGCCCGCTTCGATCAGGCCCTTGATTGCCCAGGCGCCGCACAGCTCGTTGCCGTGGATCAGGGCGCTGATCATCACGTGGCGGCCCGGCCGGCCGGAGTCGAAGCGCCACACGCCCTCGGTGCCGGTGTTGCCGGCGCGCCAGGGGCCGAGATCGGGCGCGGGCAGCGCGAAAGTCAGGGGAGCGCTCGTCATTCCTCGATCCTGGCGAACTCGATGATCTTCTTGTACTTGGCGACCTCGGTGGCGAGGAACTGGTCCACGTCCACGCCGGCCGAGGCCACGGTGGAGCCCGAGGCCTCCATGCGCTTGCGGAAGTCGGGCGACTCCAGCGTTTCGCCCAGCGCCTTCTTCAGCCGCTCGGCCACGGGCCTGGGCAGGTTGGCCGGCGCCATGAGGGCGAACCAGGTGCCGATGTCCACGTTCTTGTACTGCGCCGACTCGGCCAGCGCGGGGATGTCGGGCGCCGCCGCCGAGCGCCTGGCCTCGGTGGTGCCCAGCGCGACCACCTTGCCGCTCTTGATGTGCGGCAGGCCGCTGGAGAGCACGAACACGCCGAACTCCAGGTTGTTGCCCACCAGGTCGTTGGTCAGCGGCGCCACGCCGCGGTAGGGGATGTGCGTCATGAACAGCTTGCCCTGTTCCTTGATCATCTCGCCGGCCAGGTGCAGCGAGGTGCCCACGCCCGAGCTGCCGTAGCTGAACTTGCCGGGGTTCCTGCGCACGCGCTCGGTGAACTCGGCGATGTTCTTCACGCCGGTGTGGGTGCCGGCCACCAGCACCAGCGGCTGCGAGGCGACGAGGCCGATGGCCGTGAAGTCCTTGATATCGTACTTAACCTTCTTGGTCACGAGCTTGTTGATGGCGATCTCGTTGTTGGCGCCCACCAGTAGCGTGTAGCCGTCGGGCGCGCTGCTCGCCACCTTCTGCGCGCCGATGGCGCCGCCCGCGCCGCCGAGGTTCTCTATCACCACGGGTACGCCCAGGCGGTTGGACAGCTCCGCGCCCACGGCACGGCCCGTCAGGTCGGTGCTGCCGCCGGGCGGATAGCCCACGACGATGGTGATGGGCTTGCTGGGGTAGACCGGCGTCTGGGCGAAGACCGCGGGGCTGGCGGCGGCGAGCAGCGCGGCGCCGGCCAGCAGCGCGCGGCGCAGCGGGGCGGGGGTGCGGGAAGGATGCATGGCGTTCTCCATGGGCAGGGTGGGGTGCCTGCATTGTGGAAGCGCACCGTCGCCATACGGTGCCGAAGTGGCACCAGACCGTGCATTCTGTGCACGCGGTATACGGGTTTGTGCGGGGGCTACTTGCGCGCCAGCGTGCCCCACAGCGCCTCGGCCCAGGGCGAGAGCCGGCGCTTGGGCCGGTACATGCGCACGTCGAAGCGCACCTCCATGCGCTCGTCGCCCGCAAGGGCCAGCCGGCCGGACTGGCAGTCGGCGTGCACCATGGACCAGGGCAGCCAGGCCACGCCCAGGCCGCGCAGAACGTATTCATGCTGCGCGTCGGCCGAGTCGCACTCCACCACGCGCGCCAGACGCGGCGCCAGCGGGTCGTGCGCCAGGTGATCCTCCACCAGCCGGCCGAGCGCCAGCGTGTGCGAGTAGGCGAGGTAGGGCACCGCGCCCGTGCCGCCAAAGTGGTGCAGCGGTGCGCCGCCGGCGCGGGCGCGCACCACGGGAACCAGGCGGTCGGTGGCGAGCGCGAGGTGGGTGAATTGCCGCGCGTCCAGGCGCACGGCGAGCGAGGTGTGGTGGTAGGCCAGGGTGAAGTCGGCTTCGCCGCGCTCGATCATCGCCACCGACTCGGCCAGCGCGCAGGTGCGCACGCGCAGTTCGCCGCCCTCCAGCACGGGCTGGATGCGGGCCAGCCAGTCGGCCACCACCGTGCGCGCCAGGGTGCGGCCCGTGGCCAGGGTGACGGTGCGCGCCTGCCGCCCGGCGATGGCGCGCAGCTCCTCGTGCGAATGGGCCAGGCCCTGGGCCATCTGCTGCGCGGTCTCCAGGAAGGCTTGGCCCGCGGGCGTGAGCCGCACGGGGCCGCCGCCTTCGCGCTCGGTGAGCGGCGTGCCTGCCCAGGCCTCCAGCGCGCGGATGCGCCGGCCGAACGCGGGGTGGGTCACGTGGCGCAGCTCGGCCGCGCGGGTGAAGCTGCGCTCATGGGCGAGCGCGATAAAGTCCTCCAGCCACTTGAGTTGCATGGCCGGAGGCTGGGGGCTAGACGCGCGCGGCGTTGAGCGCGGCGCGCGTGGCCTGGGCGGCGCTGCGCGCGGCCGCGGCGAAGTCGGCCCCGCCCGATGCGTAGAGCACGGCGCGCGACGAGTTGACGATGATAGGCCCGTCCTCGCGCAGCCCGGCGCGCACGGTGGCGGCGGCGTCGCCGCCCTGCGCGCCCACGCCGGGGATCAGCAGCGGCAGCGTGGGCGCAAGGGCGCGCACGCGCTCGATCTCGGCCGGGTAGGTGGCGCCCACCACCAGGCCCAGCTGGCCGTTCTTGTTCCACTGCCCTTGCGCCAGGCGCGCCACGTGCTCGTACAGCAGCGGCTGGCCCTCCACGCTGGCCAGGCGCTGGGCCTGCAGGTCGTCGCCGCCGGGGTTGGAGGTGCGGCACAGCAGAAAAGCGCCCTTGCCGTGGTACTCCAGGTAGGGCGCGATGGAGTCGAAGCCCATGAAGGGCGAAAGCGTCACGGCGTCGGCGCCGTAGCGCTCGAAGGCCTCGCGCGCGTACTGCTCGGCCGTGGAGCCGATGTCGCCGCGCTTGGCGTCCAGGATCACCGGCACGTGCGGCGCGTTGGCGCGCATGTGCTGCATCAGGCGTTCGAGCTGGTCCTCGGCGGCGTGCGCGGCGAAGTAGGCGATCTGCGGCTTGAAGGCGCACACCAGGTCGGCCGTGGCGTCCACGATGGCGGCGCAGAAGTCGTAGATCCTGTGCGCTTCGCCACGCACCGACTCGGGAAAGCGCGTGGGCTCCGGGTCCAGGCCCACACACAGCAGGGAGTCATTGCGCGCCGTGGCGTCGCGCAGCATGTCGAGAAAGGTCATGGCCGTGATTTTAGGCAGGCGTTGCGCAGGCCCGGCACAATCGCGCGCCATGCCTGCCTTCTCTCGCCGCCAGCTCATCGTCCTTGTCCTCTTGACCCTGGTGTGGGGCTTCAACTGGCCGGTGATGAAGATGGGCGTGGCGCATTTCCCGCCGCTCACCTTCCGCATGGCCTCGCTGTGGCTGGGTCTGCCCATCCTGGCGCTGCTGGTGCGCCAGCAGGGCCTGCCGCTCGCCATACCGCGCGAGCACTGGGGCCGCGTGGCGCTGCTGGCGCTCACCAACATGGTGCTGTGGCACGTGCTCATGATCCTGGCGATCCCGCTGCTGTCGAGCGGGCGCGCGGCCATCCTCGGCTACACCATGCCCATCTTCTCGGCCGTCATCGGGGCGCTGTTCTTCGGCGACCGGCTGGCGCGGCGCGGCTGGGCCGGCGTGGGCGCGGCGCTGCTGGGTGTGGTGCTGCTGCTGTGGCACGAGATGGGCGCCCTGGGCAGCCGGCCCATGGGGGTGACGCTGATGCTGGTCTCCGCCGCCAGCTGGGCCCTGGGCACGCAGCTGCTGCGCCGCCTGCCCGTGCCCGTGCCGCTGATCACGCTGTCGTTCTGGATGGTGGCCATCACCTGCGCCAGCCTCACGGTGCTGGCGGCGCTGTTCGAGCATGAGCGCTGGCATATGCCCGACCGCCAGGCCTGGGCCGCCATCCTCTACAACGGCCTGCTGGTGCTGGGCTTCGCGCAGACGGCGTGGTTCTTCCTGGTGCGCACGCTGCCGCCCGTGGCCTCCACGCTCAGCGTGATGATGATCCCCGTGCTGGGCGTGTTCAGCGGCGCCCTGTGGCTGGGCGAGGTGCTGCGCTGGCAGGACTGGACGGCCGTGGCGCTGATGGCGGTGGCGATTGCCTCGGTGCTGTGGCCCGCCAATAAAAAGTAAGCAGAGTGCCAGACGGCATCCGGCGCCTGCCCGCAGGGCGCCGGCAGCGGCGCCCGTTCATGGATCGAAGAAAACCGCCGGCGGACCGTGCCGGCGGCTGGGGCGCAGGCGCTTCAGCGCGCCACCGCCAGCAGGCGCTGCACGTCGCGGTCGTTGGGCAGTGCGTAGTCATGCCCGCGGATGATGCGGCTGTCCTCCGTGCGCACCAGTTTCATGCTCACATAGGTGAAGTTGGCGGCGGGCGAATAGGTGCCCACGAGCACCATGGAGGCGTTGTGGTGGCGCGCGATGTCCTTGATCTCGCGCGACAGCAGCAGCTCGCCGGCGCCTTCCTTGACGAAGACGTCGCCGCGCAGCTTGATCTCCTTGACGTCGAAGCCGATGGCGGCCATGTTGTTGGCGTATTGCTCGGACAGCGTGCGCCCCAGCGGGGCGGAGCGGCTCAGGTCGTTCACGTTGACCACCGTGGCCACCAGTACCGGGCCGGGGCCCGTGGCCGCCACGTCCAGGCCGGCCACCAAGCGGCCGACCGCCTCGCGGCTGTTCTGCAGCAGGGGGGCGTTGGCCGCTTCCTGGTAGGTCGGCTCCACGCGCAGCTGCGGCGCCTTCTGGGCGCAGCCTGCCGCGAACAGGGCGGACACGAGGGCCAGTGCGAGTGTGCGCTTCATTGCGAGACCACCTTCATGTTGACGGCGCGGTAGTGCGCGGGGCGCAGGAACAGAGGCGTGTCTGCGTTCTCGAGGTAATACACGTCGGTCTTGCGGGCCACGTACTGGCCGGCGCGCGAGACGGTGGTGGTGAGGATCAGCTCGGTATTCGTCGGGCCGCCGGAGTTGATGCTGTTCGCATAGTCGGCGGCCGTCGTCAGGCCCAGCGTGGCCAGCAGCTTGGTGTCGAGGTGTTCGTGGCGCAGGCCGTAGGCGGCCATCACGCCGGCGGCGAGCATGGTGAACTGGCCGGGGATGAAGTGCGGGCGGTCGCTGTTGTGGCGCACCACCTGGGTGTTGTAGCTCACCTCCAGCGTGGCGCCGGGGCCTTGCTGCACGGAGGCTCCTTCCTGGACGAACTCGGTGATCAGGAAGTCGCGAAAGCCCAGGTCAAACGCGCTTGGCTGTGCCGGGGCCGCCACATGCAGGGGCGTATTCGGGGCATAGCCGGCCTTTTCCAGCGTGGCGCGGGTTTGCGCCACCACGTCGCGCGACAGCAGTTCCCAGTGGCCGGCCGAACGTACCTTGTACTGGCTGGTCAGTTCGAAGTTCTTGGACAGCGGTATCGGAGCGCTGCCGCAGCCTGCCAGCACGAATGCGGCGCCGGCCGCCACGGTCCACCCGAGTGCCTTGGTGAAAGACATGGTTCCCTCCTGAATTGGTGATCTGCACGAGACACGAATGTTCATGTCTTACACATTTGGGAACGATTCTGAGTGGTGCGGCGGCCAAAAACAAGGGGAATGTCGGTTTTGGCCGCCCTCGGGGCGCGATGTGTTGTTTTGCCCGCAAGCGCCGCAGGTCTAGCCGGCGGCGCGTTTTTGCAGGATCTCGAACGCCGGCAGCGTCTTGCCCTCCAGCACCTCCAGGAAGGCGCCGCCGCCCGTGGAGATGTAGCCCACCTGGTTCTCGATGCCGTACTTGGCGATGGCCGCCAGCGTGTCGCCGCCACCAGCGATGCTGAAGGCGCTCGATTCGGCGATGGCCTGGGCGATCGCCTTGGTGCCGCCGGCGAACTGGTCGAACTCGAACACGCCCACGGGGCCATTCCAGACGATGGTGCCGGCGGCCTTGAGCTGCGCGGCCAGGCGCGCGGCGGTCTCGGGGCCGATGTCCAGGATCATGTCGTCCTCGGCCACGTCGGCGGCCTTCTTCACGGTGGCGGGCGCGTCGGCGGCGAAGGCCTTGGCGACGACCACGTCGGTGGGGATGGGCACCTCGGCGCCGCGCGCGGCCATGGCGGCGATCACGGCCTTGGCCTCGCCCAGCAGGTCGGGCTCGGCCAGGCTCTTGCCGATCGGCAGGCCCGCGGCCAGCATGAAGGTGTTGGCGATGCCGCCGCCCACGACCAGCCCGTCCACGTTCTTCGAGAGGCTCTGCAGGATGGTGAGCTTGGTGCTCACCTTGCTGCCGGCCACGATGGCCACCAGCGGGCGCTTCGGGTTGGCCAGGGCCTTGGTGATGGCGTCGATCTCGGCGGCCAGCAGCGGGCCGGCGCAGGCCACCTTGGCGTACTCGGCGATGCCGTAGGTCGTGCCCTCGGCGCGGTGCGCGGTGCCGAAGGCGTCGTTCACGTAGATGTCGCACAGGGCGGCCATCTTCTGCGCGAGTTCAGGGCTGTTCTTCTTCTCGCCCTTGTTCACGCGGCAGTTCTCCAGCAGCACGACCTGGCCGGGCTGCACCTGGACGCCATCGACCCAGCCGGCGACGAGCGGCACCTCCCGGCCCAGCAGCTCGGACAGGCGGCGGGCGACGGGCGCCAGGGAGTCCCCGGGCTTGAACTCGCCCTCGGTCGGGCGGCCCAGGTGGCTGGTCACCATGACGGCGGCGCCGGCGTCCAGCGCCATCCGGATGCAGGGCACGGACGCGCGGATGCGCGTGTCCTCGGTGATGCGGCCGGCGTCGTCCTGGGGCACGTTCAGGTCGGCGCGGATGAACACGCGTTGGCCGCGGGCCTTGCCCTGGGCGCAGAGGTCGGAGAAGCGAAGAATGTGCATGTGGCGGGTCTTTGGGGGGATGGAAATCGCGCCGCATTGTAGGCGCCGTGGTAACCGCGCCGTAACCGGCTCACCAGCCCAGCCCCATGTGCAGCGGCAGGTACACGGCCATGCCCACGACGATGGTGCCCAGGATGCCGCGGCGCCAGAAGTAGTAGACGGCGGCGGCGGCCACGGCGGGCAGGCGCGCGTCGGCCAGGGTCTGGATCAGCGCGCCCTGCGCCATGACCAGCTCGGGCGCGATCACGGCCGCCAGCGCCGCCAGCGGCGCGTACTTCAGGCCCCGGCGCAGCCAGTCGGGCATGGGCAGGTCGCGCTCGGGGATCATGAAGAACGCGCGCGTGACCAGGGTGATGGCCACCAGCCCCAGGATGGCGACGATGGGTTCCAGCCAGGCGCCGTTCATGCATCGCCCCCCGCGCTGCGCGCACGTGCGCGCCGCAGCGCGCGCTCGCCCGCCTCCGTCACCAGCCCGGCCGTCACGGCCGCGGCAATGGCCACCAGGATGTTGAGCTTGAGCGGCAGCGCGAACGTGGCCACCGCCGCGGTGCTGGCCACGGCCGTGGCCAGCCAGCTCGCGCGGTCTGCCAGCATGGACAGCAGGATGCCCAGCAGCGCCAGCACCCCGGCGAAGCCCAGGCCCCATGACAGCGGGATGACGTTGGACAGGATGATGCCGGTCACCGACGGGACTTGCCAGGCCAGCCAGTTGGTCGTGGCCGCGCCCCAGAAGTAGGGCAGCTGCGCGGGATCGGGCCGGGGCTTGGGGAAGCGCTGCATGAAGCACACGAAGATCACGTCGCCGCTGAAGTAGCCCAGCGCCATGCGCTGGCGGCGCGGCAGGTGCGCGAAGTAGCTGCGCCACATGCTGCTGAAGATCACGAAGCGCAGGTTCACGCAGGTGGCCGTGAGCCACACCACCCACAGCGGCGCGCCCGCCACCATGAGCGGCAGCACGGCCAGCTGTGCGCTGCCCGCGTACACCGTGAGCGACATGAACAGCGCCAGCGGCGTGGACAGGCCGCCCTTGACCATGGCCACGCCCGTGACCAGGCCCCAGGCGCCTATGCCCAGGCCGGTGCCCAGCATGTCCCTGGCGCCCTGGCGGAAGGACGGGTCGCGCAGGTGCGCGCGCCAGGCCGGCAGGCTCATGGGGCGCTGCCCAGCACCATGCCTGGCGCGAGGGCGAAGCCGCGCAGGAAGTCCGCGGCCGGCAGGCGCTTGCCGCCGGCGCGCTGCAGCACGGTCAGGCGCAGCACGCTGCCCGCGCCGCAGGCGACGGCGATGCCGGCATCGTCTATATGCAAAATCTGGCCGCAGGGCTTGTCCGGAAAGTGCTTGCAGCTATCGATTTCGCAGCTCCAGACCTTGATGGCATCCGCGCCCAGCCGGGTGGCGGCGCCGGGGAAGGGGGCGAAGGCGCGCACGCGCCGCGCAATCGCCTCGGCGGGCAGGCTCCAGTCGATCTGGCTCTCGGCCTTCTCTATCTTGTGCGCATAGCTCACGCCCTCGGCCGGCTGGGGCGTGGCCTCGAGGCCGCCGCGCCCGGCCAGTTCCAGCGCCTGCACGATCAGGCGGCCGCCGATCTGCGCGAGCCGGTCGTGCAGTGTGGCCGTGGTGTCCATGGGCGCGATGGCGGTCTTCTCCACGAGCAGCATGTCGCCCGTGTCCAGGCCGGCGTCCATCTGCATGATGGTCACGCCGGTCTCGGTGTCGCCGGCCTCGATGGCGCGGTGGATGGGCGCCGCGCCGCGCCAGCGCGGCAGCAGGCTGGCGTGGATGTTCAGGCACCCCAGGCGCGGCATGTCCAGCACCCACTGCGGCAGGATCAGTCCATAGGCCGCGACCACCATCGCGTCGGCCTGGGCGGCCTCGATGGCGGCACGGGCGGCGGCGGCGTCATCGGGGTACTTGCCGTCCAGGCGCAGGCTGCGCGGCTGGGCCACGGCGGTGCCGTGCTCCAGCGCGCATTGCTTGACGGGCGAGGCCTGCAGCTTCATGCCGCGGCCGGCGGGGCGGTCGGGCTGCGTCAGCACCAGAGGCACGGTGAGGCCGGCGGCTAGCAGGTGTTCCAGGGCCACGCGCGCGAACTCGGGCGTGCCGGCGAAGATGACTTTCATGCGGGGGTGTTCAGCGGTGGGGGTCCGGGTCTCGCAGGCGTTCGTCCGTGAACATCACGCGCCGCACCACGCCCGCGGGGTCGACGTGCACGTGGGCTTGGCGCGGCTCGCCGTTGTCCAGGATGCGGTAGGTCAGGATGTCGCCGTGAAAGCGCGCCACCTTCTCCACCAGCGCGGGTGGGCCGAACATGCGCCGCACGCTGTCCCGCGTGTCCACGCCGTTGCGCAGCGCCTGGAAGTTCTCCAGCGTCAGCACCTGGGTGACGCGCACCAGGCGCCTCTGGGCATCGAAATCCATGTGGTAGACCTGCTGGCCCGCAGGCTGGCGGCTGTAGAGCAGCCGCTCGCCGCCACCGGGAAGCGGCTCGGTCTGCGTGGGGCGGCCCATGGCGCGTTCGACCTCGGCCTGCGGCGTGCCGGGCTTCTGCCATTCGGGCACGGCGCAGCCCACCAGGGCCGCGGCCAGCAGAAGGGCGGCCGCGTGCAGGGGTTTCATGCGCGCACCGCCTGCTGTTTCTGCTGCTTGAGCAGCTTGGTCTTGATGCGGTTGCGCTTGAGCGGCGAGAGGTATTCCACGAACACCTTGCCCAACAGGTGGTCCATCTCGTGCTGTATGCACACGGCCAGCAGGCCCTCGGCCTCGATGGTGCGCGGCTGGCCGTCGCGGTCCAGCGCGCGCGCATGCACGGCCAGCGAGCGCTCCACGCCGTCGTAGATGCCGGGCACGGACAGGCAGCCCTCCTCGCCCATGCGCATCTCGGGGCTGGCCCAGGTGATCTCGGGGTTGATCAGCACCAGGGGCTGGTCGCGCTCCTCCGAGACGTCGATCACCACGATGCGCTCGTGCACGTCCACCTGCGTGGCCGCCAGGCCTATGCCGTTGGCGTCGTACATGGTGGCGAGCATGTCGTCCACGATGGCGCGCACGCGCTCGTCCACCGTGGCGACCGGCTTGGCCACCTTGTGCAGGCGGGGATCGGGGTAACAGAGAATCGGAAGAATTGCCATGGCGAAGGGGTCTATATGTCGCTATTTTCGCCACTTTCGCCGCAGGATGCCGGCGCCGCCGTCAATAATCGTTGCCCATTCAAGGGCTTGGGCACAGAATCTCAAACAGTTTTTTCGGTATCTGCAGCAGTTTCTTTTGTAAGAGCGTGTTTTGCTCTGCAAATCACTGCATCGCCAGCGAGAGAGGGTCGCTTATCCCATGCATGACAAGAGCAACGATATGACGGCGCCCGGCCGGGTGCGCGCGGCTGCGTTCGCCGCACTGGCCCTGGGCGCCATGCTGGCATCCGCGGCGCAGGCCCAGCACTACCCCATCACCCCGGGGCAGCGCGCCACGGCGCAGCAGGTGGCCTCGCGCGGCGTTCCCTTGTCCGAGCTGGCGGTGAACGCGCCCGACACCTATGTGGTCAAGCGCGGCGACACGCTCTGGGGCATCTCCGGCATGTACCTGCAGCGCCCCTGGCGCTGGCCCGAGCTGTGGGGCATGAACCTGCAGCAGATCGCCAATCCGCACCTGATCTATCCGGGCCAGACGCTGTACCTGGAGAAGGCCGACGGCTACGCGCGCCTGCGCACCAGCCCCGCCGGCGCGGGCGGGACCGAGACCGTGCGCGTGTCGCCGCGCACGCGCTACGACAGCCTGGCCGCCTCGGCCCTGCCCACGCTGAAGATGCACCTGATCGAGCCTTTCCTTGTCGAGCCCCTGGTGGTGGACGAGCTGACGCTGGAGCAGGCGCCGCGCATCGTGGCCACGCGCGACGAGCGCGTGATCATGGCCAGCGGCGACCGCGTCTACGCGCGCGGCCCGCAGGGCAGCCCGCTGGAGCTGGAGCCGGGCGTGCCGCGCCAGTACCGGGTGTTCCGCAATGCCGTGGTGCTCAAGGACCCCGATACGGGCGAGGTGCTTGGCCACGAGGCGCAATACCTGGGCCGCGCGGAACTGGTGCGCGGCGAGTCCGTCGAGCCCGTGCCGGGCGCCAAGGACGGTGAGGCGGACATCGTGCCCGCCACCCTGGACCTGTCTGGCACCAAGGAGGCCATCCGCGCGGGCGACCGCCTGCTGCCCGCGCCCCAGCGCAGCTATCTGAACTTCGTCCCGCATGCGCCGCAGACGCCGGTGCAGGCCAGCGTGGTGTCCATCTACGGCAGCGACGCCGTGGCCAACGCCGGGCAGAACCAGGTGATCGCCATCAACCTCGGCGCGCAGGACGGCATGGAGGCCGGCCTGGTGCTGCAGCTGCGCACCAGGGGCGAGCGCATCAAGGACAAGACCGACGAGGACCGCGCCATGATCCGCCTGCCCAGCGAGGCCAACGGCCTGGCCATGGTGTTCCTCACCTTCGATCGCGTGTCCTATGCGCTGATCCTGCAGGCGGGCCGCGGCGTGCGGGTGGGCGACCGCCTGGTCAATCCCGAATAGCCGCCCGATGCGGCCCTAGTGCATGGACCGCGACGAACTGGCCGCCTGGCTGCGCCTTGTCCTCACGCCCGGCGTGGGCAATGGCGCGGCGCGGCGCCTGCTGGCCGCCTTCGGCCTGCCGCAAGCCGTCTTCGCGCAGACCGAGGCCGCCTGGCAGTCCTGCGTGACGGCTGTCCAGGCGCGCGCGCTGGCCGCCGTGCCCGAGGGGCTGGATGCGCTGCTGGAGCAGACCTGGCAGTGGCTGCGGGCCGATGCCGAGCCCGCGCGTGCCATCGTCACGCTGGGCGACGCCGCCTACCCCCCGGCCCTGCTGGCCACCGAGGACCCGCCGCTGCTGCTGTACCTGCTGGGCGCGCCGCAGTTCGTGCGCGGGCGGCCGTTCGCGCCGCCGCGCTGCCTGGCCATGGTGGGCAGCCGCAATCCCACGGCCCAGGGTGCCGACCATGCGCGGCAGTTCGCGCGTGCGCTGCGCGCCGCGGGGCTCACCATCGTCTCGGGCCTGGCCTTGGGGATAGACGCCGCGGCGCACGAGGGCGCGCTGCAGGGGCCGCCCGACCCGGCCACGCCCGCCACGATAGCCGTCGTCGGCACGGGGCTGGACCGGGTCTATCCGCGCGCCAACAAGGAGCTGGCGCACCGTATCGCGCGCCACGGCCTGCTGGTCAGCGAATACCCGCTGGGCACGCCGCCGCTGGCCGCCAACTTTCCCAAGCGCAACCGCATCATCTCGGGCCTGTCGCAGGGCACGCTGGTGGTGGAGGCGGCGCTGGCCTCGGGCTCACTCATCACCGCGCGCCTGGCGGCCGAGCAGGGGCGCGAGGTGTTCGCCATACCCGGCTCCATCCACGCGCCGCAGTCGCGCGGCTGCCATGCGCTGTTGCGCCAGGGCGCCAAGCTCGTGGAGACGGCGCAGGACGTGCTGGAGGAACTACGCCTGCCCGCCGCGGGGCAGGCCCCGGAGAGCGACGCGCCACCCCCTGTCGCGCCCACGCACCAGGAGGTGCTCGATGCCCTGGGCTTCGACCCGCTGGGGCTGGACGCGCTCGTGGCGCGCACGGGGCTCCCTGCCGCGACGCTGCAGGTGCGGCTGCTGGAACTGGAACTCGAGGGCCAGGTGGCGCGGCTGCCCGGCGGTATGTTCCAGCGCGTGGGCAGCGCCTGATCTCGACTATGAAAAAATGAGCTGCTAGCGCTTGTCTATAAAGGAATTCAGGCTGTTTATGTCCTGAAATACCCGTGTGTCAAGCGCTGGCAGCTATTGTTTTTGAGGCTACAACCCCAGCATCAGCTTGAGGTTCTGCACTGCGGCGCCGCTGGCGCCCTTGCCCAGGTTGTCCAGGCGCGCCACCAGCACGGCGTGGCGGTAAGCCTCGTTGGCGTACACGCGCAGCTCCATTTGGTTGGTGTCGTTCAGCGCCAGCGCGTCGAGCCTGCCGTCCTCGGTGGAGGGCAGCACCTTCACCCATTGCTCGGGCGTGTTGCTGCGGGCGTAGTGCGCGGCCAGCGCGTCGTGCAGATCGGCGGCCTTCGGCCGGCCCGGCAGCAGGTCCAGGTGCAGCGGCAGCTGCACCAGCATGCCCTGGCGGAAGTTGCCCACCGAGGGGACGAAGATGGGCCGGCGCGTGAGGCCCGTGTAGCGCATGATCTCGGGCAGGTGCTTGTGCGACAGGCCCAGGCCGTAGAGCTCGAACAGCGGCGCCTGGCCGCTTTCATAGGACTCGATCATGGGGCGCCCGCCGCCCGAGTAGCCGCTCACCGAGGGCAGGGCCAGCGGGTGGTCGGCCGGCACCAGGCCGGCGTCGACCAGCGGGCGCAGCAGGGCGATGGCGCCCGTGGCATAGCAGCCGGGGTTGGCCACGCGCGTTGCGGCGCGCACGGCCTCCAACTGGCCCGCGGCCAGCTCGGGAAAGCCGAACACCCAGCCCGGCGCCGTGCGGTGGGCGGTGGAGGCGTCGATGATCTTGATGGTGCGGCCGGTCTCGGCGGTGATGGCGTCCACCAGTGCCGCGGTCTCGCGCGCGGCGTCGTCGTGCAGGCACAGCACGACCAGGTCCACGCCGGCGATCAGGTCGCGCTTGGCGGCGGGATCCTTGCGGCGCTCGGGCGCGATGCTCACCAGCCCGACCTCGGGCATGGCCTGCAAGCGTTCACGGATCTGCAGGCCGGTGGTGCCTGCCTCGCCATCGATAAAGACCTTGGGCATCGGGGATCTCCTGCAAGGGCCGCCAGGAGGGCGCGGCCCGGGTATACGTTATCACCACATCAATGGTGCATCGCAACATAATACAATCGCCGGCTGCCATTCACGAACACGCGGAAATTTCCGGTCTTCGGCAGAACGGGTACAAACACCATCCTTCCCCTGAGAGAGACCTCATGAAGATTCACGAATACCAAGGCAAGGAAATCTTGCGCAGTTTCGGCGTGCCCGTCCCGCGTGGCATTCCCGCTTTCACGGTGCAGGAAGCCGTGGAAGCCGCACAAAAGCTCGGCGGCCCCGTGTGGGTCGTGAAGGCGCAGATCCACGCCGGCGGCCGCGGCAAGGGCGGCGGCGTGAAGGTCGCCAAGACCATCGACGACGTGAAGACCCTGGCCAGCCAGATCCTGGGCATGCAGCTCGTCACGCACCAGACCGGGCCCGAGGGCCAGAAGGTGCGCCGCCTGTACATCGAGGACGGCGCCGACATCAAGAATGAACTCTACGTCTCGCTGGTCACCGACCGTGCCACGCAGAAGGTGGCTCTGATCGCCTCCAGCGAAGGCGGCATGGACATCGAGGAAGTGGCCCATTCCACGCCCGAGAAGATCATCACCGAGATGATCGACCCCCTGACCGGCATCACCGCCGAGCAATCGCGCAAGGTGGCGGCCGCCATCGGCCTGACCGGTGCCTCGGTGGACCAGGCCGTGGACCTGTTCGCAAAGCTCTACAAGTGCTACATGGACACGGACGCGTCGCTGGTCGAGATCAACCCGCTGAACTGCGACTCCAAGGGCAACCTGATCGCCCTGGACGCCAAGTTCAACTTCGACGCCAACGCGCTGTTCCGCCACCCCGACATCGTCGCGCTGCGCGACCTGGACGAGGAAGACCCCGCCGAGATCGAGGCCTCCAAGTTCGACCTGGCCTACATCAGCCTGGACGGCAACATCGGCTGCCTGGTCAACGGCGCGGGCCTGGCCATGGCCACCATGGACACCATCAAGCTGTTCGGCGGCGAGCCTGCCAACTTTCTGGACGTGGGCGGCGGCGCCACCCCCGAGAAGGTCACCGAGGCCTTCAAGATCATGCTCAAGAACCCCAAGGTCAAGGGCATCCTGGTCAACATCTTCGGCGGCATCATGAAGTGCGACACCATCGCCACCGGCGTGATCACCGCCTGCAAGGCCGTGAACCTGCAGGTGCCGCTGGTCGTGCGCATGAAGGGCACGAACGAAGAACTGGGCAAGAAGATGCTGGCCGAATCCGGCCTGCCCATCATCAGCGCCGACACCATGGCCGAAGCGGCCACGAAGATTGTCGAAGCCGTCCGTTAAGTTCAGGCCCGGAGATAAAACATGTCGATCTACATCAATAAAGACACCCGCGTCATCACCCAGGGCATCACTGGCAAGACCGGTCAGTTCCACACCGAGAAGTGCCAGGAATACGCCAACGGCAAGAACTGCTTCGTGGCGGGCGTGAACCCCAAGAAGGCCGGCGAGAAGATCTTTGACATTCCGATCTACGGCTCCGTCAAGGACGCCGCGCAGCAGACCGGCGCCACCGTCTCCGTGATCTACGTACCGCCCGCAGGCGCTGCCGCCGCCATCTGGGAAGCCGTCGAGGCCGATCTGGACCTGGCGATCTGCATCACCGAGGGCATCCCGGTGCGCGACATGCTCGAAGTGCGCAACAAGATGAAGGCCAAGGAGGCCGCCGGCGGCAAGCGCACGCTGCTGCTGGGCCCCAACTGCCCCGGCCTGATCACGCCCGACGAGATCAAGATCGGCATCATGCCCGGCCACATCCACAAGAAGGGCCGCGTGGGCGTCGTCTCCCGCTCGGGCACGCTGACCTATGAAGCCGTGGCACAGCTGACCGAGCTGGGCATCGGCCAGTCGAGCGCCGTGGGCATCGGCGGCGACCCGATCAACGGCCTCAAGCACATCGACGTGATGAAGGCGTTCAACGACGACCCCGACACTGACGCTGTCATCATGATCGGCGAGATCGGCGGCCCCGACGAGGCCGAGGCCGCGCGCTGGTGCAAGGACAACATGAAGAAACCCATCGTCGGCTTCATCGCCGGCGTTACCGCCCCTCCGGGCAAGCGCATGGGCCACGCGGGCGCGCTGATCTCGGGCGGCGCCGACACGGCCGACGCCAAGCTCGCCATCATGGAAGAGTGCGGCTTCAGGATCACGCGCAACCCCTCCGAGATGGGCCGCATCCTCA
This sequence comes from Alicycliphilus denitrificans K601, assembly GCF_000204645.1. Lineage (NCBI taxonomy): Bacteria > Pseudomonadati > Pseudomonadota > Betaproteobacteria > Burkholderiales > Comamonadaceae > Alicycliphilus > Alicycliphilus denitrificans. Next base: position 4,837,678 of record NC_015422.1, on the reverse strand, counting down.
AGGGCCTGCTGTAATCCAGCGCGCGTGGCGCGCCACATACGCGCTATTACGCACGCGCCAGGATTTCCAAAGTCCTACACTGGACCTCCGACCAAAAAGAGAACGCCAGCTTGGCATCAGGCTGGCGTTTTTGATTCATAACAGCGGAGTCATCAATGGAGTTCCTGAGCAATGCCGATTTCTGGATCGGCCTGGTGAAGATCGTCTGGATCAACATCATCCTGTCCGGCGACAACGCCGTCGTCATCGCACTGGCGGCGCGCTCGCTGCCCCCCGCACAACAAAAGAAGGCCATCATGTTCGGCTCCGGCGCCGCCGTGGTGCTGCGGATCGTTCTCACGGTGGTGGCGGCCAAGCTGCTGCAGCTGTCCTTCCTGCAGATCGTGGGCGGCTGCCTGCTGCTGTGGATCGGCTACCAGCTGCTCACCGGCGAGGAAGAAGAGGAGGGCGACGCCAAGGCCGGCGGCGGCATGATGGCCGCCATCCGCACCATCCTGATCGCCGATCTGGTGATGAGCCTGGACAACGTGATCGCCGTGGCCGCCACCGCCCAGGGCAACATGGTGCTGCTGGTCCTGGGCCTGGCCATCAGCATCCCGCTGGTGATCTTCGGCTCCACGCTGATGATCAAGCTCATGGAGCGCTTCCCCGTCATCGTCACCCTGGGCGCTGCCCTGATCGGCTGGGTGGGCGGCGAAACCATCGTCAACGACAACCTGCTGCACGACTACGCCGTGGGCCACCCCTGGCTGCACTACGTGGCGGCTGCGGCGGGCGCCGTGCTCGTGGTGATGGTGGGCAAGCTGATACAGTCCCGCAACGCGCCTCAGCAGGCCTGATCCCGGCCCCATCCCCCTGCCGCCCGCGCGGGGGATGTAAAAAAAATTGCCGCGGCCGCCCAATTTCTGCACGGGCGGCCCCCAGACCGGCGGCGGCTCGTCTATGATGCGCACCTCGCGTGTAACATATTGCATCAGACGGTGACGTGGTGGCTTTTCAGCAGACGGTCATGAAAAGACAGGCATTGCCCGGCGCCCCAGCACGCAGAGGGTCCTCGGGTGTCCTATGAAGCCTCCGCTAAAGCTGAGTTACGAGTTCTGCGCACTGACCGACACGGGGCGCGTGCGCTCCAACAATGAAGACGCCGTCGCCATCCATGAGGCCACCCAGCTGGTGATGCTGGCCGACGGCATGGGCGGCTACAGCGCCGGCGAAGTGGCCAGCGGCATGGCCATTAACTACATAGGCACCGAGTTCGCGCAGTGGCTCGAAGACGCCCCCGCCAACACCCCGGTGGCCGAGGTGCGGCGCGCGCTCGAAGCCTGCGTGGACAACGCCAACCACGCCATCCTTGGCGCCTCGCTCACCAACCCCCAATACCTGGGCATGGGCACCACGCTGGTCGTGGGCGTGTTCCGCGGCGACCGGCTCATCCTGGCCCACATCGGCGACTCGCGCTGCTACCGGCTGCGCGCGGGCGAGCTGCGCCAGATCACGCGCGACCATTCCTGGCTGCAGGAACAGGTGGACATGGGCCTGTTCACGCCGGCGCAGGCCGCCGCATCGGGCCTGCGCAACCTGGTTACGCGCGCGCTCGGCGTGGATGCATCCATGCACGCCGAGGTCAACGAATTCACCGTGGAGCCGCAGGACCTGTTCATCCTGTGCTCCGACGGCCTGACCGACATGATGAGCGACGACGACCTGGCCGCCCTCGCACGGCTGCCCATCGCGCTGCCGGACAAGGCGCAGCGCATGGTGGCCCTGGCCAACGCCCGGGGCGGGCGCGACAACATCAGCGTGCTGCTGGCCCAGGCCGGCGCGCAGGACACGAGGCGCAGCCTGGTTTCGCGCCTGTTGCGCATGCCCTGACGCCCGCCCGCCATAATTGCCAGCTCCTCTCCAGCCAATTGCCCGCAGAAGGAAAACAAGCATGCCCAGAATGGTCGTATCCATCGACGGAGTGGTCATCAAGGAAGTCCCGCTGACCCAGGAGCGCACGACGGTGGGCCGCCGGCCGTACAACGACGTGGTCATCGACAACCTGGCCGTGAGCGGCGAGCACGCCGTATTCGTCATGACCGGCGACGACGTGCAGGTGTACGACCTGGGCAGCACCAACGGCACCTACGTGAACGGCAAGGCCATCAAGCAGCAATCGCTGCGCAACGGCGACACCGTGGAGATGGGCAAGTACAAGATCCGCTTCCTGCACGAGGCTCCGCGGCAGGACTATGAAAAGACCATGCTGATCGAGCCCGGCAGGCCGCAGGCCGCTGCTGCGCCGGCGGCCGCGCCCGCCAGTGGCACCGTGCGTGTGATGACCGGCCCCGCCACTGGCCGCGAGGTCGTGCTGACCAAGGTGGTCACCACCATTGGCAAGCCCGGCGTGGCCGTCGCCTCGATCACCCGGCGGCACCACAGCTTCGTGCTGGCCCACGTGGAAGGGGCCGAGCTGCCCCGGCTCAACGGCGCACCCATCGGGGCCGAGCCCGTGGCTCTGAAAAACGGCGACCGCATCGCCCTGGCCGGCGCCGAGATGGAATTCGTGCTCGGATGACCCGGCCTTCGCCCCGCTTTCCCCTGGGAAAAGGCGGCGATGGGCGCCGCCAGGACGCCTGCAGCGCATGAAAGTACGCATCCTCGGCTGCAGCGGCACCCTGGCCAAGGGCTGCCGCACCACCTCCTTCCTGCTGGACGAGCGCATCCTGGTGGATGCCGGCACTGGCGTAGGCGAACTCACGCTCGAGGAAATGCAGCGCGTGGACCATGTCTTCCTCACCCACTCGCACCTGGACCACATTGCCGCCCTGCCATTGCTGCTCGACGCCGTGGGCGCGCACCGCGCCCGGCCCCTGCGGGTGCACGCCCTGCCCGCCACCCTGGATGCGCTGCGCGCCCATGTCTTCAACGGCGTGATCTGGCCCGATTTCACCCGCATTCCCACACCGCATGCGCCCTTCGTACGGTTGCTGCCCCTGGGTGTGGGCGACGTCTTCGTCGTCGCAGGCACCCCGCTGGAAGTGCTGCCCGCGCGCCACAGCGTACCCGCCGTAGGCTATGCCGCACGCGGTCAGCGGGGCTGGTGGATATATAGCGGCGACACCGAAGGCCAGGAGCCCGCCTTCTGGCGCCGCGTGAACGCCCTGCGCCAGAGCCCCGGCGGCGTGGCCGCCCTGTGCATGGAAACCGCTTTCAGCAACGCAGAGGCGGAACTGGCGCGCAAAAGCCAGCACCTGTCGCCCGCCACCCTGGCGCGCGAACTGATGGCACTGCCCCCTGGCGCCGACCTGCCCATCTACATCACCCACGCCAAGCCGCAGCAAAGCAGCCTCATCATGCGCGAGGTGCAGGCCCTGGAACATGGCGCGCTGCGCCTCATCGACCTGCAGGCGGTGGATGTGCTGAGCGTCTGAAGCCAGGGGCATGTGCCGCTGGGGAGCGCGCCGCCTCGTATCCAGCCCACACCTGCCTTGGCTCGGCCCTCCCGGAGGATCGTTCGGACAAATTTGAGTGACAAATGTGTCGTTACGTTTCTTCTGCAGGGTAAAAAGTAACAAAGTACTGACATTTGCAGCCAAAACTGTCGTTCGCAGGTCCGTTGGGTTGCCGGAAAAGCCTGGCATGAAAGCTGCTGTAATTCTGGCAACCCGCAGGATTCCTCTGCGGGGGTTGACTAACCTACTCCGAGGAGGGATTTATGAAGCGTGCCCTGCAAAAAGGTTTTACCCTGATCGAACTGATGATCGTGGTGGCTATCATTGGTATCTTGGCTGCCGTGGCGTTGCCCGCATACCAAGATTACACCGTGCGTTCGCGTGTGACGGAAGGCTTTGCATTGGCAAATCCGGCGCGTGCTGGGTTGGCGACGGATGGTACGGCAAGCCTTGCTGATTATCAGCGATTCACTGCTACCTGGAATGCGCAAGCAGGCAACTCTGGTGCAAACTCCAAGTACGTCACTTCGGTTCTCTTTGCAGAGTCTGGTTCGTCGGCTGCTGGCGCAGCTAATAGCTTTATTACTATCACCTATAACGCAACGGCTGTGGGTTCTCTGGGAACCAGAAATGTCGTCCAGTTGCACCCGCGCGTGCGTTCGCAGGCTGCCGGGACCGCTGCAGAAACCTTGGCCAGTGCCTGGAGCAACGGCCGTACTGGCGCCATTGACTGGGCGTGTATTGGCAAGGGTGTTGCAACTGCAAACTCCCGCAATATGGGAACCTTCACTACGGTTGCTACGGGGATCGAAGAGAAGTTTGCGCCTGCAGAGTGCCGTTGATTGATCTTCACCGATAAAAAAGGAGCGCAAAGCGCTCCTTTTTTGTTTGAATCCGACTTCGTGAAGATTGTATTTTTACTTTCGATGGAATTTGAAGGGATTGAAGAAAATGCGATGGTATGAACGAGGTCGTTCAGCATTGCGTGCAGCCTTGTTGCATTTTGCCTTGAGTCTGGCAATTGCATTTATGGCAGCCATTCTGACCTTTTCCCTTTGGTTTCCCTATCCCTATCGTGAATTGGCTGGCGGCGGTCATTTGTTCTGGTTGGTGGTGGGCGTGGATATCATCTGTGGCCCTATGCTTACGGCTGTTGTTTTCAATTCGCTGAAGCCTCGACGTGAATTAATGACAGATCTTTGTTGCATCGGTCTAGTTCAGATATGTGCATTGATATATGGCCTGCATGCGCTTTGGCAGGCAAGACCGGTGTATCTGGCCTTCGAGGTGGACCGCTTCCGGGTTGTAACGTATGCGGATATTAAAAAAGAAGATCTAAAGCCAGAATTGAATGAACTGCATCGCTTGCCTTGGAGAGGGGTGAAAATAATCGGAACCCGAATGCCGGCGAACGGTGAGGAAATGCTGGAAAGTCTCGATTTGTCCTTGCGGGGATTCGATCCGTCGTTCAGGCCGGATTGGTGGAAAGATTACAAGGATAGTATTGATCAAGTGAGGCTTCGGGCGAAAGTCATCACAGATCTGATAAAAAAAAGACCAGATAAGACGCGGATGATTCGTGATGAAATTTCTCGGGCAGGCATGTCTGAGGCGAATGTCATGTGGCTGCCTGTTACTAGCTTTCTTTCATTGGAGTGGGTGGTTTTACTAGATAGGCAGACGATGCAACCTATCACGTTCATACCTGTCGATGGGTTTTGAGTTGTAGGTGATATAGATATGCGGATAAATATTGCCAGCTCTAGATGGAATTGGGTTCATGCATCATGGATGCCCTTGGCTGGTTATTTTCTATCTCTTGCAACTTTGGGTTGTATTCTTGAATGGGTGTCCTTTCATTTTGGGTATAAGCGCTATTTCATTAGTATTGAGTTTCTCTCTGCCTTTCTCGTCGCGGCTGCTGGATGGCGATGGTTGGGTGCAATAATATTTATTGCGGCCATTGGGTGGGAGGCGATTCTTGGCGCTTCTTCTGTTCTGTTCTTCTTCAACTATTCCCAGATTCAAACAATTGCGAGATTTGTTTTTGAGGCTAAAGCTTCATATGTCTTGGCGTTTGGCGGGTTTCTTGCTATTGCTGGAATATTGTATTTTGGCGCCTGTCGTGCCTTGAGGCGGGTTTCTTGGCCGCAGGTGTTCTTTGCCTCTATTGGCCTTGTCTTGCTTCAAGCTGTGATCTCATTCAGGGAGGGGAATTTTATATTTCCCACGATCGCGGACAGAAAAAGCCTGCTTGTTGGTAGTTCGATGTATTTTTCTGAAAATATCATTGAGCAGAATAGAAAGGCATTTGATCTTGGGAGGTATGATAATGTGGAATATGTTCCTGTTCGTTGGCCTTCCGCATTGATGCAGACATTGGGAAGCGATTCTGAGAATAAAACCTCCTCTCGTAAGATCTTGTTTATCATTGCTGAATCATGGGGAAGTCCAGGTGACAGGAGGGTGTTGAATTCGCAAATCAAATCAATTGAGAATAGCGATAATGTGCGAGGCATGACGCTTGGCAGCGTTCATGCAATAGGCGCAACGGCCTTTGCGGAGTTTCGCGAACTTTGTGGGAAACTGCCCACCAAGTTGAATTTGAAAGAAATATCGGAGGCCGGCCTAGGCGAGTGTTGGCCAAAGATGCTGGCTCGTCAAGGATATCGAACTGTATCCGTACATGGGGCACATGGGACTATGTATGATAGGCTGCATTGGTATCCAGTTATTGGATTCCAGGAGAAGATCTTCAAGGAGAACATGCCAATCATCACAGGTGAGCAGTGCTATTCATTTCCTGGATATTGTGACAAAAACTTATTTGAGGTAGTTGGTCATAAATTGGCTGGCAATGATGAGATATTTTTGTATTGGTTAACGCTGAATTCTCACATGCCATACGATCGAAGAGATATCTTCGAATACAGGATGGGACTATGTGAGGATGTTTTTGGCAGGGGCTATAGTGAGGGGTTGTGTAATTATCATAATCTTCATGTGCAGTTCTTTGAGGGGCTGGCTAAGTTGATACGAAATAGCGAGCTATCGGGAACGGAAGTCGTGGTAGTGGGAGACCATCCGCCGATATTCGGCGATGAATCTTCGAAGAGTTATTTCGAGATCAACAAAGTGCCTTTTTTGCACTTCTGGGTGAAATGATATTTCCTGAGCAGTTTCGTTTTCAGGCGAATGCCGATTGCTGAGTGTGCAATTAGTGAATCAGCGACGCTAGGAGGGCTGCTATATCGATGTCCAACCTGATGCAATAAAGCGGTGGCTTGGCCAGGATTAGGCGCAGGTTGTGCCCAGTCGTGCATCACGAGTATGTCTGTGTCCGGAAACATGCTTTCCTTCGCACGATCCGCTGCTGCTGCCCGTCGCTCAATTGGATAGAACAATTGCCTTTAAGCAATAGGTCGGGGGCTTCGTCTCGAGGGCATCCACACCCCAGTGGCTTGCATCAGGCCACGAAACTCCCCGACTTCCCCCCATGTTTCTCCAGCACCCGCATGCCAGTCATCACCATGCGCTTGTCCGCCGCCTTGCACATGTCGTAGACGGTGAGCAGCGCCACCTGCACGGCGGTCAGGGCTTCCATCTCCACGCCCGTCGGCCCCACGGTTTCCACGGTGGCGGTGCACTGAACGGCGTTCTCGACCTCCAGTAATTCGAACTCCACGGCGACGCGGGTCAGGGCCAGGGGGTGGCACAGCGGGATCAGCTCGCTGGTCTTCTTGGCGGCCATGATGCCGGCGATGCGGGCTACGCCCAGCACGTCGCCCTTCTTGGCGGTGCCCGATGCGATCAGCGCCAGGGTGGCGGGTTGCATCTCGATGCGGCCGGTGGCGATGGCGGTGCGGTGCGTGGCGGGCTTGGCGCCCACGTCTACCATGTGAGCCTGGCCCTGGGCGTCGAAGTGGGTCAGCGGGGAAATGGGTATGGTCATGGCGGGCGGGATTACAACCGGGTGCGAAACATTTACATCGTCGGGGCATCATACGGCGATGTACCAATGGCCGCCGCGTGCGGCCGGCCCGGTGGGTCGGGCGGAGGAGTTTCGTGCAGGGTTTTAAGCTAAATCGGCCTCTGACGCTTATGGGGCGTGCGCTGGCAGCTTCTCTTTTGATAGTGTTTTGCACGGCGCAGGCGCCCGTGGCTCTGGCGCAGTCCCAGCTGCCCATGATGGGCGACGGGGCCGAGATGACGACCAGCGCCGAGCGCCAGCTGGGCGACCGCATCATCCGCGAGCTGTACCGCGACCCGGACTACATCGACGACGCGGTGTTGCAGGAATACGTGCAGGACCTGTTCCAGGCGCTGGTGCAGGCGGCCCGGGAGCGCGGCGAGCTCTCGCCCGAGCTGCAGGAGCGCTTTGCCTGGCAGATCCTGCTGGGCCGCGACCGCACGGTGAACGCGTTCGCGCTGCCTGGCGGCTACTTCGGCGTGCACCTGGGGCTGATTGGCGTGGTGAGCACGCGCGACGAGCTGGCCTCGGTGCTGGCGCACGAGCTCAGCCACGTGACTCAGCGCCATATCGCGCGCCTGATGGCGCAGCAGGGCCGGCAGACGCCGCTGATGCTCGGCGCGATGATCCTGGGCGCGCTGGCTGCAGCCAAGAACCCGGCCGCGGCCCAGGCGATGATGGTGGGCGGCCAGGCGCTGGCGGTGCAGAACCAGCTCAACTTCTCGCGCGACATGGAGCGCGAGGCCGATCGCGTGGGTTTCGGCCTGATGCAGCCCGCGGGCTTTGCACCCCAGGGCTTCGTCGGCATGTTCGACAAGCTGCAGCAGGCCAACCGCATCAACGACAACGGCAGCTGGCCCTATCTGCGCAGCCACCCGCTGACCACGCAGCGCATCGCCGACATGCACAGCCGCGTTCCGCAGGGCGCGGCGGCGCCCGCCCCCGCGACGCTGCAGCACCTGATGATGGCCGCGCGCGCGCGCGTGCTGATGCGCCCCGGTGTGGACACCTGGCGCCAGTGGGTGGCCGAGCCGCAGGACGCGGGCTTCGCTGCGCGCCCCCTCGCGCAGCGCGTGCCGGCCTGGTATGCGGCCACGCTCGCCGCCGTGCAGCTGGGCGACATGGCGGCCGCGCGCCAGTGCCTGCGCGGCCTGCAGGCGGACGTGCGCGGTGACGCGGCCGCGGCGCGCCAGGCACGGCTGCTGGGCGCGGAGCTGGAACTGGCCGCGGGCGACGCGCCGGCGGCCTTGACCTACCTGCAGGACAGCGTGGTGGCGGGTGCGGAGAAGAAGGCGGGCGCGCCCATGGGTCGGCCCGAAATGCTGCTGCGCACGCAGGCGCTGCTGCGCACGGGCGCCGCGGCCGATATGGCGGGGCTGCTGCAGACCTGGGTGACAAGCCACCCAGGCGACGCGACGGCGTGGCAGCTGCTGGCGCAGGTGTGGCAGCAGCAGAAGCAGCCGCTGCGCGCCGTACGCGCCGAGGCCGAGGCCCAGGTGGCGCGCTACGACTATGCCGCCGCGGTGGACCGCTTCAAGGCGGGGCAGGACCTGGCGCGGCGCGGCGGCGTGGCGGCCGACCACATTGAGGCTTCGATCATCGACACGCGGCTGCGCGCCGTGCAGTCACTTCTGAAGGAACAGGCCGCCGAGCGCTGATTCGATCACCATGCCCAGCAGCGAATAGATCAGCGAGCCGATCAGTGCTGCCGTGAAGCCATGCACCTGGAAGCCCTCGCCCAGCACCGAGGCGGCGGCCCAGAACATGAGGGCGTTGATGACGAACAGGAACAGCCCGATGGTGACGATGGTCACCGGCAGCGTGAGGATCACCAGCACCGGCCGCAGCACCGCGTTGAACAGCCCGATGACGAAGGCGGCCAGCAGCGCGGAGCCGAAGCTGTGCACCTCCACGCCGCTGTAGAGGTATGCCACGCAAAGCAGGGCAGCCGCGCTCAGCAGCCATTTGAGCAGTAGTCGCATAGGCGGCCAGCATAGCACCAGCCCCGCTCGGACGGGATGTGTGCCCGCGCCCTTGCGCGATTGATCAGTGGATGTGATCAGTCGGCGAGCCAAAAGTATTGGCCTTGCAGCATTGGCATTCCTACGATGCCCGCACGACACAACTACTTGGGATTCGAATGAGTCGAGCGCTACCCCTGGCAGGGATACGGATCGTGGATATGTGCAACGTGGTGATGGGGCCTTACGCCACGCAGATACTTGCCCAGTACGGCGCGGACGTCGTCAAGGTCGAGCCCCCGGAAGGGGACGATGCACGGCGTACCGGCGCCCTGCATGAGCCGAACATGGCCTCGCTGTTTCTTGGCGTCAATCGGGGCAAGCGCAGCGTGGTCCTCGACCTGAAGAGCCCGTACGCCAGATCCTATCTGGAGTCCCTGGTCCGCGATGCGGACGTCCTCGTGCACAACATCCGGCCGCAGAAGCTGAATGTGCTGGGCATCGATCCTGAAAGCGTGATGCGGACAACCCCCCGCATCGTTTACGCGATGCTGACCGGCTTTGGACAATCGGGTCCCTATGGCGGCCGGCCGGCGTCATCCAGGGAATGTCGGGGCTGGCGGAGCTGAGCGCCCGCCATTGCGGTGGGCAGCCGCGCTACATGCCCACCATTGCCGCGGACAAGACAGTAGGCATATTGGCGGCAAGCGCCATCCTCGCGGCATTGATGAAGCAGCAGCGCGAAGGCGTGGGCAGCGTGGTGGAAGTCCCCATGTTCGAGTCCATGGTGGCCTACAGCCTCGTGGAGCACATGCACGGCGCGCATTTTCACGGCGGCGATGGGCCGATGGGTTATCCGAGGGCGCTGGCGCCGTGGAGGAAGCCATTTTCCACGCGGGATGGCTACGTCTGCGTGATGCCGTATACCGACCGCCATTGGCAGGGCCTGCTCAATCGTCTCGGCAGCCCCGAACTTGCGGCGGATCCGCGCTTTTGCAACATCGTGCAGCGCAGCCTGCATTCCGATTACGTGTACCGGACGCTGGGCTCCCTGCTCGCCAGTCACGCCACCAACGCCATCCTGGCCATCTTGGCGGAGCTCGAAACCATGGTATCGAGCATGCTCACGCTGATGCCCCAGGTGAGCGCCGGCCGCGTGCGGCCGCTGGCGGTGACCAGCCTCAAGCGCGCAGAGATCGCCCCGAACATTCCCACCGTCGCCGAGGCCGGGCTGCCCGGCTACAGCGCCAGCACGTGGTACGGCTTGTTTGCCCCCGCCGGAGTGCCCCAGGACGTCGTGCAGCGGCTGGCCGATGCCATGGAGACGGTGCTCAAGGACAAGGACGTGCAGGCCAAGCTCGCGGCGCAGGGCCTGAGCATGGTGCCAGAAGTCAACAGTCCGGCGGCTTTCGGTGCCTACGTGCAGACAGAGGCGCAGAAATGGCAAAGTGTCGTCCAGGCCGCCGGCATCTCAGCCGATTAGTTCTGCTTGGGAGGGCCCGCGGCGTTCCATCGAGCGCGTATGAACCTTCGGCAGCTGCAGCATTTCGTCGTCCTGGGAGAGGTCCTGAATTTCCGCAAGGCGGCGGACAAGCTCCATATCGTCCAGCCGGCGCTGACGGCATCCATCCGCCGGCTTGAAAGCGAGTTCGGCGTCGACCTGTTCGAGCGGACCACGCGGGACGTGAAGCTGTCGGCCGCGGGCCGCGCCGCGCTGCCCGAAGTCAAAAGGGCCCTTCAACAGATGGATCGGGCCCGGCGCAATGCCAAGGCCACCCAGACCGGGGAATGGGGTGCGCTGAGGGTCGGATTCGTGGGCTCCGCGAGCATGGCCTTGCTGCCCGCGGGCATCAGGGCCTTCCGGACCAGGTTCCCCGATGTGGTCCTGGGCCTGCAGGAGTCCACGGGAAGCCGCATCGTGGACCTGATCGACAACGGCCAGATGGACGTCGGCCTCATCCGTACGCCTGCCGTCAACAACCGTGGCTTGACCATCCATACGCTCCAGACCCAGCGCTTCATGGTGGTCATCCCGCGCGGCAGCGAGTGGGAGCCTGCGAGAAATACGAAGAAGGTGAGGCTGCAGGACCTGGCCAATGCGCCCTTCATCACTTTTTCGCGCGACGAATCGCCCATGCTTTACCTGGCCGTGGTGAGCGTATGCCGGGAAGCCGGGTTTACGCCGAACATCGTGCAGGAGGCGATACAGGTGCAGACCGTCGTGACACTGGTGGAAAGCGGCTTGGGCGTGGGGCTTGTCCCCTCGGTGTGCGCGCAGCACAAACCTGCAAATGCGTCCTTTTTCGAGCTTGCGAAACAGACGCCGGCCTGTGCGACGGGGCTGGCGCTGGTCTACAACGCCGGCAGCCTTTCACCCGTGGGCCGAAGATTCGTCCAGACGCTGTCGGAGCTGGCGGAGCAGGACGGCCCCGCCCCCGTGTGAATTAATCTGCGAACAGGAACAGCAGGCCCAGGCTGGTCAGCGAGCCGGGCACGGACCAGCGGCGTGCCGGCTTGCGGGTGACGATGGGCGCGGTGTTTGCGGCGGGTGGCTGCGGCGCCTCCTGCGGTTCCAGCTTGGGCCGGCGTGCGTCCAGCACCGGGGTGTGGGCGCCATGCTCGGCCAGCAGCTGGGTCAGCAGTTCGGGCAGCGGCCCCTTGGCCAGCACCGTGCTCACCCGGTTGCCGGCGCCGCCCAGCCAGGGCTGCAGCTGCGCGAACAGCTTGTCGGCCCATTTGGCGCGCCAGTTCTCGCGCGCGCTGTGGCTCACCCATTTGCTGATGCGGTGGGTCATGCGCGGCGCGCAGGCCACCAGCACCCAGTGGGTGTTGGCGGCCGCGGAGCGCACGGCCATGGATTCCAGCTTCTGCCGCGCGTAGTCGGCGTCGTCCACGTACACGATGACCTTGTCCATGGCTGCGCTCCTGTGGGCCTGGCTGCCTGCCCGGTCAGCCTTGCTGGACGGGAGCGGCCTTACCGCGCTGGCTGGCGATGGCCTTGCCGATGGCCAGCACCAGCAGGGCGCCCGCCACGCAGGCGGCGTAGTGCACCGTGCCGCTCTGCGGCAGCTTGAACATCCACTGCCACCTGTCGGGGTTGGCCAGGGCGGGGTCGGAGACCAGCATGCCGCCGGCGATCCAGCCCAGCAGCATGCCGCCGCCCGTGATGATCAGGGGGAAGCGTTCCATGAGCTTGATGACCAGCTGGCTGCCCCAGACGATGATGGGGATGGAGATGAGCAGGCCCAGCACCACCAGCAGGACCTGGTGCTCGCCCGAGTTTTGCGCCGCGCCGGCGATGGCGATCACGTTGTCCACGCTCATCACCAAGTCGGCCACGATGATGGTCTTGATGGCCGCGAGCAGCTTGTCGCTGCCCGCCACGTCGCTGTGGCCTTCCTCGTCGGGGGCGATGAGCTTCACGCCGATCCACACCAGCAGCAGCGCGCCCACCACCTTGAGGAACGGCAGGTTCAGCAAGGTCATCGCGAAGACGATGAGGATCACGCGCAGGATGATGGCGCCCGCAGTGCCGTAGATGATGCCCTTGGTGCGCTGCACAGTCGGCAGCTTGCGGCAGGCCAGGGCGATCACGACCGCGTTGTCACCACCGAGCAGGATGTCGATGATGATGATCTGTCCCAGCGCGATCCAGAACGGCGTGTGGGTGAGAAAGTCCAAATCCATAGTGTGCGTACCTCGAAGTCGATTGCCGGTTCGGGGGAATCCGGCGGCGTCTGAATACCGGACACCATGGAGGGTGTTGAGCGACTGCCTGCGAACAAGGGGGACTTGCCTGCAGGAAAAGGGGCACGCTTTGAACCGACCATGGAGTGGCTGTGGCTCAAAGGTCTTGCTCGGCGGCGGCGGTGGCCACGCCTGGCAGGCCGGAAGCACAAGGCTTCGTATTGACGACCTGTCATCCGTTTGCACGTGGCGCTGACGCAAGGCCTGGTGCAAACGGGGAGCTACTCCCCTTTGAAGGGCGCGATTTAAGCATGTTTCCCGGTCCTTGCAAAGGGTGGTTTTTCCGCGTAGCCATGGCCGGACTATCATGGCCGCCCCGTCTTGCTTCCCGCGCCCACCGCCCGCGCATGCCGTCCGCCATCCACATCACCGACATCGAGGCAGCCATCAACCACTGGCGCGCCCGCGCGCCCTCGCCCGACGGCGTGGCGCTGGCGCCCGAGCTCGTGGCCCTGGCCGAGGTCTACGGGCGCATGGTGTTCATGCGCGCCGACGAGGTGGGCGAGGAGCAGCTCGCGCCCCTGGCGCGGGCCGCCTGGCTGGTCTGGTACGAGACCACGCCCGACACGCCGTGCATCGCCATCTGCTCCACGAGCCAGGGCGACGCCTGGTGCAAGGGCTGCGGGCGCAGCTTTGCCGAGGTGCAGCATTGGCTGGAGATGAGCCCCGCGGACAAGCGTGCCGTGTGGCGCCGCATCACGCGCGAAGGCAAGGCACTGCGCTTCACGCGCTATGCCGAGCGCGCGCTCTGACGCGCTTTACGGGCAGCCGCACCGCGGCTATGGTGGCGCCATGCTGCGTCTGACCCAGGCCCCCGACATCGCCATGGCCATGCTGTGGCGCGACCTGCTGTGCGAGGCCGGCATGCCCGCCAGCGTGCAGCGCCAGCACCTGGGCGCGGCTGCGGGCCAGCTGCCGCCCGGCGAATGCCTGCCCGAGATCTGGCTGGCGCACGAGGAACATGCCGAGCGGGCCCGCGCCCTGCTGCGCGAGTTCGAACGGCTGCCCCAGCGCCAGTGGCTTTGCCGCGCCTGCGGAGAGTGCATAGAGGGCGGCTTCGAGCAGTGCTGGAACTGCGGCGCATGCATGCCGCGCTGACGTAGAGCGTGTTCAAGGTCTTTTCATGGTGCCCGCAAGGCAGCAAAAGGCCGCAATCTAGGCGCGCGCCGCAGCCCATGCTGGCGGCCGGGCAAGGCGGGCAACGACGAGTGCGGCCTTTTGCTGCCTTGCCCGCAGGGTTGCTCCGAAAAGGCAGCGTCTGCGGCGTTGCAAATCCTCGCCGGGCCACCAGCCCGGCTGCGGTTTGCGTCTTGCATCCACTGCCTTTTCGGAGCAACGGGCACCATGAAAAGACCTTGAACACGCTCTTATTTCCAGCGCAGCGGCTCCACGTGCACGCTGCCGCGCTGGCTGCTGAGGGTCAGCGCGCCTTCCTGGATCGTGGCCTGCAGCTGCATGCTGCGTTCGGCCAGCTGGGCGAGCTGCTGCACCGCGTCGGCCGGCAGGCGCCAGACCTGCAGTTTGTCCAGGCGCGACAGTTTGGATTCGATGCCCTTCCACCACACCTCGGCCGCGTGGTGGAACGCGTAGACCACCACCGCGTCGGCGCGGCTCGCGGCCTTGGAGAGGGGCTTGTCCTCGGGCTGGCCGACCTCGATCCACAGGCGCTTGCGGCCCGTGAAGTCGGTCAGCGACACGTCGGGGTCGTCGGGGTCCGACAGGCCCGCGCCGAAGGCGAGCGTGCCGTCGCCGCGGCAGATGTCCTGCAGCTCGTGCGCCTGCAGCGCCAGCGCGGCCAGGCGCACCATCATGCGTTCGTCGGTCTCGCTCGGGTGGCGCGCCAGGGTCAGCGCGTGGTCGGCGTAGTAGCCGTGGTCGATGTCGGCGATCGCGAGGTTCGCCTTGAAGATGGTCGATTTGAGCGCCATTGCTCTCTTATTTTTGTAGCTACCAGCGATTGCTGAGTAAGCGTTGGAGGCCGAAAATTCTTATAACTCTCAGACCCTGCGCGCGAGCTCGGCGGCCTTGCCGGTGTAGCTCGCGGGCGTCATGGCCAGCAGGCGGTCCTTGTCGGCCTGGGGAATGGCGAGGCCCTGGATCAGGCCGTGCAGCGCCTCGGGCGTGACGGCCTGGCCGCGCGTGACCTCCTTGAGCTTTTCGTACGCGCCCGCCACGCCGTAGCGGCGCATGACGGTCTGTATGGGCTCGGCCAGCACTTCCCAGCTCGCATCCAGGTCGGCGGCCAGGGTCTGCTCGTTGAGTTCGAGCTTGCCCAGACCCGTCATCAGCGAGCTGTGGGCCAGCGCCGTGTAGCCCAGGGCCACGCCGATGTTGCGCAGCACGGTGGAATCGGTCAGGTCGCGCTGCCAGCGGGAGACGGGGAGCTTTTCCGCCAGGTGCCGCAGGAGCGCGTTGGCCAGGCCCAGGTTGCCCTCGGCGTTCTCGAAGTCGATGGGGTTGACCTTGTGCGGCATGGTGGAGGAGCCGATTTCGCCCGCCTTGAGCTTCTGCTTGAAGTAGCCCAGGCTCACGTAGCCCCAGATGTCGCGCGACAGGTCCACCAGGATGGTGTTGGAGCGCGAGATGGCGTCGAACAGCTCGGCCATATAGTCGTGCGGCTCGATCTGGATACTGTAGGGCTGGAACGTGAGGCCCAGGCCCATCGGCTCGTGCGTCTCGACGACCTTCTTGCTGAACGCCTCCCAGTCGAAGTCGGGCCAGGCAGCCAGGTGGGCGTTGTAGTTGCCCACGGCGCCGTTCATCTTGGCCAGGATCTTCACGGCCGCGATGCGCTCCACGGCGCCCTGCAGGCGCACGACCACGTTGGCCAGCTCCTTGCCCACCGTGGTGGGGCTGGCGGTCTGGCCGTGGGTGCGGCTGAGCATGGGCACATCCGCGAAGGCGCGGGCCATCTCGCGCAGCTTCAGCACGATGCGGTCCAGGCCCGGCAGGATGACCTGGTCGCGGCCCGCGCGGATCTGCAGCGCGTGGCTGGTGTTGTTGATGTCCTCGCTGGTGCAAGCGAAGTGCACGAACTCGGCGGCCTTCTCCAGTTCGGGGCGGGCCTCGAACTTGGACTTGATCCAGTACTCCACGGCCTTCACGTCGTGGTTGGTGGTCTTCTCGATGTCCTTGATGGCCGCACAGTCGGCCTCGCTGAAGTTCTTCACCAGGCCCAGCAGGTAGGCGCGCGCGCCGGTGGACAGGGGCTTGAATTCGTCGAAACCCGCGTCCGACAGCGCGATGAACCAGGCCACCTCCACCTGCACGCGCCGGTGCATGTAGCCGTATTCGCTCATGATGGGGCGCAGGGCGGAGAGTTTGGCGGCGTAGCGGCCGTCGAGGGGGGATAGGGCGGTGATGGTGGACAGGCTCATGGGGGCGATTGTAGGTGTGCGCCCTCGCGGGCGAATGGCCCGGGCCTCGCTAGAATCAGCCGCCCACCCATCCCACAAGCCGCATGCGGCGCGAAGACAGGCAGAGACCACCATGAAGCTGATCGGATCTATGGCGAGCCCCTATGTGCGCAAGGTGCGCGTGGTGATGGCCGAGAAAAAGCTCGACTACCGCTTCCAGGAGGACAACGTGTGGTCCGATGACACGGCCATCAACGCCTCCAACCCGCTGGGCAAGGTGCCCTGCCTGGTCATGGAGGGGGGCGAGGCCATGTTCGACTCGCGCGTCATCGTGGAATACCTGGACACCCTGTCCCCCGTGGGCAAGCTCATCCCCGCCTCGGGCCGCGAGCGCGCCGAGGTCAAGACCTGGGAGGCGCTGGCCGATGGCGTGCTGGACGCCGGCGTGCTGGCGCGGCTGGAGGCCACCTGGGCCGGCCGCCAGGACGGCGAGCGTTGCCAGGCCTGGATAGACCGCCAGTTGGGCAAGGTGCGCACGGGCCTCTCGGCCATGAGCCAGGGCCTGGGCGAGAAGGCCTATTGCAGCGGCATCCACCTGAGCCTGTCGGACATCGCCGTGGGCTGCGCTCTGGGCTGGCTGGAGTTCCGCTTCCCGCAGATCGCCTGGCGCGCCGACCACCCCAACCTGGGCCGGCTGATGGACAAGCTGATGCAGCGCCAGAGCTTCATCGACACCCAGCCGCGCTGATCCCCACACGCAAGAAAGCGCGCCTTCCCGGGGGAAGCGCGCGCCTTGCTGCGGAATAAAAAATGTTGCGAAGCGCCCCGAAACGAAAGAAGAGAGGGAGGGAGGAGAAGCGCCCCAGGGTTGCAGCCAGGCAGGGCCTGGAAGACTTCGCAACGATCAAAACGGTTCGAGGGCCGGGCATCGAGCTTCACGGCCTTCTGGATTTCTAGAGTGGGGGTGTGCGCCGAAAGTTCCAGCCCCTTTCCACGAATTTTCAAAAAAATACGGTTGCAAACACCAGCAACGCACGCGATGCGTGCTGTTTTCGCAGAACGTGGCGGGTTGCATGTTACTGCCTGTTTTTTGTGCAAGGCCGTTATCGTGCCGGCGGGTGGCAGCAAGGCGGCATGGGTTTCACCTTGTTGCGTTCTGGTGCCTCAGGCGGCGCAGCCATTGCTCGAAGTCGTCCACGTAGGTGAAGACCGAGGGCACCACGAGCAGGCTGAGCACGGTGGAGGTGATGAGCCCGCCGATCACGGCCACGGCCATGGGGGAGCGGAAGCTCATGTCCGCGCCGCCCAACGCCAGCGCGATGGGCATCATGCCCGCGCCCATGGCCAGCGTGGTCATGATGATGGGGCGCGCGCGCTTGTGGCAGGCGTCCAGCAGCGCGTGGATGCGGTCCATGCCCTGGCGGCGCGCGACGATGGCGTATTCCACGAGCAGGATGGAGTTCTTGGTGGCGATGCCCATGAGCATGATGAGCCCGATGAGGGACGGCATGGAAAAGCTCTTGCCCGCCAGGAGCAGCGCCACGAAGGCCCCGCCCAGTGACAGCGGCAGCGCGGCCAGGATGGTGACGGGCTGCAGCAGGTCCTTGAACAGCAGTACGAGCACGATGTAGATGCAGACCACGCCCGTGAGCATGGCGAGGCCGAAGCTCGCGAACAGCTCGCCCATCATCTCGGCGTCGCCCACGTCGATCAGGCGCACGCTGGCGGGCAGGCCCTGCACGGCGGGCAACTGGCGCACGGCCTCGGTCACCTCGCCCAGGCCCCGGCTGCCCAGCTCGATCTCGAAGTTGACGTTGCGCGAGCGGTCGTAGCGGTTGATCACGGCCGGGCCGCCGGCCACCTCCAGCCGCGCCACCTCGCCCAGCCGCACCGGGCCGCGGCTGCCCGGCACCGCGAGGCGCTCCAGTACCGACAGGTCTTCGCGCGCCGCGTCCTGCAGGCGCACGACGATGGGCACCTGGCGCTGCGCCAGGTTGAGCTTGGGCAGGTACTGCTCGTAGTCGCCCACGGTGGCCACGCGCAGCGTCTCGGCGATGGCCTGCGAGGTCACGCCCAGGTCGGCGGCGCGCGCGAAGTCAGGGTGCACGGCGATCTCGGGGCGCACCAGGCTGGCCGTGGAGCTGACGCCGCCGATGCCGGCGATGGTGCGCAGGTCGCGCTCCACGGCGCGCGCGGCCGTCGCCAGCGCCTGCGGATCCTCGCTGGCCAGGGCCAGGATGTATTTGTCGTTGGAGCCGCCCAGGCCCACCTTCACGCGCACGCCGGGCAGCTGCGCCATGGCGTCGCGCAGGCGCTGCTCTATCTCCTGCTTGCGCGGGCGCTCGCGGCGCGGGTCCATGGTCAGCGTGAGCGTGGCCTTGCGCGGGTCGCCCGTGCCGGCCCCGGCGAACGGGTCGGTGCCGGCCGAGCCGCCGCCTATGGTGGTGTAGATGCGCTGCACGTGGCCCACGTTCATGGCCAGCGCGCCGGCGCGCTGGGCCAGCGCGTGCGTTTCGGCCAGCTTGGTGCCGGGTGGCAGCTCCAGCGTGACCTGGGTCTGGGCGTTGTCGTCGGCCGGTATGAAGCCCGAGGGCAGCAGCGGAATCAGCGCCAGCGAGCCCGCGAAGAACAGCAGCGCGCCCGCCAGGGTCAGCACCCGGTGGCGCAGGCACCAGCCGCTGGCGCGCATGTAGGCAGCGAGCCAGCGCGGCTCGCGCTCCTGCGTCGCCAGGGGCTTGAGCAGGTAGGCCGCCATCATGGGCGTGAGCATGCGCGCCACGACGAGTGAGGCGAACACCGCGAGCGCCGCCGTCCAGCCGAACTGCTTGAAGAAGCGCCCCGCGATGCCGCTCATGAACGCCGTGGGCAGGAACACCGCGATCAGCGTGAACGTGGTGGCGATCACGGCCAGGCCGATCTCGTCGGCCGCCTCCATGGCCGCCTGGTAGGGCGTCTTGCCCATGCGCAGGTGGCGCACGATGTTCTCGACCTCGACGATGGCATCGTCCACCAGGATGCCGACGACCAGCGACAGCGCCAGCAGCGTGATGATGTTGATCGAGAAGCCTAGCAGGTACATGCCGATGAAGGCCGGTATCACCGACAGCGGCAGCGCCACGGCCGAGACGATCGTGGCGCGCCAGTCGCGCAGGAACAGCCACACCACCACCACGGCGAGAATGGCGCCCTCGTACAGCAGGTGCATGGAGCTGTCGTACTCGTCCTGCGCGATCTCCACGAAGTCCACCGTGCGCGTGAGCTGCAGGTGCGGGTGCTCGGCCTGCAGCGCGTCGAGCGCGCGCTGCACGCCCGCGCCCACTTCCACCTCGCTCGCGCCGCGGGCGCGCGAGACCTCGAAACCGATCACCGGCTGCCCGCCCAGCAGCGCCGCCGTGCGCGGCTCGGCCACGGTGTCGCTCACCTGGGCCAGCTGGTCCAGGCGGATGCGGCGCCCGCCCGAGACCGGAATCTCCAGCGCCGCGATCTGCCCGGCCGTCTGCATCGTGGCCAGCGTGCGCAGGGGCTGCTCGGCGCCGCCCAGCTCGGCGCGCCCGCCCGCGCTCTCCAGCTGCACCTGGCGCAGCTGGCGCGAGACCTCGGCCGCCGTCACGCCCAGGGCCTGGAGCCTGAGCGGGTCGAGCGCCACGCGCACCTCGCGCGTGGCCCCGCCCACGCGGCTGACCGCGCCCACGCCGGGCACGGCCAGCAGGCGGCGCGTGAGCTGGTCGTCCACGAACCAGGACAACTCCTGCTCGTCGAGCTTGCTCGACGCGATGGCGAACGCCAGGATGGGCTGGCTGGAGAGCTCCAGCTTGGTGACCACGGGGTCGCGCAGGTCCGCCGGCAGGTCGGCGCGTACGCGCGAGACGGCTGAGCGCACGTCGTCCACCGCCTCCTGCACGGGTTTTTCGAGCTGGTATTCGGCGGCGATGGTGGCCGTGCCGTCCACCAGCGTGGTGGTGATGTGCTTGAGCCGCTGCGTGGTGGCGATGGCGTTCTCGATCTTGCGCGCCACGTCCGATTCGAGCTGCCCCGGCGCCGCGCCCGGCAGCGCGGCCGTGACCATGACCACGGGCAGGTCCATGTCGGGGAAGTTCTGCACCTTCATGGCGCTGAAGGACAGCAGCCCGGCCAGCGTGAGCAGCACGAACAGCATGGCCGCCGGCACGGGGTTCCTGATCGACCAGGCGGAGAAGTTCACGGCTTGCGCTCCTTATTTGGTAGCTGGTGGCGCTTGACGGGACTGTCCTGGAGCCTGTTTTTGCTCAGAACCACCAGCTGCCGTGCGCACCAGGTCGCCGTCGTTCAGGAAGGCGCCGCCCTGCTGCACGATGCGCGCCTCAAGCGACAGGCCCTCGGTGATCTCCACGCGGCCCCCGCTGCGCTGGCCGGTCTGCACGCGGCGCATGGCCACGCGGCCCTGGGCGTCCACCTCGAACACGTAGCTGAACCCGTCGCGCACCACCACGGCCGACAGCGGCACCGAGAGCGCTTCGTGCGCGCCCAGCAGGAACTCGCCGCGCGCGAACATGCCCGCGCGGATGTCGGAGTGCGCGGGCAGATCCACGTAGACCAGCGCGTTGCGCGTCTGCGGATCGACGGTGGGCGCGAGCATGCGCACCCGGCCCTCCACCTGCGCGCCGCTGGCGGCCGTGACCAGTGCCTTGCCGCCCGCGCGCAGGCGCGGCAGGTCGGCGGAGGTGACCTCGGCGCGCCACTCCAGCCGGGCGCGGCGCACCATGCGGAACAGCTCCGTGCCCGCGCCCATCACCGCGCCCACGGTGGCCGTGCGCGCGGAGATCACGCCGGCGTCTGGCGCGAGTACGCGTGTGTGCTTCAGGCGCAGCTCCTGCGCGTCGAGCGCCGCCTGCGCCGCCGCCACGCGCGCCTGCGCCGTCTGCGCGGCCGTGGCGTACTGCTGGATCTGCTGCTGGCTCATGGCGCCCGTGGCGGAGAGGGCCGCCGCGCGGTCGGCATTGGCCTGCGCCTCGGCGGCGGCGGCGCGTGCCTCCAGCAGGCCCGCGCGGGCCTGGGCCGCGTCGGCGCGCACCGTGTCGTCGGCGAACACGGCCAGCACCTGCCCGGCGCGCACCACGTCGCCCACGTTCACGCGCACCTCGGCCAGGCGCAGGCCCGAGACCTCGGCGCCGATGCTCGCCTCCTGCCACGCGGCCACGTTGCCGTTGGCCGCCAGGCGCTTGTGCATGGGGGTGCGCTCGGGCTGCGTCACCGCCACGGTCAGCGCCGGGCGCGGGGCCAGGGCGGGCGCCTCCTGGGCGGCCCTGGCCAGCAGCGTGCCGCCGGCGGCCAGCACGGCCGCGGCGATCAGGGGGGTGAACGGTTTCAGGGACTGCATGGGGAATCCATTGCAATGGAGGATTTCAAGGAGCGGGTGCGGCGGCGCTCTGCACTCCGGCGTCCCGCGGATGGGCGGGCGCACCCATTGGCGGGCAGGCCCCGGGGCCGGGAGGCCGGGGCTGGCTGGCTCATGGTGGCGGATTACACCATGCCCGGCCCAGCGGTCGATCCGTTTGGATGAAAAGTGGCCGTAGCGCTTGTGCAGCAAGCGCTACGAGCTCTTCTTTCAGGAGTGGCCGAACACCGCGCGCCACAGCGCCAGGATGGCGTCGCGCTCGGCGGCCAGGGTCTCGGGCGGCACGCGCGTGGGCTCTTCGTTCAGGCGCGCGCGGTGCTGCACCTGGCGCAGCGTGCGGTAGGCGTCGGCGGCGGCGCGGCCCACGCCGGCCGGCAGCAGGCCGGCGCCCTCGGCGTGCTGCAGCAGCGCGATGTTGCCCAGGTTGCCCTGCAGCGCGGGGTGGTCCGCCGACTGCGACAGCACCAGGTACTGCACGGCGAATTCGGCATCGACCATGCCGCCCTCGCTGTGCTTGACGTCGAACAGGCCGGCAGGCACCGGGTGGGCGGCGCGCATGCGCTCGCGCATGGCGATGATCTCGGTGCGCAGCGCGGCCCGGTCGCGCGGGGCGGTGATGACGGCCTCGCGCACGGCATCGAAGCGCGCGCGCAGGTGCTCGCTGCCGAGCACGAAGCGCGCGCGCGTCATGGCCTGGTGCTCCCAGGTCCAGGCGGTGTTGCTGCCGCGCTGCTGCTGGTAGTCGGCGTAGGCCTTGAAGCTCGTGACCAGCAGGCCCGAGTTGCCGTTGGGGCGCAGGGCGGTGTCGATCTCGAACAGGTCGCCCTCGCCGGTCTTCACGGTGAGCCAGTTGATGAGCTTGCGCACGAAGGCGGCGTAGACCTCGGGGGCGCGCTCGTCGTCGTCGTCGAAGACGAAGACGATGTCCAGGTCGCTGCCGTAGCCCAGCTCCTTGCCGCCGAGCTTGCCGTAGCCAATGATGGCGAACTGCGGCTGGCCGTCATCCGTGCGGTGGCGGTTCCTGAGCCGGCCCCAGCACCATTGGGCCGTGACGCGCAGCACGCTGTCGGCCAGCGCCGAGAGGTCGTCCGCCACCTGCTCCACGGTGATGCGCCCCTCCACGTCGCGCGCCAGCGTGCGGAAGATCTCGGCGTGGTGGGCGCGGCGCAGCAGGTCGAGCAGGTTCTCGTCGTCGTCCTCGCCCGTGGACTGCAGCGCGGCCAGGCGCAGGCCCAGTTCATGCTCGAAGTCCGCCGCCACGAAGCGTTCGGACAGCAGGGCCTCGCTCGCGAGCTCGTCGATCACGCCCGGGTGCTGCAGCATGTAGCGCGCCGGCCACTTGGCCGCGCCCAGCAGGTGCAGCAGGCGCTCGTGCACCAGCGGGCGCTCCAGCAGCAGCGCCAGGTAGCTTTCGCGGCGCAGCAGGGGTTCGAGCCAGCCCACCAGGCGCACGGCGGCGACCTCGTTGACCCGGCCCTCGGCCAGCCAGCGGGCCGTGCGCTGCACGATGCGCAGCAGCCGCGCGCGCGCCTCGTCGCGCAGGCCCTGCACGCGCGGGTGCGTGCGCCATTCGGCCACGCGCTCGCGCAGTGCGGACGGCAGCTGCTCCAGCAGCGCCTCCAGCTCGGGCGCGGGCGCCTCGGCGGTGCGCGGCTTGCCGCAGCCGCCGTTGCCGCAGCGCTTGTGCTGCGCGCCGCCGAGCAGGGTGTCGAACTCCTGCGCCACGAGTTCGCGGTGGGCATCGAGCTCGCGCAGGAAATCGCAGCACGAAAGGCCCATGGTGCGGGCGATCCAGGCCAGGTCTTCGTCGCGCGTGGGCAGCACGTGGGTCTGCTGGTCGTCCAGGTACTGGATGCGGTGCTCCACGCGGCGCAGGAAGGTGTAGGCGGCGGCGAGCTGCGCGGCCGTCTCCCGCGACATGAGGCCGGCGCGCTCCAGGCGTTCGAGCGCCTCCAGCGTGGGGCGGCAGCGCAGCTCGGGGAACTGGCCGCCGCGCACCACCTGCAGCAGCTGCACGGTGAATTCGATCTCGCGGATGCCGCCGCGCGAGAGCTTCACGTCGTTGGCGCGCTCGGGGCGGCCGGCGCTGCGCTGCACGGCGTGGTCGCGGATCTGGTGGTGCAGCGCGCGCAGCGCGTCGAACACAGCGTAGTCCAGGTAGCGGCGGAACACGAAGGGCAGCACCACGCCGCGCAGCGCCTGCACGTTGGGCGTGCCCAGGCAGTCCAGCGGCGCCACCACCCGGCTCTTGAGCCAGGCGAAGCGCTCCCACTCGCGGCCATGCACCTGCAGGTAGTCCTCCAGCGCCGAGAGCGACAGCGCCGCCGGCCCCGAGTTGCCGTGGGGCCGCAGCGCCAGGTCCACGCGGAACACGAAGCCGTGCTCGGTGGTCTCGCCCACCAGGGCGTAGATGGCCTTGACGGCGCGCGCGAAGTATTCGTGGTTGGACAGCCTGCCGCGCCCGCCCTCCAGGCCGGCGGTCTCGCCGTCGTGCTCGTAGACGTAGACCAGGTCGATGTCGCTCGATACGTTGAGCTCGCGCGCGCCCAGCTTGCCCATGCCTACGACCCACAGCTGCACCGGCTGGCCCTGGGGCCCGAGCGGCGCGCCGTGGCGCGCGTCCAGCTCGGCGCGGGCCGCGCGGCAGGCGCGGTCCAGCGCCAGCTCGGCCAGCGCGGTCACGGGCAGGGTGATGTCGGAAAGCACCGCGCCCTGGTCGCAGTCCAGCGTGATGAGCCGGTGCATCACCAGCTGGCGCAGGATGCGCAGCGCCGCGCCCAGGTCGTGGCCGCGCGCCAGCAGGGACTCGCAGGCCTGGTCCATGGCGGCGTGGTCGGGCACGCCGGGCGCCAGCAGCGCCAGCTCGGCGCCATAGCGGCGCCCGAGGCGCTGGTGGAAGCGCGAATGGTGCGAGAGCGGGCCGCTGTCGGCTACGGATTCGGTGCAAGGCATGGGCATGGCAAGGGCTGGGTGGCGTGCATCGCCGCGGCGCCGGGGCAGAACCTATGGGGGGTGGGCGGGTCATAATTCCTGACGCCGTTTTCACTCGCCATGACAGAGCTTTCGTCCCATCCTTCCCGCCTTCTCCGGTTCGTGGCGGGCTGTGCGCGATGGGGGCTGGGGCTGCTGCTGGCCTTGTGGCTGCTGCTGGCGGCTGCCTGGGGGGCGCTGCACGGCTGGATTGTGCCGCGTATCGGCGATTTCCGCCCCCAGCTGGAGGCCCAGGCCCAGCGGGCACTGGGGGTTCCCGTGCGCATTGCCGCCGTCTCGGCGCGCAGCGAGGGGTTCTTTCCCGCCGTCGAGCTGTCCGGCGTGGCCCTGCTCGACCCGCAGGGCCGCGAGGCGCTGCGCCTGCCGCGCGTGGTGGTAGCGCTGTCGCCGCGCTCGCTGCTGCGCCTGGGGTTCGAGCAGATCTATATAGAGGGGCCTGAGCTGGACATACGCCGCGAGCAGGATGGCCGCATCTTCATCGCCGGCCTGAGCTTTCGCGACACTGGCGAGACCGACAGCGCCGCCGCCGACTGGCTGTTCGCGCAGCCCGAGGTGGCGATCCGCGGCGGCACTCTGCGCTGGAGCGACGCGCTGCGCGGGGCCGAGCCGCTGGCGCTGACCCAGGTGGACCTGGTGCTGCGCAACGGCGCCCTGCGCCACGGCATCCGCCTGGATGCGACGCCGCCGCCCGACTGGGGCGAGCGCTTCACGCTGCGCGGGCAGTTCCGCCAGCCGCTGCTCACCACGCACGGCGGCAACTGGCAGCGCTGGAGTGGCCAGATGTACGCCTATTTCGCGCAGGTGGACGTCTCGCGGCTCAACCGCCACGCGGACCTGGGAACCCTGCAGGTGCGCCAGGGCCGGGGCGCGCTGCGCGCCTGGGTGGACGTGCAGCAGGGCCGGGTCGTGGGCGGCGCGGCCGACATGGCGCTGGGCGCGGTCGATGCCACGCTGCGCCCGGACCTGCGCCCCCTGCTGCTGGGGACCGTGACGGGTCGGGTCGGCGGCCGCTGGCTGGACGATGGCTTCGAGCTGGCCACCCGGGACCTGCAGTTCGTGGCCGACGACGGTCTGCGCTGGACCGGCGGCAACCTCTTCCTGCGCCACACCGGCCAGGGCCGGGCGGGCTGGGAGCAGGGCGAGCTGCGCGCCGACCGGCTGGACCTGGCCGCGGTCTCGCAGATCGCCGGCCGCCTGCCCCTGGACGAGGCCGTGCACGGCGTGCTGCAGACCTATGCCCCGCGGGGCGTGGTGGAGCAGCTGCAGGCCGGCTGGCGCGGGCCGCTGCAAGAGCCGCGGCAGTACCAGCTGCGCGGCAAGGTGACGGGGCTGTCCCTCGCCGCGCAGGACGGCGTGCCCGCCGTGGCCGGCCTGGCGGGCGCGGACGTGGAGTTCGAGCTCACGCAGGCGGGCGGCCGCGCGGCGCTGGCCATGGCCGGCGGCAGGCTGCTGCTGCCCGGCGTCTTCGAGGACCCCGTGGTGCCAGTGCAGCAGCTCTCCGCCACCGTGCGCTGGCAGATCGAGGGCGAGCGCATCGCCGTGCAGGCCAGCGACCTGCGCTTCGCCAACGCCGACGCCCAGGGCGAGGCGCGCCTTGCCTGGCAGACGGCGGACCCGGCCACGTCGCCCGCGCGCGCGCGCCTGCCGGGAGTGCTGGACCTCGCGGGCACCTTGCAGCGGGCCGATGCCACGCGCGTGCACCGCTACCTGCCGCTGGCCGTGCCCGCGCAGGCGCGCCACTACGTGCGCGACGCCATCCGGGCGGGCAGTGCCAGCCAGGTGCAATTCCGCGTCAAGGGCGACCTGCACGACTTTCCCTACGGCCACGTGCCGCACCGGGGCGAATTCCGCGTGGCCGCCCAGGTCAAGGACGTGCGCTACGACTACGTGCCGCCGGCGCTGCTGGGGCCGGGCGACCGCCCCTGGCCGGCCCTGACGGGCCTGGGCGGCGAACTGGTCTTCGACCGCGCGGGCATGACCGTGCGCAACGCCACGGCCAGCTTCGCGGGCCGGCCCGCGGTGCGCGTGCAGAAGGTCGGCGCCAGGATCGCCGACCTGGAGCACAGCGTCGTCGAGGTCGATGCCCAGGTGCGCGGCCCGCTGCAGGACATGCTGGCGCTGGTCGGCGGCTCGCAGATCGCGCAGCTCACGCATGGCGCGCTGGACCGCGCCACGGCCAGCGGGGCGGCCGAGCTGCAGCTGGGCCTGAATCTGCCCATAGACGCCATGGAGCGCTCCAGCGTGCGTGGCAGCGTTCTGCTTACGGGCAACGAGGTGCGCTTCGTGCCCGAGGCGCCCACCGTGAGCGGCGCGCGCGGCGCGGTGCAGTTCAACGAGCACGGCTTCACCCTGGCCGGCGTGCAGGGCCAGGCGCTGGGCGGCGAGGTGCGCCTGGAGGGCGGCATGGGCGCGCAGGATTCCACGGTGCGCGTGCGCGCGCGCGGCACGGCCACGGCCGAGGGCCTGCGCGCTGCGCCGCAGCTGGGCCTGCTGTCGCGGCTTGCGCGCCACGCCAGCGGCAGCGCCGCCTACACCCTGAACCTGGGCGTGCGCCGCGGCGAGCCCGAGATACAGGTGAACACCGACCTGGTGGGCATGGCCCTCGCGGCGCCGGCCCCGCTGGGCAAGGCGGCGCAGGCGCCGCTGGCCGTGCGCTTCGACAACCAGCTCACGCGCGAGGCCGCGGCCTCGGACGACGCGCCGCTGCAGGACCAGCTGACGCTGGAGCTGGGCGGCGTGGCGCGGCTCGCCTATGTGCGCGCGCTCGACGGCGGGCAGCCGCGCGTGCTGCGCGGCGCCATCGCCGTGGGCGAGGTCGCGAAGGAGGGTCTGTCGCTGCCGGAGCAGGGCGTTTTCGCCAATGCGGCGCTGGCCGAGCTCGACGCCGATGCCTGGCGCGCGCTGCTCGACGATCCCGCGCCGGCCCCGGCCCCGGCCCCGGCCCCGGCCGCGCAGCCGGCCGGCGGGGGCCCGGCGCCGGACTACCTGCCCACCCGTCTGGCCCTGCGCGCGGCCACGCTCACCGCGCAGGGGCGCACGCTGCACGATGTGGTGGCCGGCGCCACGCGCGCCGGCACGGTCTGGCGCGCCAACGTGAGTGCCCGCGAGCTCGAAGGCTATCTGGAGTACCTGCCCGGCGGCGCGCCGGCCGCGGACGGGCAGGCGCCGCAGGACCGGCTGCATGCGCGCCTGGCGCGCCTGGCCATTCCCCAGGCCGCGGACATGCAGGTGAATGAACTGCTCGACGCACGGCAGCCGGGCAGGCTGCCGGCGCTGGACATCGTGGTGCAGGACTTCGAGCTGCGCGGCAGGCGCCTGGGCCGACTGGAAATCGAGGCCCGCAACCGCGCCGCCGCCGACGGCCAGCGCGAATGGCGGCTGTCACGCTTCAACCTGGTGGCGCCCGAGGCCACGCTCACCTCCAGCGGCAGCTGGGCCCTGCTCGGCGGCGCGGGCGGCGAGGCGCAGCGGCGCACGGCGATGGACTTCGAGCTCGACATCCGCGACTCGGGCGAGCTGCTGGCGCGCTTTGGCATGCCGGGCGTTCTGCGCCGCGGCCAGGGGCGCATGGCGGGCCAGGTGAGCTGGCTGGGCTCGCCCCTGTCGCCCGACTACCGCAGCATGACGGGGCAGATGCACGTGGACATGCAGGCGGGGCAGTTCCTCAAGGCCGAGCCGGGCCTGGCCAAGCTGCTCTCCGTGCTGAGCCTGCAGTCGCTGCCGCGGCGCTTCGCCCTGGACTTCCGCGACGTATTCAGCGAGGGCTTCGCCTTCGACTTCGTGCGCGGCGATGTGCACATCGCAAAGGGCGTGGCCACCACCAACAACCTGCAGATGAAGGGCGTGAACGCGGCCGTGCTCATGGAGGGCAGCGCCGACATCGCGCGCGAGACGCAGGACCTGCATGTGGTCGTGGTGCCCGAGATCAACGCCATGACGGCCTCGCTCGTGGCCACGGCCATCAACCCGGTCGTGGGCCTGGGCAGCTTCCTGGCCCAGGTCTTCCTGCGCGGGCCGCTGATCCAGGCGGCCACGCAGGACTTCCGCATCGACGGCACCTGGGCCGAGCCGCACGTGGAGCGCATCCGGGGCCGCAAGAGCACGCCGGCCGACGCCGCCGCAGTCCCTGAACCAGGAGGAAAACCATGAAAGTCGCTGCTCTGCAAATGGTCTCGGGCGTGGCCCTGCAGGCCAATCTGGACCAGGCACGCCGGCTGCTGGAGCAGGCTGCCCAGGCCGGCGCCGAGCTGGCCGTGCTGCCCGAGTATTTCAGCGCCATGGGCCTGCGCGACGAGGACAAGCTTGCGCTCGGCGAGACCCCGGGCGACGGACCCGTGCAGCGCTTCCTGGCCGACGCCGCGCGCTCTCTCGGCCTGTGGATCGTGGGCGGCACGCTGCCGCTGGCCACGGGCAGCCGGGAGCGCGTGCACAACAGCTCGCTGGTGTTCTCGCCCGAGGGCGCGTGCGTGGCGCGCTACGACAAGATCCACCTGTTCCGCTTCGACAACGGCCGCGAGCATTTCGACGAGGCGCGTGTGATCGAGGCCGGGACGCGCTGCGTCCACTTCGACCTGCTGGCGCGCGATGGCAGGCTCTGGCGCGTGGGCCTGTCGGTGTGCTACGACCTGCGCTTTCCCGAGCTGTACCGCGCGCATGCGCGCGCCGGCGCCGACCTGCTGCTGGTGCCCAGCGCCTTCACCTACACCACGGGGCGCGCGCACTGGGAGCTGCTGCTGCGCGCCCGCGCGGTGGAGAACCTGGCCTACGTGCTGGCGCCGGCCCAGGGCGGCACGCACGAGAACGGCCGGCGCACCTGGGGCCACAGCATGCTGGTGGACCCCTGGGGCCAGGTGCTGGCGCAGCAGGACGAAGGGGCCGGCGTGGTGCTGGGCGAGCTCGATGCGGGCCATCTGAACCAGGTGCGCGGCCAGTTGCCGGCGCTCACGCATCGCGTGCTGTGAGGGCGGTCGCCGTGGAGCAGGGCATGGAGCGGGGGGAGGGCGTGGAGGAGGCCGCGCCGGCCGATGCGCCTGAGCTGCCGCCGCAGGGCGTGGTGCAGCGGCGCCTGCGCCGCTGGGCGGGGGCGTGGCGCCGCTGGTCGCTGTGGGCGCTGCTGGTGCTGCTGGTGGCCAGCATGCTGGTCACGCTGGTGTGGCTGGCCGGCCGCTACGAGGCCAGCCAGGTGCAGGCCCGCCTGGAGCGCGACACGGCGGACGCCGTGGTCGACATACGCAATGCCTTCGCGCACAACCTGCAGAACCTGCAGGCGCTGCAGGCGGGCGACCCCGACCTGGCCTCGTGGGAGGCGCGCGCGGCCGAGCTGCTCGCCACGCGGCGCGAGCTGGTGCGCATCGAGTGGCGCGACGCGCAGCTGCAGCTGCGCGCGCATGCCGAATCACCCTACCGCCCGCAGCACTGGGACCCGAGCAAGCGCAGCAGCCTGCACTCGGAGGCCGCGCTGGCCTGCACCAACGCGCAGCGCATCAACGGCCCGTCGTACTCCAGCAGCTACTTCCAGCCCCTGCCCGATGGCGCGGGCGCGGAGATGATGGAGGTCTGCCTGCCGCAGATCCAGGACCGGCGCGTGCGCGGCTTCGTCGTGGCCACCTATGCGCTGCAGACCGTGCTGCAGGACCTCGTCGCGCCCGGCCTGCAGCGCACCCAGGAGGTGTCGTTCACCGAGGCCGACGGCACGCGCCTGGCGCTCATCGGCGCCATGCGCCGCGGCTCGCGCATGTTCACGGCGCAGCAGCTGTTCGACCTGCCGGGCAACACGCTGGTGCTGCGCATGGACGGCTGGCATGCCGCGCCCAGCGTGTTCCCCAACGTGCTCACGGCGCTGGTCACGGCCATGTCGATCGCCCTGGTGACGGTGCTGGTGGTGCTGGTGCGCGACAACCGGCGGCGCCTGCGCGCCGAGCGCGACCTGGGCGATGCGCTGGCGTTCCGCAAGACCATGGAGGACTCGCTGCTCACGGGCCTGCGCGCGCGCGACCTGAGCGGCCGCATCACCTACGTGAACCCGGCCTTCTGCGACATGGTGGGCTACGCGGCCGAGGAGCTCGTGGGCCAGGCATTGCCGCCGTACTGGCCGCCCGAGCATGCGCACGAATACGCCGAGCGCCAGTCCGTGCGCATGGCGGGCCGGCTCGACCCGCCGCGCGAGGGCTACGAAACCATCTTCATGCGCAAGGACGGAACGCGCTTTCCCGTGATGATCTACGAGGCGCCGCTGATCAACGCCCATGGCCTGCACACGGGCTGGATGGGCTCGTTCCTGGATGTGAGCGAGCAGCGCCGCGTGGAGGAGCTCTCGCGCGCTTCGCACGAGCGCCTGCAGGCCACGGCGCGCCTGGCCACCGTGGGCGAGATGGCCTCGCTCCTGAGTCACGAGCTGAACCAGCCGCTGGCGGCCATCTCCAGCTACGCCACGGGCTCGCTGAACCTGCTGGAGTGCCCGGCCGGCTGCGCGCAGCCGGCGCCGCAGGACCTCGCCGACGTGCGCGTGGCCGTGCAGCGCATCGCGGCCCAGGCCGAGCGCGCGGGCCGCGTGATCAAGAGCGTGCACGACTTCGTGCGCCGGCGCGACCAGTCGCGCGAGCCGGTCACGGCGCAGGACCTGTTCGATGCCGTGCTGCCGCTGATACGGCTGCAGGCGAACAAGGTGGGAGTGCGCGTGCTGCTGGACATCAGGCCGGGCCTGCCCCGGGTGCTGTGCGATACCACCATGGTCGAGCAGGTGCTGCTCAACCTGGCGCGCAACGCCATGCAGGCCATGGACAGCCCGGACATCCACCCGCGGATCCTGGAGCTGCGGGTGCGCCGCGCCGCGTGCAACGCCGCCAAGGGCTGGCTCGAATTCTCCGTCGCCGACATGGGGGTGGGCATCGCGCCGGAGGTGGCCGAGCGCCTGTTCACGCCGTTCTACACCACGCGCGCCGAGGGCATGGGGCTGGGCCTGAGCCTGTGCCGCACGGTGGTGGAGCAGCACGGCGGCTTCCTCGGCCATGCGGCGCGCACGCCCCGTGGTACGGTATTCACCTTCACCCTCCCTGCATTTCAGGAAACCGAGCTCTGATGGAACCCGCCTCCAACGCCACCGTGTACATCGTGGACGACGACGCCGAAGTGCGCGAGGCACTGGCTTGGCTGCTGCGCTCGCGCCGCGTGTTCAGCGAGGCCTTCGCCAGCGCCGAGGCCTTCGAACTCATGCTGGCCGAGCGCGCCGCCAGCGGCCTGTCCCAGCGCCAGCCCTGCTGCCTGCTGCTGGACGTGCGCATGCCCGGCATGAGCGGCCTGGCCCTGTTCGACAAGATGGTCGAGCGCGGCGACACCGCCGCCATCCCCGTGATCTTCCTGACCGGCCATGCCGACGTGCCCACGGCCGTGGCCACGGTCAAGCGCGGCGCGTTCGACTTCTGCGAAAAACCCTTCTCGGACAATCAGCTCGTGGACCGCGTGCAGGAGGCGCTGGCCTTGTCGGCGCGGCACCTGCAGGCTTGCCGCGCGCGCCACGAGCTGCAGGACAGGCTGGCCGAGCTCACCGAGCGCGAACGCGACGTGATGCGCCTGGTGGTCGAGGGCCTGCCCAACAAGCTGATCGCCGACCAGCTCGACATCAGCGTGCGCACGGTGGAGGTGCACCGCGCGCGCGTGTTCGACAAGATGCAGGTCAAGTCGGCGGTGGAGCTGGCCAACCTGCTGCGCTCTTAGCCACCATGAAAATGAAAAGGCAGGCCCGCTGGGCCTGCCTTGAGGGGGCGTCTTGCCTCAGCCCTGGCGCTCGCCCATGAAGATCTCCACACGGCGGTTGCGCGCGCGGCCCTCGGCCGTGTCGTTGCTGGCGATGGGTTCACGCGACCCGCGGCCGTCCACGTGGATGCGCGCGCCGCTCACGCCACGCGCCGTGAGGTAGTTGCGCGTGCTCGTGGCGCGGTCGAGCGACAGCGGGTCGTTGATGGCGTCGTTGCCCGTGGAGTCCGTGTGGCCGATGATGCGCACTTCGGCATTGGGGTTGTTGCGCAGACCTTCGGCAAAGCGATCGAGGATGGGGCGAAAGCTGGGCTGGATGTCCGAGCGGTTGGTGGCGAACGAGATGTCGCTGGGGATGTCGAGCTTGAGCTGGTTGTCCGCCGTCTGCGTCACCGTGACGCCCGTGCCTTGCGTGGCGGCCTGCATCTCCTGCTTCTGCTTTTCCATGTGCTGCGACCAGATGTAGGTGCCCAGGGCACCCACGCCCGCGCCGATCACGGCGCCCGTGCCCGCGCGGCCCCCGGTCATGGCGCCGATGGCGGCTCCGCCCAGGGCGCCCGCGCCCGCGCCGATGGCCGTGCGGCGCTGGGTTTCGCTCATGTCTGCGCAGCCGGTGGCCAGCATGACGACTGCGACGGTGCCGATGAGAAGAGGTTTGCGCATGAGTCGCTCCTTGTGTTCAGTGGATGGGTGCCCTGCACAGCGTAGCCAGCGCCGCGGGCGTGGTCTGTAGGACGCGGTCCCTGCCGGGAGAGGGCATCGTGAACAACTGTGGATAGGTGCCGGGCGCTCATTCGTCCTTGTCGGCGGGCGGCGGCAGCTCGCCGCGCTTGCGGCCCGAGAACATGGTCCACCAGAGAATTCCCACAAAGATCAGCAGCGCCACCAGCGCCTCAAGCAAAATCAGCACCATGAATGTTCGTCTCCCGCGCCTGGTCTGGATGGCGCTGATTGTAGGAATGCTGGCGGCCTGCTCCACGCCGGTGCCCATGGCGCCGTCCACGGCGCCCACGGCGCGGCCCGGGCCCGCCGGGCCGGTGGCCGTGCCCGGCACGCTTAGCCAGTCCAAGAGCCGCTGGGTGCCAGTGGCCTGGAATGAACTGCCGGGCTTCGAGGGCGACGCGCTGCACGAGGCCTGGAACGCCTGGCTGCGCAGTTGCGAGCGCCCTGCGCCGGCCTTTGCGCCGCTGTGCGGCGACGTGCGCCGCCTGACCATCGCCTCGCCCGAGGAGCAGCGCGAATGGATGATGCAGCGCCTGCAGCCCTACCGCATCGAGTCGCTCGACGGCGGCGCCGACGGCCTGCTCACGGGCTATTTCGAGCCCTACTTGGACGCTGCGCGCCAGCCGGGCAATGGGTTCGTCGTGCCCCTGTATGCGCCTCCGGCGGATCTGGCGGCGCGTAGGCCCTGGTACACGCGCCAGCAGATCGAGACCCTGCCGCAGGCGCAGGCCGCCCTGGCCGGCCGCGCCATCGCCTGGGTGCGCGACCCCGTGCAGGCCATGGTGCTGCACATCCAGGGCTCGGGACGGCTGCGCGTGCAGGAGGCCGACGGCAGCCAGCGCCTGGTGCGCCTGGCGTTCGCGGGCACCAATGACCAGCCCTACAGGAGCGTGGGCAAGTGGCTGCTGGACCAGGGCCTGGTGCGCGACGCCACCTGGCCGGGCATCAGCGCCTGGGTGGCGCAGAACCCCCAGCGCGTCAACGAGATGCTGTGGTCCAACCCGCGCTACGTGTTCTTCCGCGAGGAGCCGCTCGACGCCCTGGACGCCGCCTTCGGCCCCAAGGGCGCGCAGGGCGTGCCGCTCACGCCGGGGCGCTCGATCGCCGTGGACCGCCAGAGCATCCCCTATGGCACGCCCGTGTGGTTGGCCTCCAGCGGCCCCACGGCCCAGCTGTCGCGCCTGGTGCTGGCGCAGGACACGGGCAGCGCCATCCTGGGCGCCGTGCGCGCCGACTATTTCACGGGTTGGGGCCAGGAGGCGGGCGACATGGCCGGGCGCCTGAAGCAGAACCTGCGCCTGTGGGCGCTGTGGCCTCGTTGATGCTCATCGATCGATAGCTGTCAGCGCTTTACGCACGGCGTTTTCAATAAATAAAACATTGAAATGCCACGCATTTGAAGCGCTGGAAGCTATCGATAGGGAAGCGCTCTACTCCTCTTCCACCACGTAGCGCGAGACCACGGGTGGCGCGTCGCCCACGTGGAAGGCGTTCTTGCGGTCGCGCAGCGCCACGTCGGAGGCGGTGACGCGGTCGAAGCGGCGCAGATGCTCGGTCCACGACTCGTCCACGATGCGCTCGACGTAGCGGCACGGGTCGGCGATGTCGTGCTGCAGTTCCCAGCTCAGGGCGCCCTGGCGCAGGCGTGCGCGGCGGGTTTCCTGCATGACGGCGCGGAATTCGGCCGCGCGTGCGGGGTTGATGAAGTACTCGACGCTCGTGACCAGGCGCAGGCCCGCGGCCGGGGGCGTCTCGGCCTGGGGGGCCTTGAAGGCGTGCGAGGGGCTCAGGTCTTCCTCGCCGTGGCGGTTGCTCACCAGGCGCTGCACCAGGGCCATGGCCGCCACGCCAGCGGCGGCGGCCAGCGCCAGGCTGACGTGCACGGTGGTCAGCGCCGCCACCTGGCCCCACAGCGCCGCGCCCAGGGCCGTGGCGCCCATGATGGCCATCTGCAGGATGGACATGCCGCGCGCGCGCACCCAGTTGGGCAGCGCGAACTGAGCCGCCACCACGAGCACGTTGGCCGTGGTGATCCAGGCCGCGCCCGCGAGCACCATGGCCGGCACGGCGATATAGACGCTGGGCGCGATGGCCACGACCGAGACGGCCAGAGCCTGCAGCAGCATGCCGACGCTCACCAGCCGGTCCGTCGCCATCATCTGGCGCAGGCGCGGCAGGAGCATGGCGGCGCCGATCGCGCCCGCCCCCATGGAGGCCAGCAGTACCGTGAAGGTGCCGGCGCCGCCGCCTTCGAGTTCGCGCGCCACCAGAGGCAGCAGCGCCATCAGGGACGTGGCATGCAGGAAGAAGACGGAGATGCGCCACATCACGGCGCGCATGGGGGGGGATTCGCGCACGAACTGCAGGCCCACGC
Organism: Alicycliphilus denitrificans K601; assembly: GCF_000204645.1. NCBI lineage: Bacteria > Pseudomonadati > Pseudomonadota > Betaproteobacteria > Burkholderiales > Comamonadaceae > Alicycliphilus > Alicycliphilus denitrificans. Next base: position 4,801,993 of record NC_015422.1, on the reverse strand, counting down.
GCATGGCGCTGCCCAGGCGTTCGCGCCCCAGCGGGTTGGGCGTGGGCTGGCGCCGCCAGCGCATGATGGTGAAGGCCGCGACCAGCGACAGCACGGCGTTGAACACGAATACCCAGGCGCTGCCCGCGCTGGCGATGATGGCGCCGGCCAGCAGCGGCCCGATGATGCGCGAGGCGTTCACGGCCACGCCGTTGAGCGCCAGCGCCGCGGGCAGGTGGTGGCGGTCCACGAGTTCGGGCACGATGGCCGAGAACACCGGCCAGCGCATGGCCATGCCTATGCCGTTGGCGAAGGTGAGGGCCAGCAGCAGGTAGGCGTTGAGCCCGCCGGACAGCACGGCCAGGCACAGCACCACGGCCACGATGGCCACCCAGAACTGCGTGGCCATGAAGTAGCGCCGCCGGTCCAGTATGTCAGCCAGCGCGCCGCTGGGCAGGCCCAGCAGGAACACGGGCAGGTTGGATGCCGTCTGCACCAGGGCCACCAGCACGGGCGAGGTGGTCAGCGTGGTCATCAGCCAGGCGGCGGCCACGTCGTTCATCCACATGCAGGTGTTGGCCATCAGCCAGGTGAGCCAGAGCATGCGGAACACCGGCGCGGACAGCGGCGCCAGCGGCGACTGCGGAGCGCGCTCGGCGGCGCTGCGCCGCAGCTCGGCCTGGGCGGCGGCCTCGGCGGCGTCTGCGATGTCGGAAGTCCGGTTGGCCTGGGTGTCCGGCGCCATGGGGTCCGGGGCGGTGTTGTCGTGGGCGGGCTGTGGCGGCATGGGGCTGCCTATTGTCGCGGGGATGGGCCGGGCGCGCCAAGCGCCCGCGCGCATTCCTTCAAGGTTCTCGGAAATTCAAGCAAAAATGGCCTAAAACGGCCATGTAGAAAGCGCCAGCAGCTATTTTATTGGTAGTGGACGTTCAGCCCAGATGGGTCAGCGGCAGCGCCCCGCCGGCCTTGACCTCGCCCAGCGAGAAGCTGGTGTGCATGTCCTTCACGTTGGGCAGGTTCAGCAGCACGGTGCGCGCGAACTGCGAGAAGCTGTCCAGGTCGCGCGCCACCACCTGCAGCTCGAAGGTGCCGGTGCCGCTGATGTAGTGGCAGGAGACGACCTCGGGAATCTTGGCGATGGCCTGCTCCATGGCGCGCGTCAGGTCGCCCGTGCTGCGCTCGGCGTCCAGGCGCACGAAGGCCAGCACGCCCAGGCCGATCTTGTGGCGGTCGATCTCGGCGCGGTAGCCGCGGATGAAGCCCGACTCCTCCAGCGCGCGCACGCGGCGCCAGCAGGGTGCGGCCGACAGGCCCACGCGCTGGGCCAGTTCGGCATTGGTCAGGCGCGCGTCCTGCTGCAGCTCGCGCAGGATGGCAAGGTCGTATTTGTCGAGTGTTTCCATTTTTTGATTGTTTTTGGAAAGATCCTTTCCCGCATCGGGATAAACACGGCAAACAAAGCAAACACATATCCATGGTCGGCGCATACACTGCGCGACAGGGCCAGCGGCTTGCCGGCTGCCGGCCGATTCGTCGTGCCCACGAGGGCCGTGCACCGAAAAAACACCCACGGAGACACACCATGAATGCCCCCCTGCCCGAACCTGTGCGCCGCGCGCTGGAGGCGGTGACCCTCGAAGACAAATACACCCTGGGCCAGGGCCGCGCCTTCATGAGCGGCGTGCAGGCCCTGGTGCGCCTGCCCATGCTGCAGCGCCAGCGCGACGCGGCGGCGGGTCTGAACACGGCGGGCTTCATCAGTGGCTACCGCGGCTCGCCGCTGGGCGGCTACGACCAGGCGCTGTGGAGCGCGCGCAAGCACCTGGCGGACAACCACATCGTCTTCCAGCCCGGCGTGAACGAGGAGCTGGGCGCCACGGCCGTGTGGGGCACGCAGCAGCTCGACCTGTACCCGCAAAGCAGGAAGTACGACGGCGTGTTCGGCATCTGGTACGGCAAGGGGCCGGGCGTGGACCGCAGCGGCGATGTGTTCAAGCACGCCAACATGGCTGGCACGGCGCGCCACGGCGGCGTGATCGCCGTGGCGGGCGACGACCACATCAGCAAGAGCAGCACGGCCGCGCACCAGAGCGACCACATCTTCAAGGCCTGCGGCCTGCCGGTGTTCTTCCCAAGCACCGTGCAGGACATCCTGGACATGGGCCTGCACGCCTTCGCCATGAGCCGCTTCTCGGGCCTGTGGTCGGGCATGAAGACGGTGCAGGAGGTGGTGGAGTCCTCCGCCAGCATCTCGGTGGACCCCGACCGCGTGAAGATCGTGCTGCCCGAGGACTTCCAGATGCCCCCCGGCGGCCTGCACATCCGCTGGCCCGACGCGCCCCTGGAGCAGGAGGCGCGCCTGATGGACTACAAGTGGTACGCCGCCCTGGCCTACGTGCGCGCCAACCGGCTCAACTACAACGTGGTCCAGGGCCCGGATGACCGCTTCGGCCTCATCGCCAGCGGCAAGGCCTTCAACGACATGCGACAGGCCCTGGCGGACCTGGGCCTGGACGACGACACCTGCCGGCGGCTGGGCATCCGCGTGCACAAGGTCAACGTGGTCTGGCCGCTGGAGGCGGGCATCACGCGCGACTTCGCGCAGGGCCTGCAGGAGATCCTGGTGGTGGAGGAGAAGCGCCAAGTCATCGAATACCAGATCAAGGAGCAACTCTACAACTGGCGCGCCGACGTGCGCCCGGACGTGCTCGGCAAGTTCGACGAGGTCGAGGGCGACCACTCCGGCGGCGAGTGGGGCATGCCCAACCCGAGCCAGAACTGGCTGCTGCGCCCCAAGGCCGACCTGACGCCGGCCATCATCGCCAAGGCCATCGCCAAGCGGTTGAAGAAGCTGGGTGTGCCCGAGGACGTCGTGGCGCGCATGGATGCCCGGCTCTCGGTCATCGAGGCGCGCGAGCGCGGCATGGCCGGGCACAAGGTCGACACGGGCGAGCGCATGCCCTGGTTCTGCAGCGGCTGCCCGCACAACACCAGCACGCGCGTGCCCGAGGGCAGCCGCGCCGTGGCCGGCATAGGCTGCCACTACATGGCCAACTGGATGCCCGACAGGAACACCAGCACCTTCACCCAGATGGGCGGCGAGGGCGTGACCTGGGTGGGCCAGGCGCCGTTCACCAAGGACAGGCATGTGTTCGCCAACCTGGGCGACGGCACCTACTTCCACAGCGGGCTGCTGGCCATACGCCAGAGCATCGCCGCGGGCGCCAACATCACTTACAAGATCCTCTACAACGACGCCGTGGCCATGACCGGCGGCCAGCAGGTGGGCGAGCGGCCCGAGGGCCATTCGGTGGCGCAGATCGCCCACAGCCTGCGCGCCGAGGGCGTGGCCAGGCTCGTGGTGGTGACCGACGAGCCGGCCAAGTACCAGGGCCGCACGCACCCGGCCAACGCCGCGCGTGCCGGCCACCCCGAGCTGCTCGACGACCTGCCGCCGGGCGTGCAGGTGTTCCACCGCGACGAGCTCGACCGCATCCAGCGCGAGCTGCGCGACACCCCCGGCTGCACCGCACTGATCTACGACCAGACCTGCGCGACGGAGAAGCGCCGGCGCAGGAAGCGCGGCAAGCTGGCCACGCCCGCCAAAACGGTGGTCATCAACGAACTGGTCTGCGAGGGCTGCGGCGACTGCTCCGTGCAGTCGAACTGCCTGTCGGTGGAGCCCGTGGAGACCGACTTCGGCCGCAAGCGCCGCATCAACCAGAACAGCTGCAACAAGGACTACTCCTGCGTGAAGGGCTTCTGCCCCAGCTTCGTGACCATCGAGGGCGGATCGCTCAGGAAGCCCAGGAAGGAGAAGAAGGGCAGCCTCTCCGGCCTGCCGCCCATCCCCGAGCCCGCGCTGCCCGCGCTGGATGCCGCCTGGGGCATCGTCGTGGCCGGCGTGGGCGGCACGGGGGTGATCACCATCGGTTCCCTCCTGGGCATGGCCGCGCACCTGGAGGGCAAGGGCGTGGTCACGCAGGACGCCGCGGGCCTGGCACAAAAGGGCGGCTCCACCTGGAGCCACGTGCAGATCGCGCGCCGCCCCGAGGACATCCACACCACCAAGGTGGACACGGCCAAGGCCGACCTGGTGATCGGCTGCGACCCCATCGTCGCGGCCAACCCGGCCACGCTGGCCGTCATGCAGCCGGGCCGCAGCTTCGTGGCGCTGAACACGCATGGCACGCCCGCCGCGGCCTTCGTGCACAACCCCGACTGGCGCTTCCCCGCCGAGGGCTGCGAGGCCGCCATCGCCGAGGCCGTGGGCCCGGGCCTGCTGGGCGTGTTCGATGCCGAGCGCGCCGCCACCGAGTTGCTGGGCGACAGCATCTACACTAACCCGCTGATCCTGGGCTACGCTTGGCAGAAGGGCCGCGTGCCGCTCACGCACGCCGCGCTCATGCGCGCCATGGAGCTCAACGGCGTGCAGGTCGAGAACAACCAGGCCGCGTTCGAGTGGGGCCGCCGCTGCGCGCACGACCTCGCCGCCGTGCAGGCGCTCTACCAGGCCGCGCAGGTGATCCAGTTCGTCAAGAAACCGGGCCTTGCCGAGATGGTGGACAGGCGCGTCGAGTTCCTCACCGGCTACCAGAATGCCGCCTACGCCGCCGAGTACAAGGCCTTCGTGGACAAGGTGCAGGCCGCGGAGGGCGCGCTGGGCCAGGGCACGCGCCTGACCGAGGCCGTGGCGCGCTACCTGTTCAAGCTCATGGCCTACAAGGACGAGTACGAGGTGGCGCGCCTGCACACCGACCCGGCCTTCACCCAGCGCCTCGAAGGCATGTTCGAGGGCGACTGGCGCATCGTGCACCACCTGGCGCCGCCCACGTTCGCCAAGCACGACGACACGGGCCAACTCGTCAAGAAGAGCTACGGCCCCTGGATGCGCAAGGCCATGGGCGTGCTGGCCCGGTTCAAGGGCCTGCGCGGCACCGCGCTCGACCCGTTCGGCCGTACCGAGGAGCGCAAGACCGAGCGCGCGCTGATCCGGGAATACCGCGCCTGCGTCGACGAACTACTCGCGGGCCTGTCGGCCGAACGGCTGCCCCTGGCCGCCGAGATCGCGCGCATCCCCGAGGACATCCGCGGCTACGGCCACGTGAAGGAACGCCACCTGCAGGCGGCGCGCAAGAAATGGTTCGCGCTCATGGACCGCTGGCGTGCCCCGGCCCAGGCGCCCCGGCGCACCGCCTGAAGTGCTTTGTTTTCGATAGCTGCTGGCGATTTACTGGCAAGCGCTGGCGGTTATTTTCATTGGAGACGCGGCAAGCCCTGGAGTCCGGCGGGCCTTGCCATGCGGGCGCTGGCGCACGCCGCATACAATTACCTGTTGCCCTCGCGGCAGGCCCCGTGGGGCGTGTCAGACCTTCCATCCCTAGTTTGAGTGGAGCTTCTCCCGTGTTTATCTCTTCCGCCTTTGCACAAACCGCACCCGCCGCAGCCGCCGAGGGCGGCCTGATGGGTTCGCTCACCGGCATGCTGCCGCTGGTGCTGATGTTCGTGGTGCTGTACTTCATCATGATCCGGCCCCAGATGAAGCGCCAGAAAGAGCACCGCGCCATGATCGACGCCCTGGCCAAGGGCGACGAGGTGGCCACGGCCGGCGGCCTGCTGGGCAAGGTGGCGGGCCTGTCCGAGGGCTATATCCAGCTGGAGATCGCCAGCGGCGTGCAGGTGCAGGTGCAGCGCAGCGCCGTCTCCCAGGTGCTGCCCAAGGGCACCGTCAAGTAATCCCGGGCCGGTTTTCCCAGGCCCGCGGGCCTGTTTCCGGGGGGCGGGCCCGCTGCCTCCCGGGTATTGAAGAAACGCGATCATGAACCGTTACCCGGTCTGGAAGTACGCGATCCTGGTGATCGCGTTGCTCATAGGGGCCTTGTACACCCTGCCCAATTTCTTCGGCGAGGCGCCTGCCGTGCAGGTGTCCTCGGCCAAGGCCACGATCAAGGTCGATGGCGCGCTGCAGCGGCGCGTCGAGGAGGTGCTCCAGTCGGCCGGGGTGAGCCCGGACTCGGTGGTGTTCGACGGCCACTCGGTGCGCGCGCGCTTCGATACACCGGACAATCAGCTCAAGGCCAAGGACGCGATCGAGAAGGCGCTGGTCCCCGACCCGTCCGACCCGCCCTACATCGTCGCGCTTAACCTCGTGTCGCGCTCGCCCGACTGGCTGACCGCGATCAACGCACGCCCCATGTACCTGGGGCTGGACCTGCGCGGCGGCGTGCACTTCATGCTGCAGGTGGACATGCAGGCGGCCATCACCAAGAAGGCTGAGTCCTATGCCGGCGACCTGCGTACCGCCCTGCGCGAGAAGAACATCCGCCACGGTGGCATCAGCCGCGACGGCCAGGCCGTGGACATCCGCGTGCGCGACGAGGCCACGGCCACGGCGGCGCGCAACCTGGTCGCCGACCAGTTCCCCGACCTCGTGGTCGCGAGCAGCCCCGATGGCGAGGGCCTGAGGCTGCGCGCCACGATCAAGCCCGAGGCCCTGCGCAAGGTGCAGGAGCAGGCGCTCAAGCAGAACATGGTCACGCTGCACAACCGCATCAACGAGCTCGGCGTGGCCGAGCCCGTGATCCAGCAGCAGGGGCTGGACCGCATCGTCGTGCAGCTGCCCGGCGTGCAGGACACGGCCAAGGCCAAGGACATCCTGGGCCGCACCGCCACGCTGGAGGTGCGCATGGTGGACGAGGGCACCGAGGCACGCGCCGCCGAGATGGGCACCGGCCCCGTGCCCTTCGGCGACGAGAAATACCTGGACCGCAACGGCCAGGCCGTGATCGTCAAGAAGCAGGTCATCCTCACGGGCGAGAACCTGACCGACGCCCAGCCCGGCTTCGACGGCCAGACCCAGGAGCCCACCGTGAACCTCACGCTGGACGCCAAGGGCTCGCGCATCTTCAAGGACGTGACGCGCGAGAACATCGGCAAGCGCATGGCCATCGTGCTGTTCGAGAAGGGCAAGGGCGAGGTCGTCACGGCCCCGGTGATCCGCAGCGAGATCGGCGGCGGGCGCGTGCAGATCTCGGGCCGCATGACCACCACCGAGGCCAACGACACGGCCCTGCTGCTGCGCGCCGGGTCGCTCGCCGCGCCCATGGAGATCATCGAGGAATACACCATCGGCCCGAGCCTGGGCGCGGACAACATCGCGCGCGGCATCCACAGCGTGGTCTGGGGCATGGCGGCGATCGCGGCCTTCATGTGCGTGTACTACGTGCTGTTCGGCGTGTTCTCCACCATCGCGCTCTCGGTGAACGTGCTGATGCTCATCGCCGTGCTGTCCATGCTGCAGGCCACGCTCACGCTGCCAGGCATCGCCGCCATGGCGCTGGCGCTGGGCGTGGCGATCGACTCCAACGTGCTGATCAACGAACGCATCCGCGAGGAACTGCGCGCGGGCGTGGCGCCGCAGGCGGCGATCGCCGCGGGCTACGAGCGCGCCTGGGCCACCATCCTGGACTCCAACGTCACCACGCTGATCGCGGGCCTGGCGCTGCTGGCCTTCGGCACGGGGCCGGTGCGCGGCTTCGCCGTGGTGCACTGCATCGGCATCCTGACCAGCATGTTCTCGGCCGTGTTCTTCTCGCGCGGCCTGGTCAACCTCTGGTATGGCCGCAAGAAGAAGCTCAAGAGCGTGGCCATCGGCCAGGTGTGGAAGCCCGAGGACGCGAGCGAGCTGCGCTCCGTGGCTGGCCGTAGTAACTAGGAGGAAAAATCATGGAATTTTTCCGCATCAAAAAAGACATCCCGTTCATGAAGTACGCGTTGGTGCTCAACGCGGTGTCCTTCATCACCTTCGCCCTGGCGGTATTCTTCCTGGTCACGCGCGGCCTGCACCTGTCGGTGGAGTTCACCGGCGGCACCGTCATGGAGGTGGCCTACGCGCAGACCGCCGACATCGGCAAGGTGCGCGACAAGGTGGCGGCGCTGGGCTATCCCGACGTGGTGGTGCAGAACTTCGGCACCTCGCGCGACGTGATGATCCGCCTGCCCGTGCAGAAGGGCGTGACCTCGGCCCAGCAGAGCGAGCAGGTGCTGGCCGCGCTCAAGAGCGAGGATCCGGGCGTCACGCTGCGGCGCACCGAGTTCGTCGGCCCGCAGGTCGGCGAGGAACTGGTGCACGGCGGCCTCATGGCGCTGGGCATGGTGGTGCTGGGCATCGTGATCTACCTGGCCCTGCGCTTCGAGTGGAAGTTCGGCGTCGCGGCCATCATCGCCAACCTGCACGACGTGGTCATCATCCTGGGCTTCTTCGCGTTCTTCCAGTGGGAGTTCTCGCTCTCGGTGCTCGCGGGCGTGCTGGCGGTGCTGGGCTACTCGGTCAACGAGTCGGTCGTGATCTTCGACCGGATCCGCGAGGCCTTCCGCAAGTTCCGCAAGCTCAATACGCACGAGGTGATCGACCACGCCATCACCTCGACGATGAGCCGCACCATCATCACCCACGCCTCGACCGAGGCCATGGTGCTCTCGATGTTCTTCTTCGGCGGCCCCAGCCTGCACTACTTCGCGCTGGCGCTGACCATCGGCATCCTATTCGGCATCTATTCCTCGGTGTTCGTGGCCGCGGCCATCGCCATGTGGCTGGGCGTCAAGCGCGAGGATCTGGTCAAGGCCTCCGCGCGCAAGGAGGAAGACCCCAACGACCCCAACTCGGGAGCCGTTGTGTGATCTGACGCCCGCCGTCCGGGTGGATGCATATGCGCTACCGCTAATATCGGAGGTCTATGGACATCTCACCGCCCTCCACCGCCCACCGGCGCCTGGCCCAGCTGGCCCGTCAACGCTTCGTGGATGGGCTGTGCGCCGGCCTGCCGGCGCTGGACAAGAAGCTCCTCGATTTCCTGACCGAGCTCATGGGCCGCACGGGCACGGTGCGCGACATGCAGCTGCGACGCGACGCCTGGATGGGCTACCAGACCCGCCACAAGGCCTGGGTGGAGCTCATGGTGCGCGGCTGGCGCGGGGGCCTGGCGCAGCAGAGCGCCCCCGGGCGGACGGCGGCCATGCCCATGTCCGACGGGCTGGCGCTGGTCGGCGACGACGAGGTCGAGAACAGGATCCTGGCCTCGCGCATGGCGCTCACCGTGGCCGAGCAGGTGGGCGCGCCCTTCGATGCCGTGCGCCAGCGCACCCAGCACCTGGAGGGCCGCGAGCTCGCCAGCAGCGACATCCTGCGCCCCGAGGCCCAGTGCCTGCGGCTCGTGGAGCAATGGCTGGAGGCCGGCCTCAAGCGCGACGACCTGCAGCTGGTGCTCGACCCCCTGCAGCGCGAGCTCGCCAACCTGGCGCTGGCGCAGTACCAGGCGCTGCTCAAGCTCTATGATGAGCAGGGCGTGGCCGTGCCGAACGACCTGCGCGCGCGCGTGCGCCGCAGCACGGCCACGGGGGTGAGCCGCGCCGGCGCGCTGGGCCCGGAATCGGGCGGCGCGGGCCTGGCGGCGCATTCGGCCGCGCAGGGGCTGCCGCCGCCGCACGTGACCCCCTTCCCGCACACGGTGGCGGCAGCCGCCGGATCGGGCAGCCCCCTGGTGCGGGCGCGCCAGCGCGCCCAGGGCGTGCTGATGCAGCTGCGCCGCCTGCTGACCCAGCCCGTCGTGGCGTACGACATGGTGCAGCCGCAGCCCGCATCCGCGGCGCTGGTGCACGCGCTGTCGGCCGAGCGCGTGGAGGCCGACCTCTACTACAGCGGCATGGCCACCCTGGTGGAGGACTACAGCCCGCAGGCGGTGGTGCATGTCACCAACGTGGTGCGCGAGCGCGCGGCCGAGTTCAAGAAGAAGGCCAGCACGGCCGGCGAGAAGGCCATCATCGAGGTGGTGGCGCTGATGTTCCAGAGCATCCTGAGCGAAGACCGCATCCCGCCCGCGGTGCGCGTGTGGTTCGCGCGCCTGCAGGTGCCGGTGCTGCGCGTGGCCCTGGCCGAGCCCGAGTTCTTCAGCAACCTCACCCACCCCGCGCGCCAGCTGATCGACCGCATGGGCAGCTGCGTGCTGGGCTTCGACGCCAGCGCCATCAGCGGCACGGCGCTGGAGGCGGAGATCCGCCGCATCGTGCAGGTCATCGAGCAGTATCCCGAGACCGGCAAGCGCGTGTTCGAGCTGGTGCACGGGGAGTTCGAGAAATTCCTCGCCCGCTTCCTGACCGAGCGCCAGGCCACTTCGCGCATCGTCAGCGTGGCCCAGCAGGTGGAGCAGCGCGAGACGCTGGCGATCCAGTACACCATCGAACTGCGCGCCCTGCTCAAGGACATGCCGGTGCGCGACGAGATCCGCGACTTCCTGTTCAAGACCTGGGCCGAGGTGCTGGCCGTTTCGGCCGTGCGCGACGGCCCGCAGCACGCCGACACGGCCGCCTACAAGCGCGCCGCGGCCGACCTGGTATGGGCCGCCAGCGCCAAGCCGCACCGCGCCGAGCGCGCCAAGGTCATCCAGCAGCTGCCCGCGCTGCTGCAATGCCTGCGCCAGGGGCTGGCGCTGATCGGCGTGACGGGGGCGCAGCAGGACGCGCAGATCAAGCTGCTGACCGACACGCTGGCCGATGCCTTCCTGTCCAAGACGGCGTCCATTTCGCAGGAGCACATCGACGCCATGGTCAAGCGCCTGGCCAACCTGGAAGACTTCATCAGCGACGAGACGCTGGGCGACATGCCGCTGAGCGCGGACAACATCGAGCTGCTGCTGGGCATAGACGCCTCGTCCATCCACGTCATTGCCGACAACGGCGCGCCCGTGCAGGAGGACATGGTCGCCTGGGCGCAGCAGCTGCCGCTGGGCGTCTGGTTCACGCTTGACCACAACGGCGCATCGGCCCAGGTCCAGTACGTGTGGCACAGCCAGCGCAAGCAGCTGCACCTGTTCGCGGCCATGGATGGCAGCAGCTACCTGGTGCAGCTCAAGCGCCTGGGGGCCTACCTGCAGGCGGGCCTGCTGACGGCGCAGGAGGAGGAAAGCCTCACGCTGCGCGCCACGCGTGATGCGCTCACCAAGATCGACGCCAATCCCGAGCGCCTGTTCGAGTAATTGCTATTGAAAGTGGAGCTGCTTGCGCTTGTCTGGCAAGCGCTGGATGCCGTTTTTATTCATCATCCTCGCCGCCTTGCACCACGCGGCGCACCACGTCGGCGGCAAAGCCGCGCGCGGCCAGGAAGCGGATCTGGCGCGCGCGCTCCTGCGGCGTCGCGGCGGCGGGCGCGCCGCCATAGCGCTGGCGCCACACGGCGCGCGCGCGTTCCAGCTCGGTGCCGGCCAGCTGCGCGGCGGTAGCGCGCACGAGGTCTTCGTCCAGGCCCTTGCGGCGCAGCTCCTGCGCCACGCGCTGGGCGCCCAAGCGCGCGGCGCGGCGGTGCACCACGGACTCGGCCACGCGGGCGGCGTCGATGAAGCCCCGGGCCTGCAACTCGTCGAGCAGCGCGGCGAGATCCTCGCCCTCTTGCACGTGGCGCGCCAGCTTGGCCTGCAGCTCGCTGCGCGAATGCTCGCGCTGCGCCAGCAGGCGCAGCGCGCGGGCCTTGAGCGAGAGCCTGGCGAATCCCATGAGTGCTCTATGAAAAATAGCTGCTGGCGCTTGATGGACAGGCGTCAGAGGCCATTTCTGCCGCAAACGCCGGGTGCCGTTCAGGCCTCGGCGCCGGCGGCCTTTTCGCTCTTCTTGCCGCGCGCGGGCTTGTCCTCGGGCGCCTGGGCCGCGGTGGCGCCGGGCAGCAGGGCGATGCCCAGGCCCTCGCGCACCTTGTTCTCGATCTCGCGCGCCAGGTCGGGGTTCTCGCGCAGGAATTCGCGCGCGTTGTCGCGGCCCTGGCCGATCTTCTCGCCGTTGTAGGCGTACCAGGCGCCGCTTTTCTCCAGGATGCGCGCGTTCACGCCCATGTCGATGATCTCGCCCTCGCGCGAGATGCCCTCGCCGAACAGGATGTCGAACTCGGCCGTCTTGAACGGGGGCGAGACCTTGTTCTTGACCACCTTCACCTTGGTCTCGTTGCCGATGGCCTCGTCGCCCTTCTTGATGGTGCCGGTGCGGCGGATGTCCAGGCGCACCGAGGCGTAGAACTTCAGCGCGTTGCCGCCCGTCGTCGTCTCGGGGCTGCCGAACATGACGCCGATCTTCATGCGGATCTGGTTGATGAAGATGACCATGCAGTTGGTCTTCTTGATGGTGGCGGTGAGCTTGCGCAGCGCCTGGCTCATCAGGCGCGCCTGCAGGCCGGGCAGGGCGTCGCCCATCTCGCCCTCGATCTCGGCCTTCGGCACCAGGGCGGCGACCGAGTCCACCACGATCAGGTCCACCGCGCCCGAGCGCACCAGGCTGTCCACGATCTCCAGCGCCTGCTCGCCGGTGTCGGGCTGGCTGATCAGGATGTCGTTGATGTTGACGCCGAGCTTCTGCGCGTAGGCGGTGTCGAGCGCGTGCTCGGCGTCGATGAAGGCGCAGGTGCCGCCGAGCTTTTGCATCTCGGCGATGACCTGCAGCGTGAGCGTGGTCTTGCCCGAGGACTCGGGGCCGTAGATCTCGACCACGCGCCCGCGCGGCAGGCCGCCCACGCCCAGGGCGATGTCCAGGCCCAGCGAGCCGGTGGAGACGACCTGGATGTCCTCGATGGCCTCGCCCTCGCCCAGGCGCATGATGGTGCCCTTGCCGAACTGCTTCTCGATCTGGGCCAGCGCGGCCTGCAGGGCCTTGGCCTTTTCGCTGTTGGCGGCGGGGTTGGTCTTGGCGATGGTGTCCATGGGGGCTCCTTGCGGGAAATCAGGGTGGATCGTCGGGTTCTGCTGGCCCACTGTTTCGAACAACAGGCTGGATGTGTGAACAGTAGTTTATGGGCGTTGATGCGGTTCGCAAAGGATATATTGGTCAGTTTGGCTGACAATAGGGCATGGGCGAGACACCATCCTCCGACGACCGCTGGCGCCAGGCGCACCTGGGCCGCCTGCTGGGCCATGCCCTGCGGCGCTTCGACGCGCGCGTGCTGCAGCTCATGGCGCGCGACGTGCAGGTACCGCTGGCGCTGTCCAACCTGGCCGCGCGCGAGCAGGTGAGCGCCGCGCACGTCCACATCACGCGCCACCTCTCATTGAACGGCGACCGCCTGACCGACCTGGCCGAGCGCGCCGGCATGGCCAAGCAGTCCATGGCCAGCCTGGTGGACCAGTGCGAGGCCTGGGGCCTGGTCACGCGCGAGGCCGACCCGCACGATGCGCGCGCCCGGCTGGTGCGCTTCACGCCCACGGGGCTGGCGTGGCTGGAGGCCTTTCGCGGCGCGGTGGCGCAGGCCGAGGCCGAGTTCCGCGCCGAGGTGGGCAGCGAGGTGGCCACCGTCGTGGCCCTGGGGCTGGAGGCCTACGCCAACGGCTGACCGGAGCCCGCGCCCCGCGCACGCCCCCGGCCGCGATCGACCGGGACCACGAAGCTCTCCTTGACCTCTTCCATCACCACGTAGCTGTTGGACTGCGCCGGCACGGGCATCTGCTGCAGAATGGAGCCCAGCAGGTGCCGGTATTCGGACATGCCGGCCAGGCGCGCCTTGACCAGGTAGTCGAAGCTGCCCGAGATCAGGTGGCATTCCAGCACCTCGGGCATGTTCTGCAGCTCGTCGCGCACTTTCTTGAAGATCTGCTCGGACTTCTGCGCCAGGGTGATTTCCACGAAGACCAGCAGGTTCTTGCCCAGCGCCGCCGGGCTCACGCGCGCGTGGTAGCCCGTGATCACGCCCTGGGCCTCCAGGCGCTTGACGCGCTGCGAGCACGGCGACGTGGACAGGCCCACGCGCTCGCCCAGTTCGGTCATGGTCAGGCGTCCGTCCTGCTGCAGGAGGTCGAGGATGCGCAGGTCTATGGAGTCGAGCTCAGACATTGCTGCAGGAGAGGGAAGTTGACGATCGAAACAGCAAACATTGCTGTTTCGTGTGTTGATTTCAGCAAAAGATTAGCATGGAAATCCATAAAGTCACGCTCATTAACCGAACATTGGAGACTGAACGTGAAAGTCATCGTACTTGGCTCTGGCGTGGTGGGCGTGGCCACCGCTTACTACCTGGCCCGTGCGGGCGCCGACGTCACGGTCATCGACCGCCAGGACGGCCCGGCGCTCGACACCAGCTTCGCCAACGCGGGCCAGGTCTCGTTTGGCTACTCCACGCCCTGGGGCGCGCCCGGCATTCCCACGAAGGCCCTCAAGTGGATGTTCGAGAAGCACGCGCCGCTGTCCATCCGCCCCGACGGCAGCCTGTTCCAGCTGCGCTGGATGGCCCAGATGCTGCGCAACTGCTCGGCCGAGCGCTACGCGGTGAACAAGGAGCGCATGCTGCGCCTGTCCAACTACAGCCGCGAATGCCTGCAGGAGCTGCGCCGCGACACCGGCATCCAGTACGAAGGGCGCCAGGCCGGCACGCTGCAGCTGTTCCGCTCGCAGAAACAGGTCGATCAGGCCGGGCGCGACATCAGCGTGCTCAAGGAATGCGGCATCGCCTACGAGCTGCTCGATGCCAAGGGCGTCTGCCAGGCCGAGCCCGCGCTGGCGCAGGCCCGCGCCACGATCGCCGGCGGCCTGCGCCTGCCGCAGGACGAGACCGGCGACTGCTACCTGTTCACCAATGCCCTGGCCCGCATGGCGCAGGAGCTGGGCGTGAAGTTCCGCTTCGGCACCGGCGTGGATTGGCTGCTGTTCGACGGCCAGGGTGCCGTGGGCGGCGTGCAGCTGGCGACGCCGGACAAGGAGGTCGCCCGCGCCGACCGCTACGTGCTGGCCATGGGCAGCTATTCGCGCCAGCTGCTGCTGTCCGCCGGGCTGGACATCCCGGTCTACCCCGTCAAGGGCTACTCGCTCACGATACCGATCCAGGACGAGGCGCTGGCGCCCGTCTCCACGGTGCTCGACGAGACCTACAAGATCGCGCTCACGCGCTTCGACCAGCGCATCCGCGTGGGCGGCATGGCCGAGCTGGCCGGGTTCGACAGGACGCTGCGCCCACAGCGCCGCGCCACGCTGGAGATGGTCACACGCCAGCTGTTCCCCGGTGGCGACCTGGCGCGCGCCGAATTCTGGACCGGCCTGCGCCCCATGACGCCCGACAGCACGCCCATCGTGGGCCGCACGCCGCACAGGAACCTGTTCCTGAATACCGGCCACGGCACGCTGGGCTGGACCATGGCCTGCGGTTCGGGCCGGCTGCTGGCCGACATCGTCACCGGCCGCAAGACCGAGATCTCCACGCAGGGCCTGTCCGTGGACCGCTACCTGGGCAGCGCCCCGGCCCTGCATGCCCGGCCCGCGGCCGGCAAGGCGGCATGAGCCGCCCGGCCCGGGCGGATTTCGACCTGGCCGCGCTGCGCGCCAACTACGCCCACGCCAAGGCCGTGCACGGCGGCAAGGTGGCGGCCACGCTCAAGGCCAACGCCTATGGCCACGGGGCCGTGGAATGCGCCAGGGCCCTGGCCGGCCAGGCCGACGCCTTCGCCGTGGCCTTCGCGCAAGAGGCCATGGAGCTGCGCGAGGCCGGGCTGACCGAGCCCATCCTGGTACTCGAAGGTGCCTTCGGCATGGACGACGTGGCGCTGGCGCAGCGGCACGGGCTGTGGCTGGTGGTGCACCAGGAGGAGCAGTTGCGCATGCTCGAATCGCTGCAAGACCGTGGTGGTGGCGCCGGCGTCCATGCCTGGCTCAAGATCGACACGGGCATGCACCGCGCCGGCGTGGCGCCCGGGCAGGCCCGGGCCCTGTGGCAGCGGCTGGCCGCCTGCGACAAGGTGGCCGGCATCACGCTGATGACGCACCTGGCCTCGGCCGACGAGCCCGGCAACCCGATGACCGGGCGCCAGCTGGCCGTGTTCGCCGATGCCACGCAGGGCCTGCCCGGGCCGCGCAGCATCGCCAACTCGGCCGGCGTCCTGGGCTGGAAGGGTGCGCACCAGGACTGGGCGAGGCCCGGCATCATGCTCTACGGTGCCGACCCGCGCGGCATGCCCTCCGACGTGCTGCAGCCCGTGATGCGCCTCGCCAGCGAGGTGTTCGTGGAGCGCTGGCTCGCGCCGGGCGAGGCCCTGGGCTACGGCGGCAGCTTCGTCGCCGACCGGCCCACGCGCGTGGGGCTGGTGGCCATGGGCTATGCCGACGGCTACCCGCGCGTCGTGCCCTCGGGCACGCCGGTGGCGGTCGATGGCCGCCTGACCCGCATCATCGGGCGCGTGGCCATGGACATGCTCACTGTCGATCTGACCGACCTGCCCGGGGCAGGGCCGGGGGCGCAGGTCGAGCTGTGGGGAAGCCAGGTGAGCGTGAACCAGGTGGCTGCTGCTGCCGGGACCATTGCCTATGAGCTGCTGTGCAATGTCAAGCGGGTGCGGCGGGTTTACCTCCGCTCGTAGGGTTTGGCTTTTTCGGTGGTGCGGGGTGGTTGGATGCTGCTGGCCGGGGCGAGTCCCGGCCAGCGACATCTAAACCAACGACGAAGATTCAAGAAAGATAGCTGCAGGAGCAAGAAGGAAGGCAAAAGGTATCTCAACTCACCCCTTGTCCGCTTTCCCCGCCGCATTGGCAAACCGGCTGAGCTGCTTGTCCACCCACCAGGGCGCGCGCCCCAGGTCCTCGGCCGCTTCCTTGCGGCGGATGGCGTTGCGCACCACGATGGAGCCCAGGTAGCGCACCGGCTCGGGCGGGAACAGGCCCAGCGGCCCGCGCGTGAGCGGGCTGCGCGTCCAGGCGTTGTCTTCGCCGAGGACCAGCGACGACAGGATCTGCCCGCCCATGTAGGTCGGCCCCACGCCGTTGCCCGAGTAGCCGAAGCCGTAGAAGACATGGCCCGCGCCGTTCAGGCGGCCGAAGAAGGGGAAGCCGCTGACCGAGCGGTCCGACGGGCCGTTCCAGCTCGCCGTGACGGGCACGCCGCCGAGCGAGGGGAAGAAGTCGCGCAGCGCCCGCGTGAGCTGCGCCTCGTAGGGCGAGGGCTGGTCGAACACCGGCGCGATGCGCCCGCCGCGCGCGAAGGTGTTGCCGCCCTTGCCCAGCATCAGCCGCCCGTCCTCGGTGCTGCGGTAGTAGTAGACGAAGGTGCGCGAGTCGAGCACCGAGACGCCGTCGGCCAGCCCGGCGGCCTGCAGCAGCGCGGGGCAGCGCTCGGTGATGACCATGTCGCTGGAGACGATGGCGATGCTGCGCTCGAACTGCGGCAGGGCCTCGGCCATCCAGGCGTTCAGGGCCAGCACCAGCCTGCCGGCCGTCACGCTGCCGCTGGGGGTGTGCACGACGGCGGGCGGTCCGGCCTCGCAGCGCAGCATGGAGCTGCGTTCGTGGATGCGTATGCCCATGGCCAGCGCCACGCGGCGCAGGCCGCGCACCAGTTTGCCGGGCTGCACGGTGGCGGCGATGGGCGAGTACCAGCCCGCGATGTTGCGCGCCGAGCCGGAGCGCCGCGCCACCTCGGCGGGCGCGAGCGCGTGGTAGGAGTCGATGCCGTGGGCCTGCAGCGCCTGCACCACGGGCTCCATGGTGCCGACCTGCGCCGCCGCGGTGGCGGTGTAGAGCGTGCCGTCGCGCCGGAACTCGGCGTCTATGCCGTGCTCGCGCACGAAGTCGCCGATGGCGTCGACGGCGGCCTCGCTGGCGCGCACCAGGCGCAGCGCCTCGGCCTCGCCGAACAGGCGCCTGAGCGTGAGGAACTTGGCCGACCAGGTGAGCAGGCAGCCGCCGTTGCGTCCGCTGGCGCCCGCGCCGCACAGGTCGCGCTCCAGGATGACGATGTCGAGCTGCGGGTTGCGCTGCTTGGCCTGTATCGCCGTCCACAGGCCGGTGAAGCCGCCGCCGACGATGCAGACGTCGGCCCGCTGCGCGCCCTGCAGCGCCGGGGCCAGGTCGCCATCGCCCATCAGGGCCTGCTCAAGCCAGAAGGGTCGCATGTCCGGGTACTCCTGTTGCAATCGTTTTGATAGCTGGTGACGATTGATGGGTAAGCGCCAGAGGCCTTTTTCTTCATTTTTTTGTGCCGGGGTGGCGCATCAGGCGCTCGTGCAGTGGCGCAGGAAATGCGCCAGGCCGGGCGTGGCCGCGCCCTCCTGCTTGGCCGCGTCGTCCCAGCGGCGCAGGCGCAGCGCGTCCCGGGCGTAGGGCAGGGCCTCGAAGGCGCGCGCCTGGGCCTCGTCGAACGGCCCGCCCTGGAGCTGCAGGCTGCGCGCCGAATCGGGCGACAGGCCTTGCAGGTAGCCCGGCTCGCGCGTGCACAGGTAGCGCTTGGCGTCCACGTGCAGGCGGATCGGCGCCAGCGTGGCCTCGCCGAACAGGCCGCGCAGAAAGGGCAGGCAGCGGTACTGGTGCACGTCGTCCACGCCGGCGAGCGTGGGCGATCCCGGCAGGTCGTGCAGCAGGTGGCCCAGGTCGTGCAGCAGGGCGGCGGCGATGAGCGCGCTGCCCGCCCCGGCCTGCTCGGCCAGGTGGGCGGACTGCAGCGCGTGTTCGAGCTGGGTGACCGGCTCGCCGTCGTACTGCGCGTGGCCGCGGGTCTCGAACAGGTGCGCGATGTCGGCGAGGCTCAGGCTCATCGCGCTCACCAGGGCAGGGAGTAGGTCTTGGTGTTGCAGAAGCTCTTCATCGCCTCCTGCACGCCTTCCTTGTAGCCCAGGCCCGAGTCCTTGATGCCGCCGAAGGGCGTGAGCTCCAGGCGGTAGCCCGGCACCTCGCGCACGTTGACGCTGCCCACGTTGAGCTCGCGCACGAAGCGCGTGATGTAGTCCAGCCGGTTGGTGCACACCGAGGACGACAGGCCGTAGGCCGTGCCGTTGGAGATGCGGATGGCCTCGTCGATGTCCTTGAAGCGGATCACGGGCGAGACGGGGCCGAAGGTCTCGTGCTTCACCACGGTCATCTCGGGCCTGACCTGGTCGAGCACCGTGGGCGCGTACAGCGCGCCGCGGCGCACGTGGCCAGCGAGCAGCCTGGCGCCGCCGGCGATGGCCTCGTCCACCACCTGCTCGAAGTGCCTGGCGGCGGGCTCGTCGATCACCGTGCCCATGTCGGTGTGCGGGTCCATGGGGTCGCCGTACTTGAGGGCCTGGGTCTTGGCGACGAGCAGCTCGACGAACTGGTCGGCCACCTTCTCGTGCACCAGCATGCGCTTGACGGCCGTGCAGCGCTGGCCCGAGTTCTTGTACGAGCCGCTGGCGGCCAGCGTGGCGGCTTCCTCCACGTCGGCGTCCTCCATCACGATGATGGGGTCGTTGCCGCCCAGCTCCAGGATCTGGCGCTTGTAGACGGACTTGCCCGCGATGTACTTGCCGATGGCCACGCCGCCGGTGAAGGTGACCAGGTCGACGTCGGGGTGGGTGAGCATCTCGTCGGCGATCTCGCGCGGGTCGCCGGTGACGATGGACAGCATCTCGGGCGGCAGGCCGGCCTCGTACAGGATGTCGGCCAGCACGTAGGCCGACAGCGGCGTCTTCTCGCTGGGCTTGAGCACCATGCGGTTGTTGGTCGCCACGGCCGGCGCCACCTTGTGGATCACCTGGTTGAGCGGGTGGTTGAACGGCGTGATGGCGGTGATCACGCCCAGCAGCGGCTCCTTGGTCGTGTAGACCTTGCGGCTCTTGCCATGGTGCGTGAGGTCGCACGAGAACACCTGGCCGTCGTCCACCAGCGCCTGGTTGGCGGCGAACAGCAGCACGTCGGACGCGCGCCCCACCTCGTAGAGCGTGTCCTTGCGCGACAGGCCCGATTCGAGCGTGATCAGGCGCGAGATCTCGTCCAGGCGCGAGGCGATGATCTCGCCGGCGCGCATCAGGATCCGGTAGCGCTCGTAGCGCGTCAGCGTGGGCTTGTAGTCGCGCGCGATCCTGTACGCGCGGCGCACGTCCTCCAGCGTGGCCTTGGGCACGGTGGCGACGACCTCGCCCGTGTAGGGGTAGGTGACCTCGATCACCTCGTCGCGGTAGACCTTCTCGCCTGCGATGCGCAGGGCCTCGTGGCGGATCTCTGCGGGCTTGAGCTGCTGCACGGTCATGGGGCTTGTCTCCTTGGAATTCGTTCACGCCTTCTCAGGCGGCGGCGTGGTTCAGCGCCAGGTCCAGCGCGTCGAAGTTGCGCAGGCGCCGGCCGCTCGCGATGCCGCTGACCGGGCGGTTGCAGATCAGCGGCACGCGCTGCTCGGAGATGCCGCCGTGCGAGCGCAGCGGGGCGTCGAGCCCCGACAGGTCGTGCCGGCTCGCGCTGGTGCCGAGCACGGTGCTCTGCTCGCTCACCACCACGATGTCGCCGATGCGGTCGGGCGGCAGCTCGAAGCGCGCGGCGGCCTCGGCGCGCGTGAGCACGAGCTCGACGCCGGGCAGCGCGCGGATGCGCTCTATCCACTCGGCGGCCGCAGCCTCGTCGGGCGCGTAGACGGTGGCGTACGAACCCAGCGCGCCGTGGTGCACCACGTAGGGGTCGGTGATGGGCAGGATCACGCGCGCGCGCTCGGGGCCGTACCAGGCATCGAGCTGGTCCTGCAGGTAGATCACCTTGGGGCTGCCGTCGGCGCCGTGCTTGTCGTTCATGCCGTGGTCGGCCGTGAGCACGATGATGGCGCCGAGCCGGTCGAGCTGCGCGAGGTACTTGTCCATCATCGCGTAGAAGGCGTTGGCCGCGGGGCTTCCCGGCGCGGCCTTGTGCTGCACGTAGTCGGTGGTGGAGAGGTACATCAGGTCGGGGCGGTGCCGCTCCATGAGCTTGACGCCTGCGGCGAACACGAACTCCGACAGCTCGGCGCTGTACACCGAGGGCACGGGCATGCCCACCATGTCGAGCACGCCGGTGATGCCGTTCTCCTCCTGCGTCACCTGGTCGGCCTTCTCCGACGAGAAGCAGATGCCCTTCATGTGGTTGCCCAGGAGCTTGCGCAGCTTGTCCTTGGCCGTGACCACGGCCACCTTGGCGCCGGCGTCGGCGAAGGCGGCCAGCACGGTGCCGGCGCGCAGGTACTTGGGGTCGTTCATCATGACTTCCTCGCCCAGCTCGCGGTCGAAGAAGTAGTTGCCGCAGATGCCGTGCACGGCCGGCGGCGCGCCCGTGACGATGGACAGGTTGTTGGGGTTGGTGAACGAGGGCACGACGCAGTCGGCCAGCAGGTCCGCCCCTTCGGCGCGCATGCGCGCCAGGCAGGGCGCCACGCCAGCGGCGATGGCGGCGTCCAGGTAGGCGGGTTCGCACCCGTCCACGCACACGACCACCACGGGGCGCTGCATCCAGCGGTAGCGGCGGCTGTTCACTTCGATGGTTTGCGGGGTCGTCGTCATGTCAGGCTTCCTTGGTTGATGAAAGGGCGGATGAAGAAGAGGGCGCGGCCGGCTCCCGGCCCAGCGCCTTGTGCATGCGGGCGCGGCTGTCGGCCACGTGGCGGCGCAGCGCCGTGCCGGCGCGCTGCGGGTCGCGCGAGGCGATGGCGTTGACGATCTCGCCGTGCTCGTCGGCCGACACGCTCAGGCCGCCGCCGCCGCCCAGGGCGCGCATGCGGAACAGCGACAGCTCCTTGATCAGGCGCTGGTAGGTCTCGGTGAGCTTGGCGCTGCCGGCGGTCTCCAGCAGGATGTCGTGGAACTGCAGGTTCAGCTGCGCGTACTGCTCCAGCTCCCGCGCATCGGCCGCGGCGTGCATGGCGTCCACCATGGCCTTGAGGCGCTCTATGCCGTCGTTCGTGATGGCCAGGGCCACGCGCCGGCCGATGATTTCCTCCATGGCCTCGCGCAGCTCGTAGATCTCGTCGGCCTCCTCGAACGAGATCTCGCGCACGAACATGCCGCGGTTCTTCTCGGTGCGCACCAGGCCGGCCTCCTCCAGCGCGCGCAGCGCCTCGCGGATGGGGCCGCGGCTGGTGTTGAAGCGCTGGGACAGCTCGCTCTCGTTGATGCGGCTGCCCACGGGCAGGGCGCCGGTCATGATCAGCCGCTCGATCTCCTCCTGCACCAGCATGGGCAGGGAGCTCGACTGCAGGAAGGCCAGGGCGGAAGGGGGTTGTTTGGTGTCCATGGGGTGGATTCTTTCGTGGCCGCTGAAAACTGTCAACAGTTTTCTATTGACAGTGATCAGTTTGCAATCTACATTGCATTCCACCGACGCCGGCAATGGCGCCGGAACCGGCCCCCGAGAGCCCCACTACAGGAGACACAAGATGGACAACGAGACGACGACCCGTCGCATTCCCATGGCCCTGTGCGCCGCCGCACTGGGATTGGCGGCCGGCATGGCCCATGCCCAGCGTACGCCGCTGCTGGTCTACACGGCGCTGGAGACCGACTCCATGAAGGCCTACAAGACGGCCTTCGAGAAGGCCAACCCCGACATCGAGATCAAGTGGGTGCGCGACTCCACAGGCATCATCACGGCCAAGCTGATGGCCGAGAAGGCCAACCCCCAGGCCGACGTGGTGGCCGGCGTGGCCGCCAGCAGCCTGGCGCTGCTGGACCAGGAGGGCATGCTCCAGCCCTACCAGCCCAAGGGCTTCGAGGCGCTGACCCGGACTTACTCGGACTCCAAGAACCCGCCCGCCTGGGTGGGCATGGACGTGTGGGCCGCCGCCATCTGCTTCAACACCGTGGAGGCCAAGAAGCGCGGCCTGCCCAAGCCCGAGACCTGGAAGGACCTGGCCAAGCCCATCTACAAGGGCGCCATCGTCATGCCGCACCCGGCATCGAGCGGCACGGGCTTCCTGGACGTGTCGGCCTGGCTGCAGATGTGGGGCGAGCAGGACGGCTGGAAGTACATGGACGCGCTGCACGAGAACATCGCGCAGTACCAGCACTCGGGCTCCAAGCCCTGCAAGGCCGCGGGCACGGGCGAGTTCCCCATCGGCATCTCGTTCGAGTTCCGCGCCTACCAGGTGGTCAAGTCGGGCGCGCCGGTGGAGCTGGTCTTCCCCAAGGAGGGGCTGGGCTGGGACATCGAGGCCACGGCCATCATGAAGACCACCAAGAAGCCGGAGCAGGCCAAGCGCCTGGCCGACTGGTTCGCGTCCAAGGAGGCCAACCAGATCACCTCCAACTGGTGGGCCGTGGTGGCCTACCCCGGCGTGGCGCAGAAGCTCAAGGGCATCCCGGACAACTATGAGCAGCTGCTCGTCAAGAACGACCTGAACTGGGCCGCCAAGAACCGCGAGCGCATCCTGGCCGAGTGGGGCAAGCGCTACGAAGGCAAGTCCGAGGCCAAGTAGACCGGCCCTCAGTGCAGCGCGCCCTGCGGGCCTGCGCCCGCGGGGGGTTTCTTCACCTCCCCACGATGAGCACCCCCATGGACATGACAATCACCAAGATGCTCGCCGGGGCCCTGGACCAGGCCGCGCCGGCGCTCGAAATCAAGGGCATCCACAAGAATTTCGAGAACTTCAGCGCGCTGCGCGACATCGACCTGACGGTGCGCCAGGGCGAGATGCTGTGCTTCCTCGGCCCCTCGGGCTGCGGCAAGACCACGCTGCTGCGCATCATCGCGGGTCTGGAGACGCAGACCTCGGGCAGCATAGTGCAAAGCGGCCGCGACATCTCCTGGCTGCCCGCGAGCGAGCGCGACTACGGCATCGTGTTCCAGTCCTACGCGCTGTTTCCCAACCTGACCATCGCCGAGAACGTGGCCTATGGCCTGGTCAACGGCAAGATGCGCAAGGCCGAGATCCAGGCGCGCGTGGCCGAGCTGCTGGCCATGGCCGGCCTGCCGACCGCGGGCGGCAAGTACCCCAGCCAGCTCTCGGGCGGCCAGCAGCAGCGCGTGGCGCTGGCGCGCGCGCTGGCCACCAACCCCGGGCTGCTGTTGCTCGACGAGCCGCTGTCCGCGCTGGACGCCACGGTGCGCGTACGCCTGCGCGCCGAGATCCGGCGCCTGCAGAAGCAGGTGGGCATCACCACCATCATGGTCACGCACGACCAGGAGGAGGCGCTGTCCATGTCCGACCGCATCGTGGTCATGAACCACGGCGTGATCGAGCAGGTGGGAACGCCCATGGAGATCTACGAGCGGCCTGCCTCGCCCTTCGTCGCCAATTTCGTCGGCAAGGTCAACGTGCTGCGCGGCCAGGCGCTGGGCGGCAAGCGCTTTCGCGTGGGCAAAATGGAGATCGAGTGCGAGGCCAGCGAGGGGAGCTTCCGGCTCGGCGAGGACGTGTCCCTGTACCTGCGGCCCGAGGACCGCGTGGCAGAGCATCTGGAGGCCGGCACCCCCTACCGCCTGGGCGTGCTGGTGAACAAGGTGGAATTCCTGGGCGGCCTGTGCATCGCCGAGGTGAGCGCCGAGGCCCTGGGCGGCCAGAGCCTGGGCCTGCATTTCTCGCTCAACCAGATGCACGATCTGGGCATCTGCGAGGGCCGGCGCATCGACATCGCGCTGCGCGCCAGCCGCATCCGCGTGTTCTCCACCGGGAGGGATCAGGCATGACGACCGCGACCCTGCCCGCACGGGGCCGTGCCGCCCCCCGCCAGCGCTGGAGCCGCGACGAGTGGATCGCGCGCGCCATGATGCTGGGCGCCATGGCGCTGCTGCTGACCTTCCTGATCGCGCCGCTGTTCTCCATCCTGGTCAACGCCGTGCTGGACAAGGAGGGCAACTTCGCCGGCCTGGCGCATTTCAGCGCCTACTTCGAGACGCCCAGCCTGCTGCGCGCGGCCTTCAACTCGGTCTGGGTGGCGCTGGCCGTGGTGCTGGTCTCGGTGCCCACGGCCTTCGTCTGCGCCTACGCGCTCACGCGCACCAGCCTGCCCGGGCCCTTCAAGGCCACGGTGCGGCTCATCGCGCTGATCCCGCTGCTCGCGCCCTCGCTGCTGTCGGCCATCTCGTTCGTGCAGTGGTTCGGCAACCAGGGCGTGCTGAAGTTCCTGCTCGGCGACTTCTCCATCTACGGCGCGCCCGGCATCATCCTGGCCGAGGTCTACAACACCTTCCCGCACGCGCTGATGATCCTGGTCACGGCCCTGTCGCTGGCCGACGGGCGCCTGTACGAGGCCGCCACCGCGCTGCGCACGCCGCCCTGGCGCCAGTTCCTCACCATCACGCTGCCGTCGTCCAAGTACGGCCTGATCAGCGCCTGCACCGTGGTCTTCACCTACGTGGTCAGCGACTTCGGCGCGCCCAAGGTCATCGGCGGCAATTTCAACGTGCTGTCGGTGGACGTGTACAAGCAGGTCGTGGGGCAGCTCAACTTCTCCATGGGCGCCGTGGTGGGCATGCTGCTGCTCGTGCCCTCCATCGTCTCCTTCGCCATCGACTACACGGTGCGGCGCAAGATCAAGGCGCAGCTCACCGCGCGCTCCGTGCCCTTCACGCCGAAGCCCCGCCGCGTGGCCGACGCGCTGCTGGCGCTGTTCTGCGTGGGCGTGTGCTGCATGCTGCTGGCCACCATCGGCATGGCGCTCTACACCTCGGTGATCAAGCTGTGGCCCTACAACCTCACATTCACGCTGGACCACTACCGCTTCGCGCTGTTCGAGAGCGACATGGCCGACGCCTACACCAACAGCCTGAAGGTGGCTTTTGTCACGGCGGTGCTCGGCTCGGTCATCGTCTTCCTGGGCGCCTACGTGATCGAGAAGACGCGCAACCTGGGCTGGATGCGCAACGTCATGCACCTGATGGCCGTGCTCTCCATGGCCGTGCCGGGGCTGGTGCTGGGCCTGGGCTACGTGATGTTCTTCAACCACCCGGCCAATCCGCTCAATTTCCTCTACAACACCATGGCGATCCTGGTGATCTCCATGGTCATCCACTACTACACGTCCAGCCACCTCACGGCGGTGACGGCGCTGCAGCAGATCGACAACGAGTTCGAGGCCGTGTCCGCCTCGCTTAAGGTGCCGTTTTTCAAGACCTTCCTGCGCGTGACGGTGCCGGTGTGCCTGCCCGCGATCCTGGAGATCGGCCGCTACTTCTTCGTCGTCTCCATGGCCAGCCTGTCGGCGGCGATCTTCCTGTACACGCCCGAGACCATCCTCGCCTCGGTGGCCATCATGCACCTGGACCAGGCCGGCGACGTGGGCCCGGCGGCGGCGCTGGCCAGCCTGATCGTGGTCACGTCCGTGGTCGTGTCCGTCCTGTATTCGCTGGCCACGCGCGTGCTGCTGGCGCGCACCCAGGCCTGGCGCCACCTGCGCCGGGGCTGACCCACCCGCTTTCCCGTCCCCACTGGAGATCTCCATGAGCCAAGCCATCACCCCCATCCTGCTGACCCCCGGGCCACTGACCACCTCCGAGCGCACGCGGCGCGCCATGCTGCGCGACTGGGGTTCGTGGGACGCGGACTTCAACCAGATCACCGGCCGCATCCGCCAGCGCGTGCTCGACATCGTGCACGGCCAGGGCACGCACGAATGCGTTCCCATGCAGGGCAGCGGCACCTTTTCGGTGGAGGCGGCCATAGTCACCCTGGTGCCGCGCACGGGCCACGTGCTGGTGCCCAACAACGGCGCCTACTGCGCGCGCCTGGCGCGCATCTGCAAGGTGCTGGGGCGCAGGCTCACTACCATCGACTACAGCGAGGCGCAGCAGGTCAGCCCCGCCGACGTGGACCGCGCGCTGGCCGCCGACCCCTCCATCACCCACGTGGCCCTGGTGCACTGCGAGACGGGCGCCGGCGTGCTCAACCCGCTGCACGAGGTGGCGCAGGTCGTGGCCCGGCACGGCCGGGGGCTGATCGTGGACGCCATGAGCTCGTTCGGCGCCATCGAGATCGATGCGCGCAAGACGCCGTTCGATGCCGTGATCGCCGCCTCGGGCAAATGCCTCGAAGGCCCCCCGGGCATGGGCTTCGTCATTGCGCGCCGCAGCGTGCTGGAGCAATGTGAGGGCAACGCCCACTCGCTGGCGCTGGACCTGTACGACCAGTGGGTCTACATGCAGAAGACCACGCAGTGGCGCTTCACGCCGCCGACCCACATCGTCGCGGCGCTCGACGAGGCCATGACGCAGTACATCGAGGAAGGGGGCCTGCCCGCGCGCGGCGGGCGCTACGCGCGCAACTGCAAGGCGCTGATCGAGGGCATGCGCGCCCTGGGCTTGCGCAGCTACCTGGATGAAGGGCTGCAGGCGCCCATCATCGTCACCTTCCATGCGCCGGTGGACCCCGCGTACGAGTTCAAGGCCTTCTACCAGGAGGTCAAGAAGCGCGGCTACATCCTCTACCCCGGCAAGCTCACGCAGCTGGAGACCTTCCGCGTGGGCTGCATAGGCCACTTCGGCGAGGCCGGCATCCCCGGCGCCGTGGCCGCAGTGGCCGAAGCGCTCAAGGCCATGGGCGTCAAGCAGGTCAGCGAGCCCGAAATGGCCTGACCGGCCTGCTTCCCGCCCGCCCCCGGGGCGAGCGGGAAGGCGCAGAACTCCTAGAATCCAAGTCAGCGCCCGCGGCCGCATCGCGGGCGCAAGAGCGTGTTCAAAGGACTCCAGGAGACACCCCACCATGCGCATCCTCATCGCCGAAGACGACCAGGTGCTGGCCGACGGCCTGCTGCGCACGCTGCGCGGCTCCGGCGCCGTCGTGGACCATGTGGCCAGCGGCAGCGAGGCCGATGCCGCGCTGCTCACCAACAACGAGTTCGACCTGCTGATCCTGGACCTGGGTCTGCCCCGGCTGCACGGGCTGGAGGTCCTCAAGCGCCTGCGCGGGCGCGGCTCGGCCCTGCCGGTGCTCATCCTCACCGCGGCCGACGGCATCGAGGAGCGCGTCAAGGGCCTGGACCTGGGGGCCGACGACTACATGGCCAAGCCCTTCGCCCTGTCCGAGCTGGAGGCGCGCGTGCGCGCGCTCACGCGCCGCGGCATGGGCGGCACCAGCGCCACCATCAAGCACGGCCCGCTGGTGTACGACCAGGCCGGCCGCGTGGCCACCATAGACGGCAAGATGGTGGAGCTGTCCGCGCGCGAGCTGGGCCTGCTGGAGGTGCTGCTGCAGCGCGCCGGCCGCCTGGTGAGCAAGGAGCAGCTCGTCGAGCGCCTGTGCGAATGGGGCGAGGAGGTGAGCAACAACGCCATCGAGGTCTACATCCACCGCCTGCGCAAGAAGATAGAGCGTGGCCCGATACGCATCGCCACCGTGCGCGGCCTGGGCTACTGCCTCGAAAAGATTCCCGGTTAATGCTTCCATTTTGATAGCTGCAAGCGTTTGCCAGTAGGGCACTTGCGGCCAAAAAGACCGAAACCGTGAAAATCTTCCAGCGCGAGCAGCGCTCCCTCTTCGGCGAAATCCTGGACTGGATGCTCACGCCGCTGCTGCTGCTGTGGCCCGTGAGCCTGGCGCTCACCTGGCTCGTGGCCCAGGGTCTGGCGAACAAGCCGTTCGACCGCGCGCTCGAATACAACGCCCATGCGCTGGCCCAGCTCGTCACCGTGCAGGACGGGCGCGTGCTGTTCAACCTGCCCCAGCCGGCCAGCGAGATCCTGCGCGCCGACGAGTCCGACATCGTCTACTACCAGGTGCTCTCGCCCACGGGGGAATACCTCTCGGGCGAGCGCAGCCTGCCGCTGCCGCCGCCCGAGGAGCGCGTGATCTCCGGCGAGGTGCGGCTGCGCGACGCCGAGATGCGCGGCATCGACATCCGCGTGGCCTACATCTGGGTGCGCGTGCCCCTGCCCGACGCCCCGGCCGCCCTGGTGCAGGTGGCCGAGACGCGCTCCAAGCGCAGCGTGCTGGCCACCGAGATCATCAAGGGCGTGATGCTGCCGCAGTTCGTCATCCTGCCGCTGGCCGTGCTGCTGGTGTGGCTGGCACTGGCGCGCGGCATCAAGCCGCTGCACCAGCTGGAGGAGCGCATCCGCGCGCGCAAGCCCGACGACCTCTCGCCGCTGGACCACAAGGCCGTGCCCATGGAGGTGGCGCCGCTCGTCGATTCGGTCAACGACCTGCTGCGCCGCCTGTCCGAGTCCATGGCCACGCAGAAGCGCTTCCTGGCCGACGCGGCGCACCAGCTCAAGACACCGCTGGCCGGCCTGCGCATGCAGGCCGACCTCGCGCAGCGCGAGGGCACGAGCACCGAGGAGCTCAAACAGTCGCTCAAGCAGATCGGGCGCTCGTCCATCCGCGCCACGCACACCGTCAACCAGTTGCTGGCGCTGGCGCGCGCCGAAGGCGGCAGCGCCGTGGTGCAGCGCCAGCCGGTGGACCTGGCGCGCCTCGTGATCGAGGTGGTGGAGGGCAGCGTGCCGCGCGCCATGGACAAGTGCATTGACCTGGGTTACGACGGCGTCGACCCCGGTGTGCCCGGCGTGTGGATGGACGGCAACCCCACGCTGCTCAAGGAGCTGGTGCGCAACCTGGTGGACAACGCCATCAACTACACGCCCTCCACCAGCGACCATCCCGGCATGGTCACGGCGCGCGTGCTGCCCGACACCTTCGGTCGCGTGGTGCTGCTGCAGGTCGAGGACTCGGGCCCCGGCGTGCCCGAGGCCGAGCGCGAGCTGGTCTTCCAGCCCTTTTACCGCGCGCTGGGCACGGACGCCGACGGCTCGGGCCTGGGCCTGCCCATCGTGCGCGAGATCGCGCGCCAGCACGGCGCCGAGGTGGTGCTGGAGGACGTGCGCCCGGGCAGCAGCATGCCGGGCGCGCGTTTCAGCGTGCGCTTTGCGGCCGGCCGCCCCGGCGCGTGACGCTTGGAGGGAAAAGCAGGGACGGGCCGCCGTGGCGCAGAATGGCGCCCTCGCTTTCCAGACCGTGATGACCATGAGGAAAACCATCGCATCCGTATTCGCCACCCTGTCCGTCATGGCGGCCGGCGCCATTCCGGCGGCGCATGCGCAGGCCCCGGACCTGCCCGCCAAGCCGATCCACATCGTCGTGCCGTTCACGCCGGGCGGCGCGCAGGACATCATCGGCCGCGCCATCGGCACCAAGCTCGCCGAGCGCATCGGCCTGCCTGTCATCGTCGACAACAAGCCGGGCGCGGGCGGCGTGATCGCGGCCGAATCCGTGGCCAAGGCGGCGCCCGACGGAACCACGCTGTTCCTGGCCAGCGGCGGCGCGATCTCCATCGCACCCAGCCTGCTGGGCGGCAAACTGACCTACGACCCGGCCAGGGATTTCGCTCCGATCGCCATGCTGGTGGACACGCCCATGACCGTGGCGGTGCGCATGGACAGCCCGTTCAAGACCCTGGCCGACCTGATCGACGCCGCCAGGAAGAACCAGGGCAAGGTCAGCTTCGCGTCCACGGGCAACGGCACCATCACCCACCTGACGGGCGAATACCTGGCGCAGCGCGCCGGCGTGAAGATGCTGCACGTGCCGTACCGCGGCGCCGGTCCGGCGATCAACGACACCCTGGGCGGGCAGGTGGACTTCATCGTGACCAGCGTGGCGTCGGCCGAGGCCATGGTCACCGGCAGGAAGATGCGCGTGCTGGGCACGTTCACCGGCCGGCGCATCCCCAGCCTGCAGGGCGCCCCCACCGTCACGGAGGCCACGGGCCTGGGCGGCATGGAGGTGCCGGTGTGGGCCGGCCTGCTAGCGCCCGCGAAGACGCCGCCGGCCATGCTCAGGCGGCTGGAGTCCGAGGTGCTCGCCGTCTGCCGCTCGCCCGCGATCCACGAGCAGTTCGAGAAGCTGGGCGCCCTGTCCACCTGCGCCGGCGCGCCCGAGCTCGACCGCATGATCAAGGCGGACACGCAGCGCTGGAGCGAGGTGATCAAGCAGGGAGGGATCCAGGAATGACGCGCCAGGACATCCACGTGGGCGTCGCCGGGGTCGGCGGCATCGGCCTGGCGAACGCGGCCTGGCTGCGGCAGGCGGGGTTCGGGGTCTCGCTGTGGTCGCCGCGCGGCACGGGGCTCGCGGGCCCGGCGCGCTGCGAGCTGCATGCCACGGGCGTGCTCGGCGGCAGCTTCGAGGTGCAGGTCGCGGCATCGGCCGCCGAGCTGTCGCGGCATGCCGACGTGCTGGTGATCGCCGTCCCCGTGAACGGCCACAAGGCGGTCTTCGACGCCCTGGCGCCGCACCTGAGGACTGGCCAGACGGTGGTGGTGAGCTCCATGAGCTCGCTGTCCGCGCTGTACGCATACGAGCTGGCCAGGAGCCGGGGCGTGGACATCACCGTGGTCAGCATGGGCACGACCACGCTGACGGCGCGCCGCGCCGCGTCCAACGAGGTCAAGGTCATGACGCGCCGCACGCGCCTGGGCATCTCCGCGCTGCCGCAGTCGGCCCTGCCGCGGGCCAAGGCGCTGTGCCAGGCGCTGTTCGGCGACGTGTTCGACGAAGACGCGAACGCGCTGGCCAGCGCGCTCACGAACATCAACCCCGTGGCGCATGCGCCGCTGGCCGTGTTCAACTGGACGCGCATCGAGCGCGCGGAGAACTGGCCCCAGTACCACTACATGACGCCGCACGTGGCGTCCGTGATCGTGCGGCTGGATGCCGAGCGCCGCGCGCTGGCGCGTGCCTTCGGCCTGCACGTGCGCTCCATCGAGGAGCATTTCGCCAAGTCCTTCAACACCCGCTCCGAGCAACTGGCCGACATCGCGGCGGAACTGCACGCCAGCCGCGGCGGCCCCCCGGGCCCGACCGACGTGGGCACGCGCTTCCTGGGCGAGGACGTGCCCTATGGCCTGGCGTTCTCCAGCGTGCTCGCGCGCATCGCCGGCATGCCCATGCCGTGCACCGAGACCATGATCGAGGCCTCCAGCCTGATCACCGGCCGCGACCTGCGCGCGGAGAACGACCTGATCGACGCGCTGGGCCTGCGCAGCGAGACGCCCGACGGCCTGCTGGAGCGCCTGCGGTAAGAGGCTTGCCTCAGAAATCCCAGAGGTAGCTTTGCTGCCTGCGCGTGAACATCACGCACTCGCGCGTCGCCTTGCAGAACCAGGTCTGCAGGGTGGCGTCCAGCCCGCCCGGGGGCTCCCGCAGGCTGGCCGGGTCGAACACCACGGCGCAGGCCGCGCCGGGCGCGCGCACCGAGGCATAGCGCAGCCATTGCACGCCCCTGTCCTGGGCCGCCGCCGCGACGGCCTGGGTCTGGCGGTAGTCCGTGCCGCGGGTCCAGTCCGCCTGCGCCTGCGCCCATGGCGGCTGGGTCAGGTCTACGGCCCGCCCCCCGACGGCCGCCTGGAAGAAGCTGTGCTGGGTGAGCAGCGCCTCGTTGCGCAGTCCGGCGCTGTCGCGGATGAACCGGTTGCGCCAGTACGCCACCTCGGCGCATGCGGCATGCACGGTCTCGGCGCCGTACCACTGGCCCTTGGCCCCGGCCGGCCGGAAGCGGCTGGGGTGATGCGGGAAGTACCGGAACGGGGTAGCCAGCAGGTAGTGCGCGCCTCTGGCGCCGGGCGGCAGGCCCGGCTTGCTCGCCTCCAGCAGGTCCTCCAGCAACTCCTGCTCGCGCGGCGTATCGGCAAGCCGCATCGTCGCCACCACATGCTGGGCCTCCACGCCGCGCCAGGCCAGCATGGAGCGATCCGCCACCGAGCCGTCGAACCAGGAAACGGCCCAGGCCATTAGGGTCTGTTCAAAGTCTTTTCATGGAGCCCGTTGTCTCGCTTGGGGCTCGGCTGCAAGGCGCAAACCGCAGCCGGGCTGGTGGCCCGGCGAGGATTTGCAACGCCGCAGACGGGCTTCAAGCGAGGCAACCCTTCGGGCATGGCAGCAAACCGCCACGCTCGTCGTTGCTCCCCTTGCCCAGGCCGCCAGCATGGGCTGCGGCGGGCGCCTGGATCGTGACGGTTTGCTGCCATGCGGGCTCCATGAAAAGACTTTGAACAGGCCCTAGATGGGCGCCCTCATGCCATCGAGGTAGTTCAGGGTCGCCACCAGCCCCTCGGCCTTTTGCACGAGCACGAGCGGCTTGCCGCCCAGCGCATCGTTGTGGCTGTTCATCCACGCCAGGCGCTTGCGGTCGTCGTTGCCCACCAGCGCGTCCAGCGAGCGGAACACGCGCACCAGCAGCAGGGACAGCTCGCCCTCCTTGGAGTCGGGCCGGATCGGCTTGCCACTGTTGACGATGCGCGAGACCGTGGCCTCGCTCAACCCTATGGTGCGGGCCAGCGCCGCGCCCGAGAGGCCGAGCAGGGCCGCGGAGCGCGCCGTGGCCTTGGCCAGCACCTCGGCGCTCTGGGGTTTCAAGGCGCGGTGCTCCATGTGGCTTCTCCGTCAATACTTTCTATAGAAAGATTATGTGCCAAACCCATGAATTTTGGCTGCCCATGCGTCGGTTCAGGGTCACTCCGCCTCGCGGCCGCCTCCCTGGGTCTTGTCTATGCGCTGCATGTTCTCCAGCAGCTTGAGCAGGTAGTGCAGGCTGTGGGCGATGTCGTTCACCGAGAAGCCCTCCAGCGCATCCTCGTAGTAGGCAAGGATCTTGGGCTGCGCGCCCACCAGCCATACGTGCCGGCCCGCCTCGGTCATCGAGGCCAGGCGCGAGCGGCGGTCCCGCGGATCCGCCGCCAGGCTGACATGGCCGTCGCGTTCCATGCGGCTGAGCAGGCCGGAGAGGTTCTGCCGGCTCACCATCAGGTAGCGGGCCAGCTCGCCCACGCTCATGCCTTCGGCCGCCTGGGGGCGGGAGAGCGCCCCGAGCACCGCCCACTGCTGTGTCGTCAGTCCGTCCGATTCGAGGGCCCGCGTTCCTGTTTTATGCAACATATTTGCGCATTGGTAGAGGCGGAAGAAGACCCGGTTGGCCAGATCCATTCGAGAATTGTTCTCTTTTTGCATGGGGAAAACCATGAATTATCCAAAAATCAGCATGAATACTCTTGCTGTGCGAGAGGTTGATATGTAAATATCTTTACTCAATATCTTGCAAAAGCAAAGCAACACCCCCAACGATAGCAACTTGGCACATCGGGACCCAGGCCATGCATGTCGACACCCCCAATCCTTCGCCTGATGCCGTGTGGCGGCCGGACCGCGGCACGGTGGAAAACGCCAACCTCACGCGTTTCATGCGGGCGCTTGGCGTCGATGGTTTCGAGCAGCTCAACGAGCGCGCCGGCGCGGACCCGGGCTGGTTCCACGATGCGCTGATCCGCTTTCTGGACTACCGGTTCGAGCAGCCCTACGAGAAGGTGCTCGACCTGGGCGAGGGGCTGCCCTTCGCGCGCTGGTGCGTGGGCGGGACCACCAACGTGGTGCTCAACTGCATCGACCGGTGGCGCGGCACGGCGCGCTACACGCGGACCGCGCTGGTCTGGGAAGGCGAAGACGGCGCGGTGCAGGCCTGGAGCCTTGCGGACCTTGACCGCGAGGCCTGCCGGCTCGGCTGGGGGCTGCGCCGGCTGGGGTTGGGCCGGGGCGATGTGGTGGGCATGTACCTGCCCAACCTGCCGCAGGCCGCCGTCGCCATGCTGGCCGTCGCCAAGATCGGCGGCATCGTGCTTCCCATGTTCTCGGGGTTCGGCGCCGACGCCATCGCGCAGCGCCTGGGTGACGGGCAGGCCAAGGCGCTGATCACGGTCGATGGCTCCCTGCGGCGCGGCAAGCCGGTCGGCGCCAAGGCGGTGGCCGACGAGGCGCTGCCGCAGTGCCCCGGCGTGCGCCACGTCGTGGTCCTGGATCATCTGGCCACCGGGCATGGCTGGCGCGAGGGGCGCGACCACTGGTGGCACGAACTCGTCGCCGGCGCGCCGGACGACTGCGCGGCCGTGCCCACGGAAGCCATGCCGGCCGACGCACCCTTCCTGCTGATGTTCACGTCGGGGACCACCGGCAAGCCCAAGGGCGTGGTGCACTCGCACTGCGGCTTCCCGGTCAAGACGGCGCTGGATCTTTCCATCTGCATGGACCTCAAGCCCGAGGACCGTTTCCTGTGGATGTCGGACATGGGCTGGCTGGTGGGGCCGATCCTGGTGTTCGGCGGCTTGCTCGTGGGATCGACGGTGGTGCTGGCGGAAGGCGCGCCCAACTATCCGCAGCCGGACCGCCTGTGGCGCCTCATCGAACGCCACCGCGTCAGCTATCTGGGCCTCGCGCCCACGGTGGCGCGTCTTTCGATGTCGATCGCGGACGACGCCCTCGGAGCCCTCGACCTCGCATCTCTGCGCGTCATCGTCTCCACCGGCGAGCCCTGGACGCCCGAGGCCTGGCGCTGGACCTTCGAGCGCGTGGGCCGGTGCCGGGTCCCGCTCCTGAACTATTCCGGCGGCACCGAGGTGGGCGGCATCCTGACGGGCACGGTGATCCACCCGCTCAAGCCCTGCGCGTTCGCCGGCCCCGTGCCGGGGACGGGTGCCGACGTGGTCGATGCCGAAGGGGCCAGCGCCGGGCCGGGCGTGATGGGCGAGCTGGTGATGCGCAGCCCCAGCATCGGGCTCACGCGCGGGCTGTGGCATGACCGGGAGCGCTACCTTCAAAGCTACTGGTCCCGCCTGCCGGGCATGTGGGTGCATGGGGACTTCGCCAGCCGCGACGCCGATGGCATGTGGTACGTGCATGGCCGGTCCGACGACACGCTCAAGATCGCGGGCAAGCGCACCGGCCCCTCCGAGATCGAGGCCCTGCTGATGGACACCGGGCTGCTGCAGGACGCGGCTGCGATCGGCGTGCCCGATCCCGTCAAGGGCACGGCGGTGGTGTGCCTGTGCGTGCCGCGCTCCGGCATCGAGAAGGCCGGCGCGGCCGAGGCCCTGTCCGCCGCGGTCGCCGCGGGGCTGGGCGGGGCGTTCCGCCCCGCCAGGGTCGTCTTCGTCGATGACCTGCCGCGCACGCGCAACATGAAGACGATGCGCCGCGTGATCCGTGCCGCGTGGCTGGGAGACGACCCCGGAGACCTGAGCACGCTGGTCAACCCCGAGTCGGTGCAGGCCATCCGCGCGGCACTCGCGGCGCAGGGGCCAGCGTGACGCACCGGGCCCCTCTACTTCCTCTACTTCCATCACGTCGAACGACCAAGGAGACAACCATGCCACTGCGCACCCGCCACATTGCCCTGCTGCTCGGCCTTGCCGGCCTCGCGAGCTTCGGCGCCCAGGCCCAGGAGAAGATCCGCATCGGCTTCCTGACCGACATGTCCAGCGCCTACGCCGACCTGGACGGCAAGAACGGCGCCATGGCCATCCAGATGGCCATCGACGACTTCGGCGGCAAGGTCAACGGCCTGCCCGTCGAGCTCATCAGCGCCGACCACCAGAACAAGGCCGACATCGCCGCCTCCAAGGCGCGCGAGTGGATGGACACCCAGAACATCAGCATGCTCGTGGGCGGCACCAACTCCGCCGCCGCCCTGGCCATGGCCAAGCTCGCGCAGGAGAAGAAGCGCGTGTTCATCGCCAACGGCCCCGGCACCTCGGCGCTGACCAACGAGCAGTGCTCGCCCTACACCATCCACTACGCCTGGGACACCACGGCCCTGGCCAAGGGCACGGCGGGCGCCCTGCTCAAGCAGGGCTACAAGAACTGGTTCTTCCTCGCGGCCGACTACGCCTTCGGCGAGGCCCTGCAGCGCGACGCGACGAACGTGATCAAGGCCCACGGCGGCCAGGTCATCGGCGGGGTCAAGCACCCGCTGGGCGCGGCGGACTTCTCGTCCTTCCTGCTGCAGGCGCAGAACTCCAAGGCGCAGATCCTGGGCATCGCCAACGGCGGCAGCGACATGATCAACGCGCTCAAGGCCTCGCGCGAATTCGGCATCGGCAAGAACATGAAGGTCGCAAGCCTCATGCTCTTCCTGGTCGACGTGCACAGCATGGGCCTGAAGAACGCCGAGGGCCTGCTGTTCACCACGAGCTGGGACTGGAACCTGAACGACGAGAGCCGCCAGTTCGGTCGCCGCTTCTTCGAGAAGGCCAAGCGCATGCCCACCGACGTGCAGGCCGCGAACTACTCGGCCACCATGCAGTGGCTCAAGGCCGTGCAGGCCCTCAAGACCACGGATGCCGACAAGGTCATGGACTGGTTCAAGAAGACCCCGCTCAAGGACTTCTACGCCCAGGGCCGCGTGCGCCCCGATGGCCGCTACGTGCACGACATGTACCTCATGCAGGTCAAGGCGCCGGCGGAGTCCACCATGCCCTGGGACTACGTGAAGGTGGTCGCCACCATGCCGGGCGAAGAGGTCTTCACGACCAAGGCCGAGAGCCGCTGCGCGCTGTGGAAGTGACGCGCCGGCCATGTGGGACCTCTCCCTCCAGGGCGCCGCGCTGACGCCCTTCAGCGCCGAGGTGGAGCGCGGCCGCCTGCGCGCCTTCGCCCGGGCCACGGGGCAGGAGCATCCGCTGTTCCTGGACGAGTCGGCGGCCCGCGCGGCGGGCCACCCCGCCCTGCTGGTGCCGCCGACCTTCCTCTTCTGCCTGTCCATGGAGGGCCCGAACCCGCAGGAGATCTACGAGCGCCTGGGCGTGAACTATGCGCACGTGCTGCACGGTGAGCAGCATTTCGAGTACCACCGCCCGGCCTTCGCCGGCCAGATGCTGCACTTCGCGCCGCGCATCGGCCGGCTCTATGCGAAGAAAGGCGGCGCGCTGAGCTTCTTCGAGTGGGAGAACCGCGTGACGGACGGCGACGGGCGCGCGGTGGCCGAGCTGCGCAGCGTCATGGTGGAGCGCACGCCGCGGCAGGAGGGCGCGCATGCAGCCGCTTGACTTCGACGCCATCGCGGTGGGCGACGCCCTGCCAGGGATCGTGGAAGGCCCCGTCACCCGGCACGCGCTGGGCCTGTACGCCGGCGCCTCGGGCGACTACAACCCGCTGCACATCGACCAGGACTATGCGCGCCGCGAGGCGGGCATGCCGGACGTGTTCGCGCATGGCATGTTGTCGGCGGCGTACCTTGCGCGCGTGCTCACCCGCTGGGTGGACCCCACGGCCATCCGGCGCCTGAGCGTGCGCTTCGTGGCCATCACGCATGTCGGCGACGAGGTGCATTGCCGGGCCACGGTCGCCGGCAGGTTCCTGGACGGCGGCACGCCCTGCGTGCGCCTGGACCTGCGCGTGCACAACCAGGTGGGCGAGCCCCGGCTCAGGGGCACGGCCGTGGTCGCCGTGCGACGATCCCCTTCATCCATGTACGAGGACAGGACATGAAAGCAGCATTCATCACCGCCCACGGCGGCAACGAAGCGGTGCAGGTGTGCGCGCACAGCCTCCCCGCACGCACACCCGGCGAGGTGCGCGTGCGCGTGCAGGCGGCCACGCTCAACCAGGTGGACCTGTACATGCGCAACAGCGGCGCCGGCATCACGCACCGGCTGCCGCAGATCATGGGGCTGGACGCCGCCGGCACGGTCGAGGACTGCGACGACGCCGACCCGCTGCTGCGCCCGGGCCAGGAGGTGGTCATCCATCCCGGCGTCGCCTGCGGCCGCTGCGAGTTCTGCCAGCGCGGCGACAGCGCCCTGTGCACGCGCATCCAGTTCCTGGGCGAGCACCGCGACGGTACGTTCGCCCAGTGGATCCAGGTGCCGGCCGCGCAGGTCTTCCCCAAGCCCGCGCACCTGGGCTGGGCGGAGGCCGCCGCCCTCGGGGTCAACCACCTCACGGCCTGGCGCATGCTGTTCTCCAAGGCGCGCCTGCAGCCGTGGGAGACGGTGCTCGTCTTCGGCATCGGCGGCGGCGTCTCGCTCGCGGCGCTGCAACTGGCCAAGGCCATCGGCGCGCGCGTGATCGTGACCTCGCGCGACGACGCCAAGCTCGAACGTGCGCGTGCGCTGGGGGCCGACCACGGGATCAACGGCAAGACCCAGGACGTGGCGAAGGAAGTCATGGCCCTCACGGGCGGCCGCGGCGTGGACGTGGTGTTCGAGAACGTGGGCGCGGCCGCGTGGCCGTCGGCCATGAAGTCGCTCGTGCGCGGCGGCCGGCTGGTCACCTGCGGCGCCACCACGGGCGACCAGCCCGGGGCCGACCTGCGCCGCATCTTCGTGCGGCAGCTGCAGATCTTCGGCTCCAGCCTGGGCACGCACGGCGAATTCCATGACCTGCTCGGCTTCGTCGGGCGCACCGGCCTGCGCCCCGTGATCGACAGCGAATTCCCGCTGGACGAGGTGCATGGGGCGCTCGACCGCCTGGAGTCGGGGGCGCAGTTCGGCAAGATCGCGCTGCGCATCGACGGGCACTGAGCCCGGGTCAGCCGCAGGGCCGCAGTGCCTTGCCGGCGAGTGCCGGCTGCAGCGTGGCATCGATGTGCGCACGCTGCGCCCCGCTCACGGCCGGCAGGCGCAGCGTGTAGCCGGGCGTGTCGGAGCGCTCCTGCACCACGCGGGCCTTGCGCACGCCCTGGCCGGCGAGCTGGCCCAGGGCGCGCTGGGCGCCTTCCTCGGTGGAGTAGCGCCCCAGGGACAGGCCGGGCTCCAGCGCGGCGCCGGGGCGGTCGTAGTCCACCTTGAGCGCGCGCAGTTCGGCGCGCTTCCTGGCCACGGCCTCCTCGTCGGGGAAGCGCCCCAGATACACCATCCAGCGGCCCGCGGCCTGGACGGGCTCCAGGCTCCAGCTGCCGGCGGGCAGCTGGGCGGCGGCCTGGCGCAGGGCCTCGGCCTGGCGCGCGTCGAACATGCCGGCCTGCAGGCAGGCCGGGGGCTCGTCTGGCGTGGTGGCGGCTGCGCGGGCCGGCTGCGCGGAGGCAGGGCCCTGGCCCCCGGGGGGCAACAGGCGCAGGTTCTGCGGTTCGATCTGCTGCTCCAGGCGCTGCGGCTCGGACTCGCTGGCGGGGCCCAGCCCCCAGCCCTGCAGCAGGCCTTGCGACCAGGCGTAATAGCCGGCATTGGCCAGCAGCAGGACGATGGCGGCAAGGCGCAGCATGTCAGCTCTCCAGGATGCCGCGCATCGCCCGCAGTCCATGAAGCTGGCGCATCCCATGCGAGGGCCGCCGTGCAAGGGCCGCCCCGCCGCACGGGCGGCGTCCCCCTTCGAAGCGTGAGAGAAGGGGGAAGGCGCAAAGCGCCTCAGGGGGATGTCTCATTGCGGTTTCACGCTGATCTCGGCGCTGGTGATGGCCTGCATGCCGCGCGCGGTGTGCACGAGCAGGGCGCCGTCCTCGGCCACGCCATGGGCCGTGCCCTGGGTTCCGTCGCTCAGGGTCACGCCGCGCCCGGCCAGCAGGTCGCGCTGCGCGAAGCGCGCCTGGAAGGGTGCGAAGCCGTGCTCGGCGAAGCCCAGCAGCGTCTGCACCAGCGGCAGGGCGATGCGCTGCAGCGCGCTCGCTGCCGTGAGGGTGGAGTCCACCTCGCGCAGGCAGGCGGGCGGAGTGGACAGGCCCTGGGTGAGCACGGGCAGCACGTTCAGGCCTATGCCGATGACCACGTAGCGCGGCTCGCTGGGCGCGCCCGCAAGACTGGCCGTCTCCACCAGGATGCCGCCGAGCTTGCGCCCGTCCTGCAGCCACAGGTCGTTGGGCCACTTGAGCAGGATGCGCGGCTGCCCGCCGTCCGCGCCGGGCAGCGCGGGCTGCAGGCTTTCGGCCACGCTCACGCCCACGGCGAGCGACAGGCCCGCCCATTCGCGCGGCGCCAGCGGCAGGCCCAGCGAGAAGGTGAGGGCGGGCACCATGCCCGTGCCCTCGTAGGCGCCGGTGTGCCACTGGCGGCCCAGGCGGCCGCGCCCGGCGGTCTGCTCCTCGGCCACGAGCAAGGTGGGCTCCAGCCGGCCGTTGCGCGCGCGGCGCATGAGCTCGGTGCTGGTGGAGTCGATGCTGGGCAGCACCTCCACGGTGAAGCCGGGCAGCAGGGGCGCGACGGCCTGCCAGATGGCCTCGGCGGGCCAGCGCGCGGGGGTGGGGGCCGGGCTCATCGCTGCGCGCTCCGGCGGGCCTTGGGCGCCTTGGGCTGCTCCGGCGGGCCGGGCGGGGCCCAGCCGCGCTTGGGCGCGAGCAGCGTGCCGCGGCAGTTCCTGCTGCCGCACCAGCAGGGGTATTCGGCCTTGAGCTTCGGGGTGTAGCGCTCGTCGATGATCAGGCCGTAGTCGTAGTTGAGCTCCTCTCCAGCCTCGATGTTGCGCAGCGCGGTGATGAAGATGCGCCCATGGCGCTCGTCGGCGTAGCAGTTGGGGTTGCAGCTATGGTTGATCCAGCGCGCGGAGTTGCCGCCGAACTTTGCGTCGATCACGCGGTCTTCATCCACGTGGAAGTAGAAGGTGTGGTTGGGCTGCGCCGGGTCGTGCGGGTGGCGGCGCAGAGCCTCCTTCCAGCTGATGACCTCGCCCGTGTACTCGATGACGACCTCGCCCGCGGCGATGGGCTGCAGCGCGAACACGCCCTTGCCGTGCACGCCAGAGCGCCGGGTCTGTATGCGCCGCCCCGGGGCTGGCGTGGGGACTGCGGAGGATGTGGTGCCGGGCATGGTGGAAACTCTGTTAACTTGAATAGGTGCACACATGCGTGCGCGTGCGCGCGCAAGCAGCGGATTGTAGAAGCGCCTGTAAGGCGGAATTGACCCACAAATGACCAAGACCCTGGTAATTGCAGAAAAACCCTCGGTGGCGCAGGACATCGTGCGCGCCCTCACCCCCGTGGCCGGCAAGTTCGACAAGCACGAGGACCATTTCGAGAACGATCGCTACGTGGTCACCAGCGCCGTGGGCCACCTGGTGGAGATCCAGGCGCCCGAGGAGTTCGACGTCAAGCGCGGCAAGTGGAGCTTCGCCCACCTGCCGGTGATCCCGCCGTACTTCGACCTGAAGCCCGTGGACAAGACCAAGAGCCGCCTCGCCGCGGTGGTCAGGCAGGCCAAGCGCAAGGACGTGACGGAGCTTGTGAACGCCTGCGACGCGGGCCGCGAGGGCGAGCTGATCTTCCGCCTCATCGAGCAGTACGCCGGCGGCGCCAAGGGGGGCTTGGGCAAACCCGTGAAGCGTCTGTGGCTGCAGAGCATGACGCCGCAGGCCATCCGCGACGGCTTCGAGCACCTGCGTAGCGACGCGCAGATGCAGGGCCTGGCGAGCGCCGCGCGCAGCCGCTCCGAGGCCGACTGGCTCGTGGGCATCAACGGCACGCGCGCCATGACGGCCTTCAACTCGCGCGACGGCGGGTTCTTCCTGACCACCGTGGGCCGCGTGCAGACGCCCACGCTGTCGCTGGTGGTGGAGCGCGAGGAGAAGATCCGCAAGTTCGTGAGCCGCGACTACTGGGAGATCCACGCCGGCTTCCAGGCCGAGGCCGGGCAGTACCTGGGCAAGTGGTTCGACCCGAAGTGGAAGAAGAGCGAAGACCCCGAGGCGCGCGCCGACCGCGTCTGGTCGCTCAAGGAGGCCGAGGCCATCGCCCACGCCGTGCGCGGCAAGGCCGCCACCGTCACCGAGGAGAGCAAGCCCACCACGCAGGCATCGCCCCTGCTGTTCGACCTGACCAGCCTGCAGCGCGAGGCCAACGGCAAGTTCGGCTTCTCGGCCAAGACCACGCTGGCGCTGGCGCAAAGCCTGTACGAACGCCACAAGGCGCTGACCTACCCGCGTACCGACTCGCGCGCGCTGCCCGAGGACTACCTGCCCGTGGCGAAGAACACCTTCGCCATGCTGGCCGGCAGCGGCATGCGCCACCTGGCGCCCTACGCGCAGCAGGCGCTGGACGACGGCTACGTGCGGCCGTCCAGGCGCATCTTCGACAACGCCAAGGTGTCGGACCACTTCGCCATCATCCCCACCACGCAGGCGCCGCACGGCCTGTCGGAGGCCGAGCAGAAGCTCTACGACCTCGTGGTGCGCCGCTTCATGGCCGTGTTCTTCCCGAGCGCCGAATACCTCGTCACCACGCGCATCAGCCAGGTGGTGGGCCACTCGTTCAAGACAGAGGGCAAGGTGCTCGTCAAGCCCGGATGGCTGGCCATCTACGGCAAGGAGGCCGCGAGCGAGGTCGAGGGCGGCAAGGAAGGCGACAAGGGCCAGCCGCTGGTGCCCGTCAAGCCCGGCGAGATGACGCACACCGAGTTCGCCGAGGCCAAGGGCCTCAAGACCAAGCCCCCCGCGCGCTACAGCGAAGCCACGCTGCTGGGCGCCATGGAGAGCGCCGGCAAGCAGATCGACGACGAGGAACTGCGCAGCGCCATGCAGGAAAAGGGCCTGGGCACGCCGGCCACGCGCGCCGCCATCATCGAAGGCCTGCTCACCGAGAAGTACATGCTGCGCGAGGGCCGCGAGCTCATCCCCACGGCCAAGGCCTTCCAGCTCATGACGCTGCTGCGCGGCCTGCAGGTGGAGGAGCTGTGCCGCGCCGAGCTCACGGGCGAGTGGGAATACAAGCTCGCGCAGATGGAAAAGGGGCAGCTCAGCCGCGAGGCCTTCATGCAGCAGATCCAGGCCATGACCGAGAAGCTGGTGCGCAAGGCCAAGGAATACGACCGCGACACCATCCCCGGCGACTACGCCACGCTTGCCACCCCCTGCCCGAACTGCGGCGGCGTGGTCAAGGAAAACTACCGCCGCTACGCCTGCACCGGCGCGGGCGGCAGCGGCGAGGGCTGCGGCTTCTCGTTCGGCAAGTCGCCCGCCGGCCGCACCTTCGAGACGGCCGAGGCCGAGCAGCTCCTGCGCGAGCGCCGCATCGGCCCGCTGGAGGGCTTCCGCTCCAAGGCCGGCTGGCCGTTCACGGCGGAAGTCACCATCGCGCGCGACGAGGAGGCGGGCAACTACAAGCTCGAATTCGACTTCGGCGACGACAAAAACGCCGAGGAATCGGGCGAGATCGTGGACTTCGCGGGCCAGGAGAGCCTGGGACGCTGCCCCGTCTGCGGCGCGCCCGTCTACGAGCACGGCGGCAACTACGTCTGCGCCAAGGCCGTGCCCACCGCGCAGCAGCCGGTGCCGTCGTGCAGCTTCAAGAGCGGCAAGGTGATCCTGCAGCAGCCCGTGGAGCGCGCGCAGATGCACAAGCTGCTGGCCACGGGCAAGACCGACCTGCTCGACAAGTTCGTCAGCATGCGCACGCGTCGCCCCTTCAAGGCCTTCCTGGCTTGGGACGCGGCCGCGGGCAAGGTCAACTTCGAGTTCGAGCAGCGCGAATCCAAATACCCGCCGCGCAAGACCGCTGCTGCTGCGAAAACAGGAGCTGCCAGCGCCCGTGGGACGGGCGCTGCAGGCCCAAAAACCTCCAAGCCCGCCGCGAAGAAAACCGCCGCCGCCAAGACACCCCGCAAGACAGGCGCCGCCGGCAAGACCCCCAGCGCGCAACTCGCGGCGGTGATCGGCGCCGAGCCCGTGGCCCGCCCCGAGGCCGTGAAGAAGATGTGGGACTACATCAAGGCCCACAACCTGCAAGACCCCAAGGACAAGCGCACCATCGTCGCCGACGACAAGCTGCGCGCGGTGTTCGGCAAGGACAGCATCGGCATGTTCGAGCTGGCGGGCGTATTGGGCCGGCACCTGGCCTGACCTTCCAGCGATTCGGATTCATTCACTCAGGAGACCAAGTAACCATGTTCAGCCACGTCATGCTGGGAGCCAGCGACCTCGACAAATCCAAGCAGTTCTACGACGCCTTCCTCGGCGCCCTGGGCTGCAAGCCCGGCTTCACCGACCCGAAGAACCGCACCTTCTGGCGCCACGCGGGCAACACCTTTGCCATCTCCGCGCCCATCAACGGCGAGCCGGCCTGCCATGGCAATGGCAGCACCACGGGCTTCGCGGCCCAGTCGCCCGAGCAGGTGGATG
Organism: Alicycliphilus denitrificans K601; assembly: GCF_000204645.1. Classification (NCBI taxonomy): domain Bacteria; kingdom Pseudomonadati; phylum Pseudomonadota; class Betaproteobacteria; order Burkholderiales; family Comamonadaceae; genus Alicycliphilus; species Alicycliphilus denitrificans. The sequence goes on along the minus strand of NC_015422.1, from coordinate 4,757,532 downwards.
CGGCGCACGCGGCGGGCCTTGCCGCCGGCGGCGTGACGTGCGAGGACCCGCCGGGCTGGCGTGCGGGCGCGTCGGGCGGGCCGCTGTACCTTGCCTACCTGCGCGACCCGGCCGGCAACAAGCTGTGCCTGCTGCACCGCCCGCCCAAGGAAGCCAAGCCGGCCTGACGGCGCAGCGCGCAAGGAGCCACACGCATGCTTCTGTCCGAACAATGGGTGCTGGTCACGGGCGGCGCCCGGGGCCTGGGCCAGGCCATCACGCGCGCCCTGGCGCGCGAGGGCGCCGGCGTCGTCGTCAACTACCACCGCAGCGAGGCGGCCGCGCTGGCGCTGGCCGAGGAGCTGGGCCCGCGCGCCATCGCGCTGCAGGCCGACGTGACCGACGCGGCCGCCGTGCAGAGCCTCTTCGCCGCCGCGCGCGAGCGCACGGGCGCCGGCATCAGCGCGGTGGTGAACAACGCGCTGGCGCAGTTCTCGTTCGACGGCGATGCGCGCCCCAGGCTGGGCGACATCGCCTGGGAGCGCTTCAGCCAGCAGATCGAGGGCGCGGTGAAGGGCGCGCTCAACACCATGCAGGCCGCGCTGCCCGGCATGCGCGCGCAGGGCTTCGGGCGCATCGTGAACGTGGGCACCAACCTGTTCCAGAACCCGGTGGTGCCGTACCACGACTACACGGCGGCCAAGGCGGCGCTGCTGTCGCTCACGCGCACGGCGGCGAACGACCTGGGGCCCGACGGCATCACGGTGAACATGGTCTCGGGCGGGCTGCTGCGCACCACCGACGCGAGCAGCGCTACGCCCGAGGCGGTGTTCGACCTGATCGCCAGCCTGACCCCGCTGCGCCGCGTGACCACGCCGGCCGAGTTCGCCGACGCGGTGCTCTTCTTCCTCTCGCCCTGGGCGCGCGCCGTGACGGGGCAGAACCTGGTGGTCGACAGCGGCCTCGTAAAGGATTGACCATGGCTCTCACGCACCCCATCACGGCCAAGTGGCCCGCCCGGCACCCCGACCGTCTGCAGCTGTATTCGCTGCCCACGCCCAACGGCGTGAAGGTGTCGATCGCGCTGGAGGAGATGCAGCTGCCCTACGAGGCGCACCTGGTCAGCTTCGAGAGCAACGACCAGTTCTCGCCCGAGTTCCTGTCGCTGAACCCGAACAACAAGATCCCCGCCATCCTCGACCCCCATGGCCCGGGCGGCAAGCCGCTCGCGCTGTTCGAGTCGGGCGCCATCCTCGTCTACCTGGCCGAGAAGACCGGCCAGCTGCTGCCCCAGGACGCGGCCGCGCGCTACGAGACGCTGCAGTGGCTCATGTGGCAGATGGGCGGCGTGGGGCCGATGTTCGGCCAGCTCGGCTTCTTCCACAAGTTCGCGGGCAAGGAGTACGAGGATAAGCGCCCGCTGGGCCGCTACGTGGCCGAGTCCAGGCGCCTGCTGGGCGTGCTGGAGCAGCGCCTGGCGGGCCGCGACTGGATCATGGGCGCCGACTACACCATCGCCGACATCGCCGTGTTCCCCTGGGTGCGCAACCTCGTGGGCTTCTACGGCGCGGGCGAGCTGGTGGGCTTCGATGCGTTCCCCAACGTGCAGCGCGCGCTGGCCGCGTTCGTGGCGCGGCCCGCGGTGCAGCGGGGGCTGGAGATTCCGGCGCGGGGCTGAAATGGTGGTCAAATCGGGCTGTGGCGCTTGACTGGTAAGCGCTTGCAGCTATGGTTTTGATACTTCTATCAGCGCATCGACCACCACGGCGCCTTCGCCAGCGGCGCCCACCATCACCGGGTTGAGGTCCAGCGACGCGATGGCACCGCGCGCGCCCGCGACCACCTGGCCCACGGCCACGGCGATGCGCGAGAGGGCCTGCACGTCCAGCGGCGGCTCGCCGCGCACGCCGCCGAGCAGCGGCGCGATGCGCAGCGTGCGCAGCGCGGCTTGCACCTGCTCCTCGGAGAACGGCGGCAGCAGCACGGCGCAGTCCTTGAGTGCCTCGACGTACTTGCCGCCGTCGCCCACGACGACCACGGGGCCGAAGACGGGGTCCATGCGCGCGCCCACCATGAACTCGCGCCGGGCCTTGTGTGTGGCGGCCACGATCACGCCGTCGCGCTGCACGCCAATCGCATCCATCCTGGCCCAGAAGCGCTCGAACAGCTCGGCGGCCTGCTCGCGCGTCTGCACGTTCAAGGCGACGAGGCCATGCTCGGATTTGTGCGGCACCTCGGCCGAGCAGGCCTTGACGACCGCGGGCGCGCCGATGGCGTCGAACGCGGCGCGCGCTTCATCCGCCGTGCGGCACAGGTGCATGGGCACCGTGGGCACACCGTGGCGCGCCAGCAGGCCCAGGCTGTCCACCTCGTTGAGAAAGCCCTGGGCGCCGGCGGGCACCTGCACGTCGGGCAGCGCCGGCCAGGCGGGGCGCGGCGCGCGCATCAGGGCCGTGTGGCCGGCCACCTGGGCCAGCACGGCGATGGCCTCGCCCTCGTTGGGGAAGGTGGCGATGCCGTGGGCGCGAAACGGCGCGGCCACGCCCTCCTGCCACGCGGCCACGGCCACGGGTTTGCTGGCGGCGGCCTCGAACGCGGCGGCGTCGCGCGCGAACCGCTCCACGTCGTAGCCCGCGCCGGCCACGGGAATGTTGATGAAGAACAGGTCGGCCGCCGGGTCCTGCGCCACGGCCGGCAGCACGTCGCCGAACAGGCCGCTGTTGGACAGCAGCGCGGCGGTCACGTCGATCGGGTTGCTCGCGGTGGCGAAGCCCGGCAGCTTGGAGGCCACGGCGGCCTGCGTGGCTTCGCTCAGCGGCGCCAGCGCCAGGCCCGCGTCGTCGGCCGCGTCGGCGCCCATCACGCAGCTCGCGCCGGAGTTGCTGATGACCACCAGGCGCCGCCCCTCTGGCCGCCAGCCCTTGAGGTAGGCGTGCGCGGCGCGCGCCTGCTCGTGCGGGTCGCGCACGCGCCAGATGCCGTGGTGCCGGAGGAAGGCGTCCACCGTGCGGTCCTCGTTGGCCAGCGCGCCGGTGTGCGACGACGCGGCCTTCTGCCCGCCCGCCGTGCGCCCGGCCTTCACGGCGACGATGGGCAGGTCGCGCTCGCGCGCATAGGCGGCGGTGGCGGCCAGCATCTCGGGCTGGGCGATGCTCTCCAGGTACAGCAGCAGCAGCTTCACGCCGGGGTCGTGGGCCACGGCCCAGGCCATCTCGGCCACGGTCACGTCGGCCTCGTTGCCCGTGGCGTGCACGTGGCGCACGCCCAGGCCGCGCCCGCGCACCAGGCCGTAGGCCACGGAGCTCATGCCGCCGCTCTGGCTCACGATGCCCACGGGGCCGTCCATCGGCGGCACTTCGATGAACATGGTGGAAAAGCCCGCGATGGCGCCGGTGCCGAAGTTGGCCAGGCCCTGCGTGTTGGGGCCATACAGGCGCATGCCCGCGGCGCGGGCCCTGGCCACCATGTGGTCCTGCAGCTCGCGCCCGGCGGGGCCCGTCTCGCCGAAGCCCGAGGCGATGACCACGGCGCCCTTGACGCCGCGCGCGGCGCATTCCTCCACGGCGGCGACGGTCTTGTCGCCGCCCAGGGCGATCACGGCGAGGTCGGGCACCTCGGGCAGCGCGGCCAGCGACGCGTAGCTCCTGTGGCCCTGGATCTCCTCGCGTGCCGGGTTGATGGGATAGACGGTGCCCCGGTAGCCGTGGCGCTGCATGTAGTAGATGGGGCGCCCGCCGATCTTGTGGATGTTCTCGGACGCGCCAATGATGGCGACCGAGCGCGGGTCGAGGGCGGAGGCGAGCAGGTCTTGCATGGGGGCCTTCAGTCGATCTTTGCGCCGGAGGTCTTGACCACCTTGTCCCACTTGTCTACTTCGGCTTGCAGGAAGCTGGCGTAGGCGGCGGGGGTGTTCCACGTGGCGGAGAAGCCCTGGGCCTCGAAGCGCTGGCGCACCTCGGGGTTTTCCAGCACTTTCTTCAGCTCCGCGCTCAGGCGGTTCACCACCTCGGGCGGCGTGCCGGCCGGGGCCAGCAGGCCGTTCCAGGCGATGGCCTCGTAACCGGGTAGGCCCGATTCGGCCACGGTGGGAATGTCGGGCGCGCTGGGCGAGCGCTGGCCGCTGGTGACGGCCAGGGCCTTGAGCTTGCCGGCCTTCACGTGCGGCATGGACGAGAGCATGGTGTCGAACATCAGGTCGGCCTGGCCGCCCATCACGTCGGTGAGCGCGGGGGCGCTGCCCTTGTAGGGCACGTGGGCCATCTTCACGCCGGCCATGGCGCTGAACAGCTCGGCCGACAGGTGCGTGGATTGGCCGTTGCCCGACGAAGCGTAGTTGAGCCCGCCCGGCTTGGATTTGGCGAGCGCGATCAGCTCCTTGACGTTGCTCACGGGCGTGGCGGGGCTGGTCACGATGACCAGCGGGCCGCTGGTGAGCTGCGAGACGGGCGCGAAGTCCTTGGTGATCGAGTAGTTGAGCCTGGCGAACAGCGAGGGGTTGATGGCGTGCGCCGTGGTGGCCACCACCAGCGTGTAGCCGTCGGGCGTGCTGCGGGCCACGGCCTCGGCGCCGATGTTGGCGCCCGCGCCGGGGCGGTTGTCCACCACGAAGGGCTGGCCCATCTGCTCCTGGAGCTTCTGCGCCACCACGCGCGCCACGATGTCCGTGGGGCCGCCCGGCGGGTAGGGCACGACCAGCTTCACGGGCTTGTCGGGGTAGCCGCTGGCCCAGGCGAGCGGGGCGGCGCACAGCGCTGCGCAGGCGAGGCCGATCCAGCGGCGGCGGGAGGGAATGGGGTGCATGTTTTGTCTCCTTGTGGCGGTTTCAGTCGATGGGGGTGAAGCGCAGCAGGGTGCGGCCCTGGTGCTCGAAGAACCCGGCCCGCACGCCCTGGCCGATCTGCACGCCCGGCGCGGCATGGCCCATGAGGCGCGGGCCTTCGTCCAGCTCCACGATCACCAGCGTGTAGGGCGCGAGCGGGCGGAAGTCGTCGGACGGCGCGCGCGCCACCACCGTGGCGGCGCGCACGGTGGCAGTGCCCGCGGCGTCGTGCCAACGCAGGTCTTCGCGGCCGCAGCGCTGGCAGGCGTGGCGCGCCAGGGTCTGGGCGTGGCCGCAGGCGGCGCAGCGCTGGTAGCGCACCACGCCCACGCGCAGGCCGTCGTTGAAGGGGGCGGCAAGCATGGTCAGTCCTCCCGGGAAAGAATCAGGCTCACGTGCGAGGACATCACGCCCCCGTCGGCATGCACGAAGGCGCGGCGCGGCGCGCGGATCTGGCGCTCTCCCGCCTGGCCGGTCATCTGCCGCCAGGCTTCCACTGCGTGCGCCATGCCGCCGGCCACGCCGCAGTGGCCGAACGAGAGCAGCCCGCCGTGCGTGTTGAGCGGCAGCGCGCCCGTGGGCGCGAAGTCGCCCGCGCGGGCCCGCGCGGCGGCGCCGGCGCGCGGGGCGAAGCCGGTCTCTTCGAGCAGCATCGCCAGCGTGATCGTGAACGAGTCGTAGATGCCCAGGTAGCCGATATCGGCGTGGGCCAGGCCGGCCTCGGCGAACGCCTGCGCTGCAGCCTCGCCCGCGCCGCACTGCATCACGTCGGCCATCGCGGTCAGATGCTGGTGGCGGTGCGCCTGCCCCGCGCCCGCCATGCGCACGGGCGCGTGCGGGCCGGGCTCGGCGGATACGACGAGCGCCATCGCGCCGTCCGAGATGGGGCAGCAGTCCAGCAGCGACAGCGGCGCGGCGATGGGCTTGGAGGCCAGCACCTCGGCCTGCGTGATGGGCGTGCGCAGGTGGGCCTCGGGGTGGCGCGCGGCGTTGGCGCGCATGAGCACGGCGAACTCCGCCAGGTCGGCGCGTGTGATGCCCGTGCGGTGCATGTATTCCGAGGCCATGAGCGCGTAGTAGGCAGGCACGCTGGCGCCGTTGGGTACCTCGTAGTCGGCGTCGCCCACCTGGGCCAGGGTCTGGATGGAGCTGTCGCGCGACTGGCCGGTGAGGCGGTTCTCGCCCGCCACCACCAGCACGTTGCGGCAGCGGCCCGCGCGCACCAGCTCGCGCGCGGCCATGAGCATGGCCGCGCCCGTGGCACCGCCCAGCTGCATGCCGTGCGCGTAGCGCGGCGACAGGCCGAAGCGCTCGCACAGCAGCGTGGACAGCATCAGGTGCGGCAGTGTGGTGGCGTAGCCGCAGAGCATGCCGTCGATGTCGCCGCGCGCCAGTGCGGCGCTGGCCAGGGCCTGCCGCGCGGCATCGGCCATCAGGTCGATGGGGCCGCGCCCTTCGTGGCGGCCGAAGGGCGTGCCGCCCGCGCCGCGCAGCCAGGCGGTGGGGGAATGGGTCACGGATGAGTCTCCTTGGCAGGGGGGCGTGGCGCGGCGCGGTGCTGCTGCGCCTCGGCCCAGCGCACCTGGCAGACGGTGGATTCGTGCTGCAGCGTCTGGGCCAGTGCGGCCTCGCGCGTCAGGATGCGTTCGTTCAGCGCCGCGATGCTCAGCGCCGCCACGGGGCGGCCCTCGGGGTCGAGGATGGGCACGGCGATGCCGCCCATGCGCTCGACCACCACGTCCAGCAGCACGACGTAGCCGCGTTCGCGCGCGTTGGCGATGCGCTCGCGCAGCAGCGCGGGCGTGATGCGCGGGTAGCGGCCCATCTGGCTGGCCAGGATGTCCAGCGCCGCCTCGCGCTCGGCCTCGGGCATCCAGGCCAGCAGCGCCAGGCTGCCTGCGCCGGCGCCCAGCGGCCGGCGGCTGCCCACGCGCAGGTAGTTGGCGCGGATGGGGTAGGTGCCCTCTTCCACGTCGATGCACAGCGATTCCACGCCGCTCGGTATGGAGAGCACCACGCTGTCCTCGAACCGCCCCACCAGCCGCAGCAGGCTGGGGCGCGCGAGCGGGCGCGGGTCGAAGCGCCGCAGCGCGGCGGCGCCCAGCACCATGAGCTCGGGCCCCAGCGAAAACTGCTTGCTGCGCGCGTTGCGCATCACGAAGCCGTCGCGCACCATCACCTCCAGCAGGCGCAGCGCGGTGGCCTTGTCCAGGTCGGCCGCGGCCGCGATGTCGGTCAGCCGCGCGTTGCCGCCCTCGGACATCACGCGCAGCACGCGCATGGCGCGTTCCACGGTGGATGTGCTGCTGCCGGGCGAATGGTTCACCACGGCCTTGGGGCGGGCGCTGGGGGGCATATGGGTGTTTCTTTCTTTGAAACGGCGGTGTGCGGGGGAATTTAGGTGCAGCCTGTACCCGGGGGCAAAGGCTGCTTTCGAAGTTTCAATGAATGAAACGATTGCCCCACCCCTCAAGGGGTAACCCTGACGCGGCCGCGTGCGGGACAATGCCAGGCTTTGCGCCGGTTTCCGCCCATGCCCCACGCCGTCTCCCAGCTGCGCGCCGAGCGCCTTGCGCGCAGCGCCAAGCCCTTCCTCGCGCGCGGCGGCTCGCGCCGCGCGCACTGCCCGGGCTGCAGGCTCGTCCCCAGCCACTGCATCTGCGCGCTGCGCCCGCTGTGCGGCACGCGCGCGGGCGTGTGCCTGCTGATGCACGACATCGAGCCGCTCAAGCCCAGCAACACCGGCTGGCTGATCGCCGACGTGGTGGCCGACACCTTCGCCTTCGGCTGGGCGCGCACCGAGGCCGACCCCGCGCTGCTCGCGCTGCTGGCCGATCCCCGGTGGCAGCCCTATGTGGTGTTCCCGGGCGAGTTCGTCGATCCCGCGCGCGTGGTGCACACGCTGGCGCCGCAGGCGGCGGCGGGGGAGGGCGGCGCGCCGGCGGCAGGCCGCCGCCCGCTGTTCGTGCTGCTGGACGCCACCTGGCCCGAGGCGCGCAAGATGTTCCGCAAGAGCCCCTACCTGGAGCGCCTGCCGGTGCTGAGCCTGCATGGTGATGCGGCCTCGCGCTACCGGCTGCGCCGCTCCACGCGGGGCGACCATTTCTGCACCTCCGAGGTCGCGGCCCAGTGCCTGGCGTTGGCTGGCGACGCGCGCGCGGGTGCGTTGCTGCAGGCCTGGCTCGACCTGTTCAGCGAGCGCTACCTGCAGGCGCGGGAACAGCGCCCTGCGGATGCGGACAGCGCCGCCCACCGGCAACTGCGCGCCCTGAGATCATGAACACGTTCTGATGACCGCGCATGCGTGATGCAGCCGGTTGCACGCGGCGGCGCGGGCATCAGCACAATGGGGCGTTTCGAGAAGCACACCACCATGCACCGCAGACTCCTCCTGACCCACACCGCCGCTAGCGCTCTGGCCCTGCTGGCCGGCTGCGCCAGCGCGCAGTCCGGCTACACCATCAGCACGCAGCAGATGCAGCAGGCGCTGGCCGAGCGCTTCCCGCGCAGCTACCCGCTGGGCGGCCTGCTGGACCTGCAGCTGCAGGCGCCGCGCCTGGTCCTGCTGCCCGAGCGCGACCAGGTCAACGCCGTGTTCGACCTGGCGGCCACGGGGGCGCTGCTGGCGCGCCGGCACACGGGCGTGTTCGACGTGGACTTCGCGCTGCGGTACGAGCCCACGGACCGCAGCATCCGCGCCTACCGGCTGCACGTGAACGCGCTGCGCCTCGATGGCCTCAAGCCCCAGGCGTCCGAGCTGCTGCAGCGCTACGGCCAGCAGCTGGCCGAGCAGTCGCTGCGCGAGGTGGTGCTGCACCAGCTGCGCGACAAGGACCTCGCGCCCATCGCCGCCATGGGCCTGCAGCCCGAGAGCATCAGCGTCACGCCGCGCGGGCTGCTCGTGCGCTTCGGCCCCAAGCCATTGTCCTGATTGCTCGTTATCTGATAGCTGCAGGCGCTTGCTGCACGGTCGCTGCGGCGTGTTTCTGCTTGGAACGCACAGGCGCGGGCACTGTCCTACGCCGCCATGGCGGCGCAGCGGTTACAAAAGAGGGATAGCAGCCACTACCCGTACCACGCCATGAACCAGACCCCGCCCGCCGCCCCGCATTGCCTGACCGCCGCCCCGCCCGAGCCGGTGGTGGTGATCACCGGCGCCTCCAGCGGCATAGGCCATGCCACGGCGCTGGCCTTCGCGCGGCGCGGCGCGCGCGTGGTGCTGGCCGCGCGCAATGCCGACACGCTCGCCCCCGTGGCGCTGGCCTGCCATGCCGAGGGCGGCCGGGCGCTGGGCATACCCACCGACGTGACCGACGCCGAGGCCGTGCAGGCCCTGGCCGACAAGGCGGTGCGCCACTTCGGGCGCATCGACATCTGGGTCAACGCCGTGGGCGTGGGGGCCGTGGGGCGCTTCGAGGGCGTGCCGATCGGGGCCCACCGCCGCGTGATCGAGGCCAACCTGCTCGGCCACCTGCACGGCGCGCACGCGGCGCTCACGCGCTTTCGCGACCAGGGCCACGGGCTGCTGGTGAACCTCATCTCGCTCGGCGGCTGGCTGCCCACGCCCTATGCCGCGGCCTACGCGGCCAGCAAGTTCGGCCTGCGCGGCCTGTCCGAGAGCCTGCGCGCCGAGGTCGCCGATCTGCCGCGCGTGCACGTCTGCGACGTGGCTCCCACCGTGGTCGATACGCCCGGCCTGTCGCACGGCGCCAACTACACGGGCCGGCGCCTGCGGGCGCCGCTGCCCATGGTGGACCCGCGCGCCGTGGCCCAGGCCATCGTGGACCTGGCCGACAGCCCGCAGCCGCGCGCCGTGACCTGGCTGGGCCTGGGCGCGCTGCCCGGGCGGCTGGCCCATGCGCTCGCGCCCCAGGGCACGGCGCGCGCGCTGCGCTGGCTCGGCGACCGGGGGCTGCGCCATGCCGCGCCCGCGCCGCTCACCGAGGGCAACCTGTTTTCCCCCTCGCGCCAGACCGCCATCGACGGCGGCCAGCGCCAGCGCATGGCCGGCGCGGCCGGCCTGGTGGCCCTGCTGGGCGCCGTGGGGCTGGCGGCCGGCTGGTGGCTGGGGCGGCGGCGCTGAAGTCATGCGGGCCTGGTGTTACCAGCGCCCGGCGTTTTCCTACAGACGCGGTGCATGGTTCGGGTCTACGATCGACAAAGGCCCCGGGGGCCACCAGGGATGCTCGGCACGAATCGTCGCGCCGCGTGCATCTGCGGCCTCGGGCGGTCTGCGGCGTTGCAAATGCCCGCAATGGCTATGGCCATTGCTGCGCTTTGCGCCTGGCAGCCCATCCCGCTCCGCAGCGCCCGCTTGCCGCTCGATTTGTGCCGAGCATCCCTGGCACCGCCCGGCCGAGTTCCGTATTGCGTCGGAGGCGATCATGATCGAGACACCGCAGATCATCGACATCAGCCCCCCGCGCACGACGGCCGTGATCCGCGTCTGCTGCCCGCGCGAGGAACTGCCATGCACCATGGGCCGCGGTGTGCGCGAACTGCTCGACCGCATCAAGGCCCAGGGCGCGCAGGCCATGGGCCCGCTGTTCACCCACCACCTGCGCGGCCCGACCGACAGCTTCGACTGCGAGGTCGGCGTGGCCGTGGACCGGCCCGTGCGCCCGGCGGGCCACGTGTGCCCGGGCCAATGGCCGGCCATGCGCGTGGCGCGCACCCTGTACCGCGGCCACTACGAAGACCTGCCGCAGGCCTGGGCCGCCCTGCGCGCCTGGATCGCGGCGCAGGGCCTGGCCGCCACCGGCGAGATGTGGGAGTGCTACATCACCGGCCCCGAGATCGGCTCGGATGCCAGCGCCTGGCGCACCGAGCTCTACCTGCCGCTGTGCGGCAAGGGTGTCTGATGCTCTTTAAATGAGAGCTGCTGGCGCTTGCTGTGAAAGCGCTGTGGGCCGATTTGTCCATAAATTCACCGCGCCGCCTGGGTAAACACGCTCTGAGCGTCAGGCGCCGAACTCCTGTGCCAGGAAGTCCACCACCGCCCGCACGCGCGGCGCGAGCGAGCGCCCGCGCGGGTAGAGCAGGTAGAAGCGGTCGTCCTCGGTGCGCTCCTGGTACTGCGTGAGCAGCGGCACGAGCTCGCCCGATTCCAGGTCGCCCGCGATGTGAAAGCGCGCGAGCCGCACCACGCCCAGCCCCAGCAGCGCGAAGGTGCGCAGCAGCTCGCCCTGGTTCGCGCCGATGTAGTTCGGGATGTCGATGGTCTTGAGCCCGCCCTCGTCGTGGAACGTCCAGCGGTTCCACTGCGTGCGGATGGTGAAGTTCAGGCACCGGTGGCGCAGCAGATCCTCGGGCCGCTGCGGCGTGCCGTGGCGCGCAAGGTATTGCGGCGCGGCGGCGATGACCCAGGGCCGCGCCATGAGCGGGCGGCCGATCAGCGTCTGCTCCGTGGGCCGCCCGCTGTGGATGGCCACGTCCAGCCCCTGGCGGATGAAGTCGCCGCGCTCCGTGCCCAGCACGAAGTCCAGGTGCAGGCGCGGGTGCCTGTCCAGCAGCCTGGGCAGCCGGGGCGCGACGAGGTACTTGGCCGTGGTCAGCGCGGTGTGGATGCGCACGGTGCCGGAGACCTCGGCATCGGCCACGCGCACGCCGGCCTCGGCCTCCTCCATCGCCTGCACCACCTGCTCGCCCGCCGCGCGAAAGCGCTCGCCTTCCTGCGTGAGGCGGATGGCGCCGGCCACGCGCTCGAACAGCCGCACGCCGAGGCGCGCCTCCATGCGCGCGATGAGCTTGCTGATCGTCGAGGGCGACAGGTGCAGCCTGCGGCCCGCGCCGGAAAAGCTGCCTTCCTCCACCACGCGCAGGAACACCTGCAGTTCGCCGAACTTGTCCATGACACCTTTTGTGAAATCCGTTCACATGCGCTTTGCCGCCGCATGCGTTGTCTGCCTGGTCTTCACTCTACAGAATGCCCCGCTATACCCAGAACGGAGACAACGCGAATGAGTGAGAACAAGCTGCTGCGCATCGGCTCGGGCGCGGCCTGGTGGGGCGACCGCGTGGAGCCCGCGCAGCTCAACGCCGAGCACGGCGACCTGGACTACCTGTGCTTCGAGACCATGGCCGAGGCCACCGTGTCGGCCGCGCAGGTGCGCGCGCGGCGCGATCCCGGCTTCCCCGGCTACGACACCTACCTGGACGACCGCATGCGCGCCGTGCTGCCCGCCTGCATGCGCCGGGGCACGCGCATCGTCTCCAACCAGGGCTGGATCAACCCGCAGGGCGCGGCCCGGCGCATCGTGGAGCTGCTGCGCGAGCTGGGCATCAGGGGCGTGAAGGTGGCGGCCGTGGGTGGCAGCCTCATCACCGACCGCGTGCTGGAACTGGCGCCCACCATCCTCGAAAACGGCCAGCCGACGGCCACGCTGAAGGACACGCTGATCTCCGCCGAGGCCTACATGGGCGCCGAGCCCATCGTGCAGGCGCTGCGCGAGGGCGCGCAGATCGTGGTGACGGGCCGCGTGGCCGACCCGTCGCTGTTCCTCGCGCCCATGGTGTACGAGTTCGGCTGGGACCCGCTGGACCACGAGAAGATCGGCGCGGGCAGCGGCATCGGCCACCTGCTCGAATGCGGCGCGCAGGTGACGGGCGGCTACTTCGCCGACCCGGGCCTCAAGGACGTGCCCGAGCCGTGGAACCTTGCCTTCCCCATCGCCGAGGTGGATGCGCAGGGCAACGTCACGCTCACCAAGGTGGCGGGCACGGGCGGCGCGATCACCGCGCAGACGGTCAAGGAGCAGATGCTCTACGAGGTGCACGACCCAGCCAACTACATCACGCCCGACGTGGTGGTGGACTTCACCCGCGCGCGCATCGAGCCGCTGGGCCCCGACCGCGTGCGCGTGACCGGCCTCGCGGGCAAGCCGCGCACGCCCACGCTCAAGGTCTCGATGGGATGCACCGAGGGCTTCATCGGCGAAGACATGTTCTTCTACGCCGGCCCCGGCGCGCTGCGCCGCGCGCAGCTTGCCAAGAAGATCCTGGAGGAGCGCTTCAGGATCGTGCAGCTCGACGCCGAGGAGGTGCGCATCGACTTCCTGGGCCTGAACGCCATCCACGGTGCGGCCACGCCGCCCGATGCGCCCGAGCCCTACGAGGTCGCCGTGCGCGTGGCCGCGCGCACCCGCACGCGCGAGGAGGCCGTGAAGGTCGGCCGCGAGGTGGACGGCATGGCCGTCTCCGGCGTGGGCCACACCGGCAAGCGCGTGCCGCACCAGGAGCGCACGCGCGAGGTCATCGGCGTGTGGTCCTCGCTCGTGCCGCGCGGGCAGGTGGCGGCGCACATCGACCATTTCACGAGCTGAACACGAGGAGCGACCGCCATGAAGGCACGACTGGAACAGGTGGCCCACACGCGCTCGGGCGACAAGGGCAACACCTCCAACATCGCCGTGTTCGCCTACGAACCCGCGCTGTATCCGCTGCTCAAGGAGCAACTGACCGCCGAGCGCTTCAAGGCCTTTCACCGCGAGGCCATCACCGGCGAGGTGCTGCGCTACGAGGCGCAGAACCTGCACGCACTCAACTTCGTCGCGCACGGCGCCCTGGGCGGCGGCGTTTCGCGCAGCCTGTCGCTGGACAACTACGGCAAGGCGTTGTCGGCGGCCATCCTGGGCTTCGAGCTCGATGTGCCCGAGGAGCTGGCGCCACTGCTGCGCAGTCGCGCGCCCGCCTGACATCCCCCACAACAAGCAAGGAGACAACCCCATGACCTTCAGGATCCTTCGCACGCTCGCGGCCCTGGCCCTCTGGGCCTGCGCCGCGCTGGCCCATGCCCAGAGCTACCCCGCCAAGCCGGTGCGCATCATCGTGCCCTACCCGGCGGGCGGTACCACGGACATCATCGCGCGCATCGCCGCCGCGCAGCTGGCCGAGCGGCTCAGGCAGCCCTTCGTGGTGGAGAACCGCGCGGGCGCGAGCGGCGCCATCGGCGCGGTGGCCGTGGCCCAGTCCGCGCCCGACGGCTACACGCTGGTCATGGGCACGGCCAGCTCGCACGGCATCAACTCCGCGCTGCAGAAGAACCTGCCCTACGACGCGGTGAAGGACTTCGCGCCCGTCACCGTGGTCGCCAGCACGCCCAACATCGTCGTGGTGCACCCGAGCGTGCCCGCCAAGACATTGGGCGAGCTGCTGGCGCTGGCCAAGGCGCAGCCGGGCAAGATCAACTTCGGCTCCACCAGCCCCGGCGGCTCGCCGCACATGAGCGCCGAGTTGCTCAAGATGATGGCCGGCGTGGACATGGCGCACGTGCCCTACAAGGGCGCCGCGCCCATGCTCACCGATTTGATCGGCGGGCAGATCCAGGCGGGCTTCGACAACCTGCCGTCCACCATCGGCTTCGTGCGCGGCGGCAAGGTGCGCGCGCTGGCCGTGACCACGCCGCAGCGCTGGCCCGGCGCACCCGACATTCCCACGGTGGCCGAGAGCGGCGTGCCGGGCTACGAGGTCTCGGGCTGGTTTGGCCTGCTGGCGCCTGCGGGCACGCCCAAGTCGGTACTCGACACGCTGCAATCGGCCGTGGCGCAGGCCGTGCAGCAGCCCGAGGTGGCCAGGCAGCTGCGCGACCTGGGCGCCGAGCCCGTGGCCAACAAGCCCGAGGCGTTCGCGCGCGACATCGCGGCCGACGTGGAGAAATGGCGCAAGGTGGTCCAGGCCACGGGCGTGAGGCTTGAGTGACGTGCGGCGCGCGTGCGGGACAATGGCGCATTCTTTTTTCTTGAACCGCGCGCCATGCACATCGCCAAAGACACCGCCGTCACCATCAGCTACAAGATCACCGACCCCGCCACCGGCAAGCCGCTCGACTCCGGCCACGTGGCCTACCTGCACGGCGGGTACGAGAACATCTTCCCCAAGGTCGAGGCCGCGCTCGAAGGCCAGGCCGCGGGCCATGCCGCCACGGTCGATCTGGCCGTGGAGGACGCCTTCGGCCCGCGCGACGAGAGCCTGGTGCGCACCATTCCCAAGAGCGAATTCCCGCCCGGCGTGAAGGTGGGCGGCCAGCTCCAGGGCCCGGGCGCCGACGGGCGGCCCCAGATGTTCCACGTGGTCAAGATCAAGGGCCCCGTGGTGCACCTGGACGGCAACCACCCGCTGGCCGGCCACGCGCTGCGCTTCGCCTGCAAGGTGACCGAGGTGCGCGCCGCCACGTCCGAGGAGATCGCACACCGCCACGTGCATGGCGGGCACGGGCACCACCACTGATGTGATCGCGAGGCAGTTCGCTATGTAAAAGTGAGCTGCCTGCGCTTTTCCCTATTGGGCTGAGACGTTGTTTGTCTCATAAATTCCTAAAGCCGGTTGTTGAAAGATAATTGCGAATCTTTCTCAATCGTCTTTTTATCATGTATCCGAACATCATCCGCTTCCCGCTGCTGCCCGCCGCGGCGGCCGTGGGCCTGGCGCTCGCGGCGGACGCCGCCGGCGCGCAGGCGCAGGCCACCGACAGCGCGCCCTCCCTGGCCACCGTGACCGTGGAGGCCAGCGCCGACGCGTCGGCCCAGGGCCTGGCCAAGCCCTACGCGGGCGGGCAGGTGGCGCGCGGCGCGCGCGTGGGCGTGCTGGGCACGCAGGACATGATGGACACGCCGTTCTCTGCCACCAGCTACACCAGCGAGCTGATCCAGGACCAGCAGGCGAAAAGCGTGGGCGACGTGCTGCTCAACGACGCCGGCGTGCGCCAGGCGCGTGGCTTCGGCAACTTCCAGCAGACGTATTTCGTGCGCGGCTTCACGCTGTATTCGGACGACGTGGCCTACAACGGGCTCTATGGCCTGGTGCCGCGCCAGTACATGGCCACCGAGTTCGTCGAGCGCGTGGAGGTGTTCCGCGGCGCGAACGCCTTCCTGAGCGGATCGGGCGCGGGCAGCGTGAGCGGCGGCGGCCTGGGCGGCCTCATCAACGTGGTGCCCAAGCGCGCAAGCAACGAGCCGCTCAGCCGCGTGGCCGTGGGCGTGGCCAGCGGCGGGCAGCTCTACGCGGCCACCGACCTCTCCCGCCGCTTCGGCCCGGACAGCGCCACGGGCGTGCGCCTGAACCTGGCGCGGCGCAGCGGCGACACGGGCGTGGACAACGAGGACACGCGCACCACCGTGGGCTCGCTTGGCCTGGACTGGCGCAGCAGCCGCACACGCCTGT
Source organism: Alicycliphilus denitrificans K601 (assembly GCF_000204645.1). Classification (NCBI taxonomy): domain Bacteria; kingdom Pseudomonadati; phylum Pseudomonadota; class Betaproteobacteria; order Burkholderiales; family Comamonadaceae; genus Alicycliphilus; species Alicycliphilus denitrificans. The sequence continues at coordinate 4,741,577 of NC_015422.1, read as the reverse complement.
CGGCCGACCTGGGCTGGCAGGAACACAAGCTGAGCGCACCCCGGCCCGCAGTCACGCCCACGGCCAGCCTGCCAATGCCGGCCGTGCCCGATGCCAAGGCCAACTATGCACAGCCCTGGACGTACTCCAACAGCCGCGACCTGTTCGGCACCGTGCGCGGCGAGTTCGATTTCAGCGACCAGTGGACGGGCTGGGCCGCCCTGGGCATGCGCCGCGGCAAGGAAGACAATTCCCTGTCGGGCCTGACGCTGTCGAGCGGCACGGGCAACGCCACGCTCAACCGCTTCGACAACACGCGCGAGAACCACATCAAGACCGGCGAGCTGGGCGTGCGCGGCAAGTTCGAGACCGGCGCGGTCAAGCACACGGCCGTGGCGTCGCTCACGGCCTTCGACTCCAGCGAGCGCAACGCCTGGGGCTACAACTACGCCACGGGCCAGACCAACAACATCTACCACCCCGTGGCGCTGACCCCGCCGGCCCTGACCGGCTTCGGCGGCACGCTGGGCAGCCCGCGCGAGACCGAGCGCATCAAGACCGGCAGCCTGGCGCTGGCCGACACCATGGCCTTCCTGGACGAGCGCCTGCTGGTCACGCTGGGCCTGCGCCACCAGACCATCAAGGTGGACGGCTTCGACGCCACGATCGGCGCCAGCTCCGGCAGCTACGACAAGAGCCGCGTGACCCCGGTGGGCGGCATCGTGTTCAAGCTGCGCCCCGAAGTGTCGGTCTATGCCAACTACATCGAAGGGCTGGCCAAGGGCGGCTCCGCCCCGGTGGTCAGCGGCGGGCAGCCCGTCGCCAATGCCGGCGAAGTGTTCGCGCCCTACGTCACGCGCCAGAAGGAAGTGGGCCTCAAGTACGACGGCGGCCACATCGGCGCCAGCGCCGCCTTCTTCACGACCGACATGCCCAGCGCCTACGTGGTGGGCAACGTCTACGGCGTGTTCGGCAAGCAGCGCAACCGGGGGCTGGAGTTCAACGTGTTCGGCGAGCCCGCCAAGGGCCTGCGCGTGCTCGGCGGCCTGACGCTGCTGGATGCCAAGTACCTGACCACGGCGGGCGGCGCCTTCGACGGCAACCGCGTGGTGGGCGTGCCGCGCAGCCAGGCCAACCTGGGCGCCGAATGGGACGTGCCGGGTGTGAGCGGCCTCGCGCTCAACGCGCGCGTGCTCTACACCGGCGCACAGTACGCCAACGCGGCCAACACCCTGCGCGCGCCGGGCTGGACGCGGCTGGACCTGGGCGCGCGCTACCTGCTGGACGTGGGCGGCAGGCTCGTCACGCTCAACGCGCGCGTGGACAACGTGGTCAACCGCGGCTACTGGGCCTCGGTGGGTGGCTACACCACCTACGGCTACCTCGTGCAGGGCGCGCCGCGCACCTTCTCGCTCATGGCCAGCGTCGATTTCTGATGCGCGCCTTCTGGACGGTCGTGCACCGCTGGGCGGGGCTCGCCGTGGCCCTGTTCCTCATCGTCGCCGGGCTCTCCGGCGCGGTGATCTCGTGGGACCACGAGATCGACGAGTGGCTCAACGCGGACATCATGCGCACGCCCGGCCGCGGCCCGCTGCAGGACCCGCTGCGGCTGGCCGCCGCCGTGGAGGCCGACGACCCGCGCGTGGAGGTGAGCTACATGACGCTGGGGCTGGAGGAGGGCCACGCGGCCTCCTTCCTCGTGCGGCCGCGCACCGATCCGGCCACGGGCGCCAGGTACGCGCTGGACTACAACACCGTCTACGTCGATCCCGTCACGGCCCGCATCACCGGCCACCGTGCCTCGCGCAGCATCGCGCTCAGCCGCCGCAACCTCATGCCCTGGCTGCGCCACCTGCACGAGAGCCTGCACATGCCCGCCTTCCGGGGCACGGACCGCTGGGGCGTCTGGCTCATGGGCGGCGTGGCGCTGGTGTGGCTGGTCGACAGCTTCGTGGCGCTGTACCTCACCTTCCCGCCGCGCCAGGGCAGGCGCTCGGCGCGCACCTGGGCCAGCCGCTGGCGCCCCTCGTGGGCGGTGCGCTGGCGCGCGGGTGGCTACAGGCTCAACTTCGACCTGCACCGCGCCGGGGGACTGTGGGTGTGGGGCGTCATCATCGTGGTGTCGTTCACCTCGTTCTCGCTGAACCTCTACCGCGAGGTGTTCTACCCGGTGATGAGCAAGATCTCGACGACCACGCCGGGGCCCTACGAAACCCTCAAGCCCGCGCCCATGGGCACCTTCATCGCGCCGCGCATCGGCTTCGCCGAGGCCATCGCCATCGCGCGCCGCGAGGGCGAGCGCCTGGGCTTCGCGCACCCGCCGGGCGGCATCTGGTACGGCGGCGACTTTCCGTTCTACAACGTCTCGTTCTTCGATCCGAGCGACGAGTCGGGCGCGATGGGCATGGGCCTGTCGAACGTCTACGTCAGCTCCGGGACGGGCGAGGTGCTCGGCACGCACCGCCCCTGGCACGGCACCGCCGCCGACGTGTTCGTGCAGCTGCAGCTGCCGCTGCACTCGGGCCGCATCCTGGGGCTGGCGGGGCGCATCCTCATGTCGTTCATGGGGCTCGTGGTGGCCATGCTCTCGGTCACCGGCATCGTGATCTGGGCGCGCAAGCACCGTGCGCGGACGCTTCAAAAGAAATAGCTGTAAGCGCTTGCTGGATAAGCGCTACATGCCGATTTTGCTAAAAACCGCCGCGCATGCCTGCATGCACCGTCCCCGATCCGGCGGGGCATCGGGCAGGCGCTGGAACATGGTGCGCTTCGTGTTGGTGAAGTGAGGGCGTGCAATGTCGCTCCAGGCCGTGGCGCGCACCGCGAGCCAGGGCGGCGAATTCAGCGCGGCCTCGGTCACCAGGTCGTAGCAGGCGAGCGACAGCGGCCCATGGTCGTGGTTGAGCATGCGCTGCGCGTGCGCGCAGCCCGGTACCGCGGCCAGGCCCGGCATGTGCTCCTGGTCGTACCACGCGGAAATCTCGGGCATCCAGCCCTCTTGCGGGTCCATCTCCACCACGTAATGCGCGGCGCACGCCTGGCCGCTGGAGTGCCCGGCGCGCTCGAAGACCTTCTCCAGCCGGGAGACGGCGACCTGCACCGCCTCGCCGGAGAAGGCCGCGGCCAGCGCCTGCTCCAGCGGCCATGCATCCTGCGGCGCCAGGCTGGCGCGCTGGTCCAGCGCGTAATACAGGTATATGGTGGGGGGCTGCACGGCGCGGGCGCCGCGCACCAGCCGCAGCGCGGGCGCGCCGGGCGGCAGCCGGGAGATCGCCGCGCCGGCGCGTGCCATCACGTCCCGGGGGCCGCCGGCCGCGGCGGGCCAGACCAGCTGGGCCAGCAGGAAGTCGGTAGGGGCGGTGGCGGCGTTCGGTGCGTGGTGACTCATGCGTGTCCGATGTGAAAGGCGGTGAGAAAGCGCGAGACCATGTTGTAGGCGCCGATGGTGGCGACCAAGTCCACCTGGCCCTGCGCGTCGAAATGCTGCCGGATGCGCGCGAACAGCGCGTCCGGCACCACGATGTCGCGCGTCATGGCGTCGGTCAGCTCCAAGGCCAGGCGCTCCCGGGTGCTCCAGGCGTCCGTGGCGGGCAGCGGCTGTTCGCGCGTGGCGTCGATGGCCTGCTGCGAGCAGCCGCCCTTGAGGGCGTGGGGCACGTGGGCGTCGAACTCGTAGGGCGCGCCGTTGAGCACCGCCACGCGCAGGATGACGAGTTCGCGCAGGCCGGCAGGCAGGCTGCTGCGGTTGCGCACGGCCGACAGCATCTGCTCCCAGCCGTGGGCGATGGGCGGGCTGTTGAGAAGTACCTGGTACAGCGGCGAGATGCGGCCCCGCTCGGCCATGATCCGGGCCTCCTGCTCGGCCAGTTCGGGGCGGGTGCCCGGGGTGACGGGTTCTATGCGCATGGCGATGGTGGTGTGGTGGCGGTTCAGTCGGGCGTGATCTGGTTGGCGCGCACGACGCGCCCCCATTTCGTGATGTCCTGTTGCAGCAGCTGGCTCAACTGCGCGGGCGAGGAGCCGGCCACCTCCGCGCCGGAGGCTTCCAGCCTGGACTTCACCTCGGGGTGGGCCAGCGCGCGGTGCACGGCCTTGCTCACGCGCTCCGCCTCGGCGGCAGGGGTGCCCTTGGCGGCGAACAGGGCATACCAGTTGTCGGAGTCCACGCCGGGGAAGCCCATTTCGGCAAAGGTCTTCACGTCGGGAAAGCGTGGGTGGCGCTTGGGCGCGGCCACGCCGATGGGCTTGAGCTTGCCCGCGGCGATGTGCCCCACGAGGCCGGGGATGTCCCCGAAGAAGCCGTTCACGTGCCCGGCGATGACGTCGGTGATGGCGGGCGCGGCGCCCTTGTAGGGGATGTGCGACAGCTTGATCTTCGCGCTCTCGTTGAGCAGCTCCATGGCCAGGTGCGGCACGCTGCCCGTGCCGGAGGAGGCCATGGTGAGCGGCTGGCCCGCGGTGCGCGCGGCCGCCACGAATTCGGCGCCCGTGTTGTAAGGGGCCTTGGCATTCACCACCAGGATCTCCACGTTGTTGACCACCAGGGAGACGGGGGTGAGGTCGCGCAGCGGGTCGTAGGACAGCTTGGGGTAGAGGGACGGGTTGATGGCCACGGCGCCCACGCTCGTGAGCCACAGGGTCTGCGCATCGGGCGCGGAGCGGGACACGAAGTCGGCCGCGATGGCGCCGTTGGCCCCGGGCTTGTTCTCGATGATCACGTTGCTGCCCAGCTCCTTGCCCAGGGCATCGGAGATCGTGCGGGCCACGAAGTCCACCGGGCCGCCGGGCGGGAAGGCCACGATGAGGCGTACGACCTTGGGCTGTGCCATGGCGGCGCTGCCCAGGGCCAGGCCGGTCAGCGCCAATGCGATGGCGCGGCGGGTGCGTGAAAAGGTGCGCATGGGAATGTCTCCGGTTGTGGGTTCGAAAGGCTCTGGGGAATGGGGCGGGGCCGCCGTCAGTCGCAGCGCACGGACATGCCGCCGTCCACGATGATTTCGGTGCCGGTCACGAAGCGCGCCTCGTCGCTGGCCAGGTACAGCGCGGCGTTGGCCGTGTCGCGCCCGTCGCCCATGAAGGGCAGCGGGATGCGCGATTGGCGCTCCTGCAGCAGCGCCTGCACGTCGCCGCCCGCGCGCTGGCCCGCCAGCCGGGCCTCCACCATCGGGGTGTGCAGCTGGCCCGGCACCACGGTGTTCACGCGGATGCCCTGCTTCGCGTACTGCACGGCGAGCACGCGCGACAGCTGGATCACGCCCGCCTTGGTGGCGGCATAGGCCACCTGGGCCGAGCCCGTCCAGCGGATGCCCGAGGTGGACGACAGGTTCACGATGGCGCCGCCGCCCTGCGCCAGCATGTGCGGCAGCGCATGCTTGCAGGTGAGAAAGACGCTCTTGAGGTTGTAGTCCACCTGGGCGTCCCAGACCTCCTCGCTCATCTCCACGGGGCCGCCCTTGGCAGAGCCGCCCACGTTGTTGACGAGGACGTCCAGCCGCCCCAGCGCGTCGACGCACCGGGCGATGGCGTCGGCCACCGAGGAGCCCTGGGTCACGTCGCAGGCGCCCGCGATGAAGGTGCCGCCGCATCCGCGGATGAGTTCGGCGGTCTCCTGCAGGCGGGCGGGATCGCGGTCCACGCCGAACACCCTGGCGCCCTCCTGGGCAAAGCGCACGGCGATGGCGCGGCCATTGCCCCAGCCGGCGCCGACGGAGCCGGCGCCGGTGACAAAGGCGGTCTTCCCGGCCAGGCGGCCGTGGGGATTGCAGGGGGTGGTGGCGTCGAAGGGCATGTCGGGTAAAGGAAGAGTGGATGGAGGGAGGCGGGGGCGCGTTCAGCCGGAGATGCCCTGGCTGAAGCGGTACAGGCGTTCCGGGTTGTCCACCAGCAGGGCCTGCAGCACCGATGGCGTGGGGGCGATCCCGGCCAGCGCGTCCACCAGCCGCCCATCGTCCGGCACGTGCGTGTGGTTGGGGTGTGGCCAGTCCGTGCCCCAGAGGCAGCGCTCCGGGGCGCGCTCCAGCAGGCGGCGGGCCAGGCGGATGCCGTGCGCATAGGGTGGCGTGGCATCGATGCGGTCGATGCCGCTGACCTTGACGTGGAACAGCGGGTTGTCCAGCAGGCGCTCCAGCGCCGCGAAGTCGGGATGCCCGGCGCCCAGGGTGGCGTCCACGCGCCCCATGTGGTCGATCACCACGGGCACGGCGCTCTCGGCGAGCCGGGGGCCCAGCGTGTGCACCAGACTGCTCTCGAAGTGCACCTGCAGGTGCATGCCGGCATCGGCCAGGTGCGGCGTGAGGGCCAGGACGTCGTCCACCGATGCAGTGCTGGCCAGGTGCTTCATGAAGTTGAAGCGCACGCCGCGCATGCCGGCGCCGGCCAGGCGCCGCAGTTCTCGGGAATCCACCGTGTGCGGCACCAGCGCCACGCCCAGATAGTTGCCGCCGCCGGCCGCGATGGCGTCCTCGACCACGGCGTTGTCGAAGCCATGGCAGGCCGATTGCACGATGACGCAGCGCGAGATGCCCAGCTGCCGGTGCAGCGCGAACAGGGTGGCCTTGCCGGCGTCGGCGGGCGTGAAGCTGCGCTGCGGCGCGAACGCGAACTCGGCCGCCGGCCCGAAGACATGCACGTGGCTGTCGCAGGCGCCGGGCGGCAGGCGCAGCCGGGGCGTGCTGGGCGTCGGGTCGTAGGTCTGCACGACGGTGGTGGCGGGGTGGCTCATGTCCGTGAACGAGTGGTGCGATGCGGGCGATTGTGAGTAGCGTTCCCCCGGCAAGCCATAAATACGGATCAATAGCAGCTATCAATAAAATGCATGCATCTGGATCAGCACCCGCGGCACATGGACTTGACCCGCCTGCAGTACTTCGTGGCAGTGGCAGAGGCCGGCAGCCTGAGCCGCGCCGCGGCGGCGCTTTCCATGTCGCAGCCGGCGCTGAGCCGCCAGGTTCTGCTGCTGGAGGAGGAGCTGGGCCAGCGCATGTTCGACAGGACGGGGCGCGGCGTGGTGCTCACGCCCTCGGGGGAGGCGCTGCTCGCGCATGCGCGAGCCGTCTTCGCGCGCTGGGAGGAGGCGCGCGCCGACATGCTGGACCGCCAGCGCAGCCCGCGCGGCCGAGTCACGGTGGGGCTGCCCCCGCGGGTGGCGCACGTGCTCACGGCGGATCTGGTGCAGCAGTTCCTGGCCCGCTTCCCGGAGGCCTCGATCACGGTGGAAGAAGGGCTCAGCGTGCGCCTGCGCGAGTCCCTGGTGGCGGGGCGCGTGGACCTGGCGGTCCTGTTCGATCCGCCGCACTCGCCGCAGTTGCTGCTGGAGACGCTGCTGCGCGAGCCCGTCGTGCTGATCAGCACCGCGCCGGTGCCATCGAAGATACGCTTGGCGGCCGTGGCCCGACGCAGCCTGGTGATGCCCAGCGGGCCGCATTCACTGCGGCAATTGCTGGAAAGCCACACCCGGCCGCGCAACATGGCCCTGAAGGTCGTGGCCGAGGTGGACTCCGTGCAGACGGTACTGTCGCTGGTGGCGCGCGGCGTGGGCGACACCGTGCTGCCGCAGAGCGCCGTGCGCTCCTGGCCTTACGCGGAGCAGGTCCACGTGGCTGCCGTCGTCGCGCCGTCCATGCGCAACCGCCTGGTACTGGCCATCCCCCGGGCGCGGCCCGCCACGCTGCTCAGCAGGAACGCGGCCCAGATCCTGCGCGAGCTGCTGGCGCGGCACTTCGGGTAGTCAGCGCTGCCGCAGCAGCGCGCGGCGCAGCAGGCGCTCCGCGCGGTCGCGGATGTGCAGCGGGCTGTGGCCCGGCCGGGGGCGTGCGCGCGCGTCGGCGCAGGCGGCCAGGAAGTCGTGCAGCAGCGGCGTGTCGTCCAGCATCGCACCGCTCGCGGCGCGGAACTCCGGGTGCCATTGCGTGGCCGCGATGTAGCCGCGCCCGTGGCCGTGGCGGCGGCGGATGGCCTCGGGCACCGCGTCGGGGTAGCTCCAGGCCTCGATGTCGAAGCCCGGCGCGAGGTTCTTGATCCCCTGGTGGTGAATGCTGTTGACCGTCACGCGCGGCTGGCCGGGGTACAGGCGCGCCAGGCGCGTGCCGGGCACGATGTCCACCTCGTGGAAGTGCTGGTCGTAGGCGGTCGCGTTGCGGTGCTGCATGGCGCCGGGGTGCTGGGTCTCTATGTCCTGGTAGAGCGTGCCGCCGAAGGCCACGTTGATGAGCTGCAGGCCCCGGCACACGCCGAAGATGGGCTTGCCCTGCTGCTCGAACGCCTCGACCACGGCCAGGTCGTACAGGTCGCGCACGCGGTCGCCCAGCCAGGCGTCCTTGAGCGGCACCTCGCCGTAGCTGCCGGGCCACACGTCGGAGCCGCCGTGCATGACCACGCCGTCGAGCCATTCGGCGTAGTGCTTGAGCGTGACGTCGCCGCGCGCCGTCTCGCCCGTGGGGCAGGGCACCATCACGACCAGCGCGCCGGCCGACATGATCCAGTGCGCGATGGATTGCTCAACGTATTGCAGCGTCTTGTTGGTGAACAGCGAGCGGCCCGGGTCGGCGTGCGAGAAACAGGCCGACAGGCCGATCTTCAGCCGGCTGGCCGTGGGATGGAGGGCAGACATGCAAGGGTTGTAGCACTGCAGCGCCGGCCAGTCTGTAGGAGAGCGCTGCCCCGGGCCCCAAGCGCTCGCCGGCTACCAATAATTGATGCGAATCAAGCCGCCGGCTGCCGGGTGGGGCATGATGGACGGCATGGGGCCTGCATCCGCACCCCGGTTTCACCAAGGAGGAAAACATGCAAATTCAGGTGCATACCAACGACCACATCCAGGGCGGCGAATCGCTGGTGCGCTGGGTGCAGGAAGAGGCCACGACCCGCCTGGCCCGTTTTCGCGAGCATGTGACGCGCGTGGAGGTGTTCCTGTCCGACGTGGACGGCGGCAAGTCCGGCGCGGTCGACAAGCGCTGCGTGATCGAGGCCCGCCCCGCCGGCCGCCAGCCCGTGGCCGCCCATGCCGAGGCGCCCAAGGTGGCCGATGCCTTCGCCGCCGCCGCCGACAAGCTGCTGCGCTCGCTGGGCGACGACATCGCGCGCGCCAAGGACCGCCAGGGGCGCGAGACCATCCGCACCGCAGAGTAAGGATCGCTATCGAATAAGTAGCTTCTTGCGCTTGCTGCAAGGGCGCTAGACCCTGTTTTGGCTCTGAACGGGCCGCAGACACACCATGTGCCTGCGGCCCTTTTTGCAGGGTACAAAAAACGCGCCCGAAGGCGCGTCGCTGTACAGGGAGTGCGAGCGGCTTACTTGCCGGCCATCACGCGCACCATCTCCAGGCACTTGTTGGAGTAGCCCCACTCGTTGTCGTACCAGGCCACGACCTTCACGAAGGTCTTGTCCAGGGCGATGCCGGCGTCGGCGTCGAACACCGAGGTGTGGGTCTCGCCGACGAAGTCGGTGGCCACCACCTTGTCCTCGGTGTAGGCCAGCACGCCCTTGAGGGCGCCCTGCGACTGGGCCTTCATCTCGGCCTTGATCTCGTCGTAGCTGGCTTCCTTCTCCAGCTCCACCGTCAGGTCCACCACCGATACGTCGGAGGTGGGCACGCGGAAGGACATGCCGGTCAGCTTCTTGTTCAGCGACGGGATCACCACGCCCACGGCCTTGGCGGCGCCGGTGCTGCTGGGGATGATGTTCTCCAGGATGCCGCGGCCGCCGCGCCAGTCCTTGTTGGACGGGCCGTCCACGGTCTTCTGCGTGGCGGTGGCGGCGTGCACGGTGGTCATCAGGCCGCGCTTGATGCCCCACTTGTCGTGCAGCACCTTGGCCACGGGGGCCAGGCAGTTGGTGGTGCAGCTGGCGTTGCTGATGATGGCCTGGCCGTCGTAGGTCTTGTGGTTCACGCCGAACACGAACATCGGCGTGTCGTCCTTGGAGGGGGCGGACATCAGCACCTTCTTGGCGCCGGCGGCGATGTGCTTCTCGGCGCTGGCCTTGTCCAGGAACAGGCCGGTGGACTCGATCACGATGTCGGCACCGACCTCGTTCCACTTCAGGTTGGCGGGGTCGCGCTCCTGCGTGAGGCGGATCTTCTTGCCGTTGACGATGAGCGTGTTGCCATCGACCGCGACCTCGCCCTTGAAGCGGCCGTGCACGCTGTCGTACTTGAGCATGTAGGCCAGGTAGTCGGGCTCCAGCAGGTCGTTGATGCCAACGACTTCGATGTCGGAGAAGTTCTGCACGGCAGAGCGCAACACGTTGCGGCCGATGCGGCCGAAGCCGTTGATGCCAATCTTGATCGTCATGGTTAAGCCTCTAGGGATGAAAAAAAAACTTCAGCGCTTGCGCTGCAGCGCGGCACGCACGGTGTCGGCTACGTTCTCGGCCGTGAAGCCGAAGTGCTTGAACAGCACGCCGGCCGGGGCCGACTCGCCGTAGGTGTCGATGCCGACCACGGCGGCGCATCCGTACTTCCACCAGCCGTCGGTCACGCCCATCTCGACGGCGATGCGCGGCAGGCCGGCGGGCAGCACGAGCTGCTTGTACTTCACGTCCTCGCGGTCAAAGGCGGTGGTGCTGGGCATGGAGACCACGCGCACGGCGATCTTGCGCACGGCCAGGAGCTTCTGCGCGGCCAGGGCCAGCTGCACCTCGGAGCCGGTGGCGATGATCACGGCCTGCGCTTTCTTCTTGAGGCCGATGTCTTTCGGCTCCGAGAGGATGTAGGCGCCGCGCGAGATGTCGCCCAGGTCCTTCTTCGGTGCGTAGGGCAGGTTCTGGCGCGAGAGCAGCAGCGCCGTGGGCTTGTCGCGGTTGGACAGGGCCACGCTCCAGGCCACGGCGGTCTCGGCCGTGTCGGCGGGGCGCCAGACGTCCAGGCCGGGGATCAGGCGCAGGCTGGCCGCATGCTCGATGGACTGGTGCGTGGGACCGTCCTCGCCCAGGCCGATGGAGTCGTGCGTGAAAACGTGGATCACGCGCTGCTTCATCAGCGCGGCCATGCGGATGGCGTTGCGGCTGTAGTCGCTGAACGTGAGGAAGGTGCCGCCGTAGGGGATGAAGCCGCCGTGCAGCGCTATGCCGTTCATGATGGCGGCCATGCCGAACTCGCGCACGCCGTAATTGATGTGGCGGCCTACCTGGCCGTCCTCGGTCCTGGCGACGGCGCCGCTGGCCTCCATGCGCAGCGCGGGCGTGCTCTTGGTGTTGGTGAGGTTGGAGCCGGTCAGGTCGGCGCTGCCGCCCAGCAGTTCGGGCAGTGCGGCGGTGAAGGCTTCCAGCGCGATCTGGCTGGCCTTGCGGCTGGCCACGGTCTGGCCTGCAGTGTGCGCCGCCACCACCGTGTCTACGGCCACCTGGGCGAAGTGCTTGGGCAGGTCGCCGGCCATGCGGCGGGACAGTTCGAACGCCAGCTCGGGGTAGGCGGCCTCGTAGGCGGCGAAGCGCAGCGTCCACTCGGCCTCGGCGGCTTGGCCGGCGGCCTTGGCGTCCCAGTCGGCATAGACGGACTCGGGGATCGCGAAGGGCTCGTGCGACCAGCCCAGCGCGGCGCGCGTGAGGTTGATCTCCTCGGCGCCCAGGGGCTCGCCGTGGGCCTTGGCGGTGTTGGCGCGGTTGGGGCTGCCTTTGCCGATGGCGGTCTTGCAGACGATCAGCGTGGGCTTGTCCACGCTGGCCTTGGCCTGGCCAATGGCGGCGGCCACGGCCTCCACGTCGTGCCCGTCCACGGCGTCGATCACGTTCCAGCCGCAGGCGGCGAAGCGCTGGGGCGTGTTGTCGATGAACCAGGGCGCCACCTGGCCGTCGATGCTGATGCCGTTGTCGTCGTACAGCGCGATCAGCTTGTTCAGCTTCCAGGCGCCGGCCAGGCCCACGGCCTCGTGGCTGATGCCCTCCATGAGGCAGCCGTCGCCCAGGAATACGTAGGTGTGGTGGTCCACGATGGCGTGGCCCTCGCGGTTGAACTCGGCGGCCAGCAGCTTCTCGGCCAGCGCGAAGCCCACGGCGTTGGTCACGCCCTGGCCCAGCGGGCCGGTGGTGGTCTCCACGCCCGGGGTGATGCCGTGCTCGGGGTGGCCGGCGGTCTTGCTGTGCAGCTGGCGGAAGTTCTTCAGCTCCTGCAGGGGCAGGTCGTAGCCCGTGAGGTGCAGCAGCGCGTACAGCAGCATCGAGGCGTGGCCGTTGGACAGCACGAAGCGGTCGCGGTCCATCCACTGCGGGTTGGTGGGGTTGTGCTTCAGATGCCGGCCCCACAGCGCCACGGCCATGTCGGCCATGCCCATGGGGGCGCCGGGGTGGCCGGAGTTGGCTTGTTGAACGGCATCCATTGCGAGTGCGCGGATCGCATTCGCCATTTGTTGTGCATTGGCCATGAAAGTGGAAAGGGGCTGGGGCAAAGCCCAGCATTTTACCGGGGTGCACCAGAGGGAGCGCCGGCGGCAGGGCGATGCACTACAGTGCGGCCATGCACACACAGCCTCCCGCCCTGCTGCTGGCCGCCGGCCGCGGGGAGCGCATGCGCCCGCTCACCGACCACACCCCCAAGCCCTTGCTGCAGGTGCAGGGCCGGCCGCTGCTGGAGTGGCACCTGCAGGCGCTGGCCGATGCCGGCGTGGCGCGCGTGGTGGTCAACACGGCCTGGCTGGGAGAGCAGATTTCAAGCCATTTTGGCCCCCGGCCATTACTGGGCGGGCGCGAGCAGCTATCGATTTCATATTCGCACGAGGGCCGCGACTTCGGCCGCGCGCTGGAGACGGCCGGCGGCATCGCGCGCGCGCTGCCGCTGCTGGGCGGCGCGGTGTTCTGGCTGGCGGCGGGCGACGTGTTCGCGCCGGATTTCCGCTTCGACCCCGAGGCCGCCCGGCGGTTCGCCGCTGGCGGCGCGCTGGCCCACCTGTGGCTGGTGGAGAACCCGCCGCATCACCCCCGCGGGGACTTCGGCCTGTCCCCGCAGGGGCTGGTGCTGAACCTGCCCGAGGGCGATGCGCGGGAGCGCTTCACCTACAGCACCATCGCCCTGCTGCGCGTCGAACTGTTCGCCGCGCCCTGGTGCGACATTCCCGCCGGCAACCCCGAGGGCCTGGCCGCGCCGCTGGCGCCGCTCTTGCGCCGCGCCATGGATGCCGGGCGCGTGACGGGCGAGCTTTACCGCGGGCGCTGGACGGACGTGGGCACGCCCGGGCGCCTTGCCGCGCTGAACGCCACGGCCCCGTCCCAGGGGTAGCCGCCATGCGCTACGAGCTCTCGGACCTGCGGCTGTTCCTGGAGATCGCACAGGCGCGCAGCCTGACGGCGGGAGCCGCGGCGGTCTTCATCACGCCGTCGGCCGCGAGCTACCGGCTCAAGAACCTGGAGCAGGCGCTGGGCACGGCGCTGTTCGAGCGCACGCCCAGGGGCATGGACCTGACCCCCGCGGGCGACGCGATGCTGCTGCACGTGCGCGAGCTGTTCGAGGGCGTGGAGCGCATGCAGAGCGACGTCGGCCGGTTCATCTCGGGCGTCAAGGGGCATGTGCGGCTCATTGCCAACAGCAGCTCCCTCAACGGCTTCGTGACGCCGACGCTGGGACGCTTCCTGGTCGCCTATCCGGGCATCGATGCGGAGATCGAGGAGCGCCAGAGCGAGACCATCCCGGCGGCGGTGCTCGCGCGCGAGGCTGACGTGGGCATCTTCGCGGGGCCTTCGTCCGTGCAGGGGCTGGCCACCCACCCCTATGCCGTCGACCGCCTGGTCATCGTCACGCCGCGCGACCACGTGCTGGCCTCGCAGTCCAGCCTGTGCCTGGGCGCGGCGCTGGAGTTCGACTTCGTCTGCATGGCGCGCACCAGCAGCAACTACCTGTTCCTGCGCGATACCGCGCAGAAGTACGGCAAGACCGTGCGCGCGCGCCTGCATGCGCACGGCTTCGACGCCGTGCTGTCGCTGGTGGCCGCGGGCGTGGGCATAGCGCTCATGCCCAGGAGTGTGCTCGGCGGCCGCCTGCAGCCGGATCAGGTCGCGGTCCTGCCGCTCGACGAGCCCTGGGCCCTGCGCGAGCTGAGCCTGGTCGTGCGGCAGGACGCCAGGTTCCCGGGCTTCATCACGGAGTTCGTGAACTTCCTGCTCGAAGACCCGCAGGTCGCCATGACCCGCGCCTGATCCCCGCGCGGCTGGCTCCGGCCGTTCGAAATTCTCCAAGACAGCGTTCGAATCTTTGCGATGGAACGGGCGCAGGGCCGTTCCTACACTGGGGCAGCGCCGCATCAGGCGTTCGGCGGTGCCGGTCGCGCACCCAGACAACACGCAAGGAGACAACACATGGATTTCACGCTGTTCCACAGGGCCCGCTCCATGGCCCGCGCCGCCGCGCTGTGCGGCCTGGCCCTGGCGGCCTCGGCCATGCCGGCCCACGCGCAAGGCGGCGCCTATCCGGCCAAGCCGGTCACGGTGGTCGTGGCCTTTCCGCCGGGCGGCATGACGGACATCGTCAGCCGCGCGCTGGCCAAGGAATTGCAGGAAAGGCTCAAGCAGCCCTTCGTCGTGGAAAACCGCCCGGGCGGCGCGGGCCAGGTGGGCACGGAATACGTGGCCCGGCAGTCCGCCGATGGCTACACCCTGCTGGTGGGCGCGACCGGCTACGTGATCGCGCCCGCGATGAAGAAGGTGGGCTACGACCCGCTCAAGAGCCTGGAGCCCGTGGCCGTGCTGGCCAGGGCGCCCAACCTGATCGTGGTGAACCCCGGCGTGCCGGCTAAGAATGCCCAGGAATTCCTGGCCTGGGCGAAGAAGCAGCCCAACATCCCCTTCGGCACCGCGGGGGCCGCGGGCTCCACCCACCTGGGCGGCGAGTGGCTGCGCAAGGTCACGGGCTACCAGTTCACCCACGTGCCGTACAAGGGCGCGGCGCCGGCGACGAACGATGCCGTGGCGGGCCAGATCCCCATGGCGGTGCAGGACTCGATGAGCGTGTCGGCCTTCATCACGTCGGGCCGCCTGCGCCCGATCGCGAACCTGGCGGCCGAGCGCAGCAAGCTGTTCCCCGAGCTGCCGACGCTGCGCGAGGCGGGCGCTCAGTTCAAGGACTTCGACGTCTATACCTGGCTGGGCTTGTACGCCCCCGCCGGCACGCCGGCGCCGGTGCTCGCGCTGCTCAACGGCGAGATCAACAGGATCATGAACTCGCCCGAGATGACCGAGCGCCTGCGCCTGCAGTACAGCGAGCCGCTGGGCGTGAAGGACCTGGCGCAGACGCGCAGCTTCGTCGCGGCCGAGGTCGCCAAGTGGAAGCGCGTCGTGCTCGAAACCGGCGTCAGCGCGGAGGAGTGAACGCATGACGGATATCGGTGCGCCGCAATCGGCCGTGGCCAGTGCCTGCGACCAGCGCTACTTCGGTGCGCTGGCCGAGGGGCGGTTCGAAATTCCGCGCTGCCTGTCCTGCGGCAGGTTCCACTTCTACCCGCGCGTGTGCTGCCCGCACTGCGGCTCGCAGGATCTTGAGTGGGTCGCGCCCTCGGGCAATGGCACGGTGTACTCGGTGACCATCGTGCGCCGCGCGGAAGGGGACTACACGGTGGTGCTGGTCGATCTGGAAGAAGGCCCGCGCCTCATGAGCCGCGTGGTCGGCATGCCGGTGGAGCAGGTGCGCATCGGCCTGCCGGTGCGCACCCGCATCGATGCCATGGCGGACGGGCCGCTGCTGGTCTTCACGGCGCGCGGGGAGGTGCGGACATGAATACGCACGCATCACGCGGCTCCATCGCCATCCTGGGCACGGGCCTGGCCGGCATGGGCCATGCCGGCGGCGCCACCGAGCAGGAAATCATCGCCCGGGCCTCCTGCCTGGCGATAGAGCGCAGCGGCCTCGCCAAGTCCGACATCGACGGCATCATCACCTCCAGCCTCACCTCGCCGTGGTGGGTGATGCGCATGGCCGAGTACCTGGGGATACGGCCGCGCTTCTCCGATAGCACCATGTTCGGCGGCTCGGCCTTCATCGCCGACCTGAAGATCGCGCAGATGGCCATCGACGCGGGCGAGTGCGAGAACGTGCTCATCTGCTACGGCGCCACGCCGCGCAGCGCGCCCAGCAGCTCGCGCATCAACCAGATGCGCGCCGAGCTCGACCCGCAGCCCTACGAGCACCCGTACAAGGCCTTCAACCCCGTTTCCAGCTACGCGCTGGCCGCGGCGCGGCACATGTACGAGTACGGCACGACACGCAGGCAGCTGGCCGAGGTGGCGGTGGCCGCGCGCAAGTGGGCGCAGCTCAACCCGGACGCGTTCTCCAAGAAACCGCTCGGCGTGGACGACGTGCTCAACGCCAGGATGATCTCGGACCCGTTCACCGCGCTCGACTGCTGCCTGGTCACGGACGGTGCGGGCGCCATCGTCGTCACCTCGGCGCGGCGCGCCAAGGCACTGCACGCCAGGCCCATCTACGTGCTGGGCAGCGGCTTCGCGCACTGGCATCGCCAGATCTCGTGCATGGAAGACCTTACGGTGACCCCGGCCGTGGAGTCCGGGCGCAAGGCGTTCGCGCAGGCGGGCCTGCAGCCGCGCGACATCGACGTGGTGGAGCTCTACGACGCCTTCACCATCAACCCCATCCTGTTCCTGGAGGACCTGGGCTTCTGCAGGAAGGGCGAGGGCGGCGCCTTCGTCGAGGGCGGCCGCATCGAGCCGGGCGGCGCGTTCCCCATGAACACCAACGGCGGCGGGCTCTCCTGCGTGCACCCGGGCATGTACAGCATCTTCCTGATCATCGAGGCGGTGACGCAGCTGCGCGGCGAGGGCATGGCCAGGCAGGTCGCCGGCGCGGAAACCGCGCTGGTGCATGGCAACGGGGGCGTGCTGTCCAGCGAGGCCACGGCCATCCTGTCGTCACAGTTGTAGGGGGTACGTGATGCTTGCGAATGCACTGCAAGGGGTGCGGGTGATCGACCTGTCCCGCATCCTGGCCGGGCCCTGGTGCACCCAGAACCTGGCGGACCTGGGCGCCGACGTGCTCAAGATCGAGCGGCCCGTCCAGGGCGACGACACGCGCGGCTGGGGGCCGCCCTTCGCCACGGCCGGATCCGGCGAAAAGGTGGCGGCCTATTTCCTGTCCTGCAACCGCGGCAAGCAGTCGGTGACGGCGGACTTTGCCGACGCTGCCGACCGCGACTGGCTGCTGCGCCAAGTCCGGGACGCGGACGTGCTGGTGGAGAACTACAAGGTCGGCACGCTCGCGAAATACGGCCTGGACTACGCATCGCTGGCCGCGATCAACCCGGGCCTGATCTACCTGTCCGTCACCGGCTTCGGCCAGAGCGGCCCCTTCGCCCACAAGCCGGGTTACGACTACATCTTCCAGGGCATGGGCGGCCTGATGAGCTACACCGGCATCGCGGACGGCGAGCCGGGCGCGGGACCCTTGCGCACCGGCGTGGCCGTGGTGGACCTGATGACCGGCATGTACGCCACCAGCGCGGTGCTGGCGGCGCTGGTGCAGCGCGCTCGCACGGGCCGCGGCCAGCACCTGGACATCGCCCTGCTCGACGTGGCCGTGGCCATGAACGCCAACCAGGCGAGCAACTACCTCGTGTCGGGCGAGAGCCCGGCGCGCATCGGCAACACGCACCCGAACCTGGCGCCCTACGAGGTGTTCGCCTGCGCCGACGGCCACGTCATCCTGGCCATCGGCAACGACACGCAGTTCGTGGCGTTCTGCCGGCTCATGGGCGCGGACTGGCACCTGCAGCCCGACTTCGCGACCAATGCCGGCAGGCTTACGCACCTCAAGCGGCTGCGCCCGCTGCTGCGCGAGAAGCTGGCGGCCTGGCGGGTCGAGGCGCTGGGCCGGGCGCTCGACGAGCACGGCATCTCGTGGGGAAACGTCAACGACATGGAGCAGGTGTTCGCCCACCCCCAGGTGCGGCACCGGCAGATGCTGCAGACCGTCGATCACCCGCAGCTGGGCACGCTCAGGCTGGTGCGCAACCCCATGGTGCCCGCGGGCCGGGATGCCCCGGTCACCCCGCCACCCGTACTCGGGCCCGCAGCCAGGCCCAGGACCCATCAACCCGTAAACCAGGAGACTTGAGTGACACACGTGAAGAAGACATTGCTGGCGGTCGCGCTGTGCGCGGCCACCGCGCCCGCCGCATGGGCCGCCGGCTACCCCGAGCGCCCCGTGCGCCTGATCGTGCCCTACGCCGTGGGCGGCGCGACCGATGTGATCGGGCGCGTCGTGGCGCGCTACCTCGGCGAGGAGCTGGGGCAGTCCGTCGTGGTGGAGAACAAGCCCGGCGCCGGCGGCAGCACCGGCTCGCTCCACGCATCCAAGCAGCCCGCGGACGGCTATACGCTGGTGATGATGGTGGAGAGTTCGCACGCGGTGAACCCCAACGTCTACGCCAAGCCGGCCTACGACCCGGTGAAGGACTTCACGCCCATCAGCAACATCGCCAACGTGCCCGGCGTGATGGTGGTCGGCTTCGACTCGGCCTACAAGTCGGTCCGGGACGTGGTGGAGGCCGCGCGCAAGGCGCCGGGCAAGCTCAACTACGGGTCGTCGGGCAATGGCGGGTACAGCCATTTGAGCGGGGCGCTGTTCGGCAACACCACGGGCACGCAGATCACCCATGTGCCCTACAAGGGACTGGGCCCCGCCCTCAACGACCTGATGGCCAAGCAGATCGACGTGGTGTTCGACAACATGCCCTCGTCCGGCGGCCTGATCGCCGGCAAACAGCTGCGCGCGCTGGCGGTCTCCAGCCCGAAGCGGCTGGCCAGCCTCCCCGACGTGCCCACCTATGCCGAGGCGGGCCTCAAGCCCATGAACGAGATGTCCTGGTACGGGATCGGGGCGCCGGCCAACCTGGACCCGGCCATCCTGGCCAGGCTGAGCACCGCGCTGAAGAAGACGCTGCAGAATCCGGAGCTGGTCAAGACCATCGAACAGCAGTCGGCCATCGTGGACTACCAGACGCCGCAGCAGTTCAAGGAAACGGTGGAGCGCTCCAACAAGGCCTGGGCGCGCCTCGTCAAGGACATCGGTTTCGAGAAAATGTGATGGGTGAAAAAGCCATGTATTCCCAGATTTCCTACCCCACGCCAGCGACTGCCGTCCTGACCATCGCCGACGCGGGCCCGCTCAACGTGCTGAGCACGCCCGTGATCCGCGCCCTGACGGCGCAATTGGGCGAGCTGGCGGAAAACAGCGAGCTGCACTGCCTGGTGCTGCGCGGTTCGGGCTCGCGCGCCTTCATCGCGGGCGCCGACATCAAGGAGATGGCCGCGCTCACGGCGTCCACGGGGCGCGCCTTCATCAGTGCACTGCGCGACCTGTGCAACGCCGTGCGCCACTTCCCCGTGCCGGTCATCGTGCGCCTGGAAGGGCATACGCTGGGCGGCGGCCTGGAGCTGGCCATGGCCGGCGACCTGCGCATCGCCGCGGATGACGCCGTCGTCGGCATGCCCGAGGTCAAGGTGGGCATCCCCTCGGTGATCCACGCCGCCATGATGCCCGCGCAGATCGGCGCGGCGCGCGCCGCCTGGCTGCTGCTCACGGGCGAGAACATCCCCGCCACCCAGGCCCAGCAATGGGGCCTGATCAACGAATGCGTGCCCAGGGACAGGCTCGACGAGCGCATCCTGGAGATCGCCGCAGGGCTGGCGCAGATCGGCCCCGTGGTGCTGCGCCAGCAAAAGCGCCTGCTGCGCCGCTGGGAGTGCATGACCGTGGACGCGGCCATCGACGACAGCATCGCCGAGTTCGGCGAGGCCTTCAAGACGGGCGAGCCGCAGCACCACATGAACGCGTTCCTCGAACGGAAGAACAAGCGTTCCTGAGAGCCTATTCATGGTCTTGTCATGGTGCCCGTTGCCCCGCAAAGGCAGCGTCTGCGGCGTTGCAAATCCTCGCCGGGCCACCAGCCCGGCTGCGGTTTGCGCCTTGCATCCACTGCCTTTGCGGGGCAACGGGCACCATGACAAGACCATGAACAGGCTCTGCCTGCCCGCGGTGGGGGCAGGCGCGCGCGCCGCGGCGGCGGCGCACAGTACGATAGTGCATGACCTCCATCTACACCCAACGCCGTGCGCGCCTGGCGGCTCAGCTGGGCGCGGGCGGCATCGCCATCGTGCCCACCGCGCCGCAGTACGGCCGCAACCGCGACAGCGAGTACCTGTACCGCCACGACAGCTACTTCTACTACCTCACCGGCTTTACCGAGCCGGATGCCTGGCTGGTGCTGAGCGCCGAGGGCGAGAGCACGCTGTTCTGCCAGCCCAAGGACCTGGAGCGCGAGATCTGGGACGGCTACCGCCTCGGCCCGGAGGCGGCCGTGGCGGCCCTGGACGTGAACGCCGCGCATTCCGTGGCCGAGCTCGATGCGCGCCTGCCGCGCCTGCTGGAAAACCGCAGCCAGGTCTGGTTCCCGTTCGCCACCCATGCGGGTCTGGCGGCGCGCGTGGAGGGCTGGATGGACCAGGTGCGCGCGCGCGTGCGCTACGGCGCGCTGTGCCCGGCGCAGCAGGGCGACCTGTGCGAGCTGCTCGACGAGATGCGCCTGATCAAGGATGCGCATGAACTCGCCATCATGCGCCGCGCCGGCGCCATCAGCGCGCGCGCCCACGTGCGCGCCATGCAGAGGAGCAGCCGCATGCTGCGCGCGGGCGAGGACGTGCGCGAGTACCACCTGGACGCCGAGCTCCTGCACGCCTTCCGCGAAGAGGGCTCGCAGTATCCCGCCTACAGCTCCATCGTGGCCTCGGGCGCCAATGCCTGCGTGCTGCACTACCGCGCCGACACCGCGCCCGTGCGCGCGGGCGAGCTGGTGCTGATCGACGCCGGCTGCGAGCTCGACGGCTACGCATCGGACATCACGCGTACCTTCCCGGCAGACGGGCGCTTCACCGGCCCGCAGCGCGCCCTGTACGACCTTGTGCTGGAAAGCCAGAAAGCCGCTATCGCCGCGATACGGCCCGGCAGGCGCTTCAACGACCCGCACGATGCTGCCGTGGCCGTGCTGGCCCAGGGCATGCTGGACCTCGGGCTGCTCGACAAGGACAAGGTGGGCGGCGTGCAGGACGTGATCGACAAGCGCGCCTATTTCCAGTTCTACATGCACCGCACCGGCCACTGGATGGGCATGGACGTTCACGACTGCGGCAGCTATGTCGAGCCCGGCGAGGTGGGCCGGGTGAGCGAACGCAAGGATCCGCTGTCGGGCGAGCTGATCAAGGACCGCCCCAGCCGCATCCTGCGCCCGGGCATGGTACTGACCGTGGAGCCTGGCATCTACGTGCGCCCCGCGCCGGGCGTGCCCGGGCAGTTCCACGGCATAGGCATACGCATCGAGGACGACGCCGTCGTCACCGATGACGGCTGCGAGCTCATGACGCGCGGCGTGCCGGTGGAGGGCGACGAGATCGAGGCGCTGATGCGGGCATGACGGCGTGATTTGGAAACCGTCTTGTAACCTGTTTTGTGTAAAAATCGAAACTCGATTACATCCACTGAGAGAGACATGTTCATGCGAAGCCGCCGCGCCACCAAAATCGTCGCCACCCTGGGCCCCGCCTCCAGCGACCCGCTGCTGCTGGAGCAGATGATCGCGGCGGGCGTGAACGTGGTGCGCTTGAACTTCAGCCACGGCAAGGCGCGCGACCACGTGGAGCGCGCCGCCAAGGTGCGCGAGGCCGCCCAGCGCGCCGGGCGCGAGGTGGCCATCATGGCCGACCTGCAGGGCCCCAAGATCCGCGTGGGCAAGTTCGCCGAGGGGCGCGTGCACCTGGAGGTGGGGCAGCCGTTCGTCCTCGACGCCTCGCGCACCGAGCCCGGCGACCTGCAGGGCGTGGGGCTGGACTACAAGGAGCTGCCGCGCGACGTGAGGGCGGGCGACGTGCTGCTGCTCAACGACGGCCTGATCGTGCTGCAGGTCGATGCGGTGCGCGGCGAGGCCGTGCACACCACGGTGAGGATAGGCGGCGAGCTGTCCAACAACAAGGGCATCAACAAGCAGGGCGGGGGCCTGACGGCGCCGGCCCTCACGGCCAAGGACATGGAGGACATCAAGACGGCGATGAGCTTCCAGGCCGACTACGTGGCCGTGAGCTTTCCCAAGAACGCCACCGACATGGAGATGGCGCGCCAGCTGTGCAACGTGGCGGCCGCCGAGTTCCGCCACAAGCCCGGGCTGATCGCGAAGATAGAGCGCGCCGAGGCCATTCCGCGCCTCGAAGAGATCCTGCACGTATCCGACGGCATCATGGTCGCGCGCGGCGATCTGGCCGTGGAGGTGGGCAACGCCGCCGTGCCGGCGCTGCAGAAGAAGATGATCCGCATGGCGCGCGACATGGACAAGGTCGTGATCACCGCCACCCAGATGATGGAGAGCATGATCTCCAACCCCGTGCCCACGCGCGCCGAGGTCAGCGACGTGGCCAACGCCGTGCTCGACGGCACCGACGCCGTGATGCTCAGCGCCGAGACGGCCGCCGGCAAGTATCCGCTGGAGACGGTGCAGGAGATGGCCAAGATCTGCGCCGCCGCCGAGGCCGCAGAGGACCCCGACCGCGACGCCGACTTCGACGGCCAGACGGCGGGCCGCGTCGACCAGTCCGTGGCCATGGGCGCGCTGTTCACCGCCCACCACCTGGGCGCCAAGGCCATCGTGGCCATGACCGACAGCGGCTCCACGGCCCTGTGGATGAGCCGCCACCGCATCCACATCCCGATCTACGCGCTGACGCCCAAGGTGGCCACGCAGCGGCGCATGGCCATGTTCCGCAATGTGCGCCCCCTGCTCATGGACACCAGCGCCGACCGCGACACGGCCCTGGAGCAGGCCGAGAACCACCTGAAGATGCGCAACATCGTGCAGCAGGGCGACCTGTACGTGATTACCTGCGGCGAGCCCATGGGCGCGCCGGGCGGCACGAACATGCTCAAGATCTGCCGGGCGCGGTGAGCGCGGCGCCGCCCCACCCGCGCCGGTCGGCCGGGCATGGGGCGATCGCGCGGGCTGGCAGTGGCGGGTGGGTAGAATCGGCGGTTACCAGGCGGTTACCGCCGCTTTCTCCTCAACCTTCGAACGGATCCATCGCCATGCCTCTCGTCTCGATGCGCGAACTGCTCGACCATGCCGCCGACAGCGGCTATGGCATTCCCGCCTTCAACGTCAACAATCTGGAGCAGGTGCAGGCCGTGATGGCCGCGGCCGACGAGGTGGGCGCACCCGTCATCCTCCAGGCTAGCGCCGGTGCGCGCAAGTACGCGGGCGAGAGCTTCATCAAGTACCTGATCCTGGCGGCGGCCGAGGCCTATTCGCACATCCCGCTGGTCATGCACCAGGACCACGGCACCTCGCCCGCCGTGTGCGAGGGTGCGCTCAAGCTCGGCTTCGGCTCGGTGATGATGGACGGCAGCCTCAAGGAGGACGGCAAGACGCCGGCCGACTTCGACTACAACGTGCGCGTGACGCGGCAGGTGGTCGAGATGGCCCACAAGGTCGGCGCCACCGTCGAGGGCGAGCTCGGCTGCCTGGGCAGCCTGGAGACCGGCGAGGCCGGCGAGGAAGACGGCATCGGCGCGGCCGGCAAGCTCAGCCACGCCCAGATGCTGACCGACCCCGAGGAGGCCGCGCAGTTCGTCAAGACCACGCAGCTCGACGCCCTGGCGATCGCCATCGGCACCAGCCACGGCGCCTACAAGTTCACGCGCCCGCCCACGGGCGACGTGCTGGCGATTTCGCGCGTCAAGGAAATCCACGCGCGCATCCCCAACACCCACCTGGTGATGCACGGCTCCTCGTCCGTGCCGCAGGATCTGCTGGACATCATCAACCAGTACGGCGGCAAGATGAAGCAGACCTACGGCGTGCCGGTCAAGGAGATCCAGGAGGCCATCAAGCATGGCGTGCGCAAGATCAACATCGACACCGACATCCGCATGGCCATGACCGGCGCTGTGCGCAAGTTCCAGGCCGAGAACCCCGACAAGTTCGACATGCGCGAGTGGATGAAGCCGGCGCGCGAGGCCGCCAAGGCGATCTGCAAGCAGCGCTACCTGGAGTTCGGCTGCGAAGGCCAGGGCGCCAAGATCAAGGGCCATACCTTGGAGCAGATGGCGCAGAAATACGCCGCGGGCGCACTGGGCCAGGTCGTCAACTAAGGCCTCGTTCCCTCCCTCCGAAGATCGGCAGCCTGTGGCTGCCGATTTTTTTGAGGTTTGCGCATCATGTAAGCTCGCGGTCAGCATGGCCATGCCCATCGCGTGCCTCAACCCTTTGCTTCCATGACGCTGACGAGTTCGATTATCCGGCGCCTGCTGCCCTGCGCCCTGGTGGTGCTGGCGGCTTGCGCACCCCTGTCTCCCACGCAGACTGAGTACCCGGTGGGCCGTGCGAGCCTGGCGCTGCCGCCGGGGGTGTGGGAAGACCTGGGCGCGGCCGACGAGGCCATCGAGGTGCTGCCGGCGCCCGCAAGCACCATGGCCCTGCAGGCCCGCGCCGTGGCGCTGCGTGGCGCGCGCCAGGAGCTGCTGGCGGTGCTGCGCGTGCATACCAACCGCGACAACCATCCCCGCGACCCCGTGTACTGGACGGGCCGCTGCCCGCAGCAGGAGGGCCTGATGGTGGAGGACGCCACCCGCGGCAGCACGGTGCGCGTGGACTGCCTGCGCTTCAAGCGCCGGGCCGACGGCACGCAATGGCTGGAAAAGAACGACCCGGATTTCGCGCGGTGGCTCGATCGCCGCAAGATCGTCATGGGCAAGCCATATTCATACTTGAGCTACCGCTATGCCGCTACGGGCAGCGCCGTGGTGGAGGTGGATGTGCTGGTGGACCCGCGGCTGTTGACCCCCGTGGCCCGCAACAACCATGAATTCCTGGCGGCAGGCTGGCCGGCGCTGCAATGGGGTCGCGATCTGGCGCAGGCCGTGCGCGTGAGCACGGGCATGATGGACGGCTACCTGGCGATTCCGCCCTTCCCGTTCGCGATCCCCATACCCTGATGCTCCACCGCATCGGCATGGCATAACAATTTTCAAACTTCGAGGAGAACAAGCATGCAGACCAGTCCAACCCCGCCGGTGCAGCGCATCGGCGTGCCCAGGGAAACCTTCCCGGGCGAGAAGCGCGTGGCCACCGTCCCCGACGTGGTGGAAAAGCTCATCAAGCTCGGCTTCACCGTTGCCGTCGAATCGGGCGCGGGCGACGCCGCCAACTTCAGCGACGAGGCCTACCGCGCCGCCGGCGCCGAGGTGCTGCCCGATGCCGCCGCGCTGTGGGCCGCGTCGGACATCGTGCTCAAGGTGCGTCCGCCGAGCAGCGAGGAAGCGGCGCTGATGCGCGAGGGCGGCATGCTCATCGGCTTCGTCTGGCCGGCACAGAACCCCGACCTGATGCAGCAGCTCGCCGCGAAGAAGGCCACCGTGCTGGCCATCGACTGCCTGCCGCGCACGCTCAGCCGGGCGCAGAAGATGGACGCGCTCACCTCCACGGCAGGCGTGTCCGGCTACCGCGCCGTGATCGAGGCGGCGAACGCCTTCGGCCGCTACTTCAACGGCCAGATCACGGCCGCGGGCAAGGTGCCCCCGGCCAAGGTATTCATCGCCGGCGCCGGCGTGGCGGGCCTGGCGGCCATCGGCACGGCGGCCAACCTGGGCGCCATCGTGCGCGCCAACGACACGCGCGCCGAGGTGGCCGACCAGGTGAAATCGCTGGGCGGTGAGTTCGTCAAGGTGGACTACGAGGAAGAAGGCTCGGGCGGCGGCGGCTACGCCAAGGTCATGAGCGAGGGCTTCCAGGCCGCGCAGCGCCAGATGTACGCCACCCAGGCCAAGGACGCGGACATCATCATCACCACCGCGCTGATCCCCGGCAAGCCGGCCCCCAAGCTCATCACCGCCGAGATGGTGCAGAGCATGAAGCCCGGCAGCGTGATCGTGGACATGGCCGCCGAGCAGGGCGGCAACTGCGAGCTCACGGTGCCCGGCGAGGCCGTGGTGCGCCACGGCGTGACCATCATCGGCTACACCGACCTGGCCTCGCGCCTGGCCAAGCAGTCGTCCACGCTGTACGCCACGAACCTGCTGCGCCTCGTGGAAGAGCTGTGCAAGGCCAAGGACGGCCATGCCGTGGTCAACATGGAGGACGACGCGATCCGCGGCCTCACCGTGATCAAGGACGGCTCCGTCACCTGGCCCGCCCCGCCGCTGAAGGCGCCGCCCGCGCCGGCGCCCAAACCTGCCGCCGTCGCGCCCGTGGAGCAGAAGAAGGGCGGCCATGGCCATGGCAGCACCGGCCCGCTGCCGGCCACCACCCTGGCCGTCATCTTCGCCGTGGCGGCGGTGCTGTTCTGGTTCATCGGCGCCTATGCGCCCGCGGCCTTCCTGGGACACTTCACAGTGTTCGTGCTCGCCTGCTTCATCGGCTACATGGTGGTGTGGAACGTCACGCCCGCGCTGCACACGCCCTTGATGAGCGTGACCAACGCCATCTCCAGCATCATCGCCATCGGCGCGCTGGTGCAGATCGCGCCGCCCGAAGCAGGGGCGAGCGGGCGCCCCGACGGGCTGATCCTTTGGCTGGCCTTTGCAGCGCTGGTGCTCACGGCCGTCAACATGTTCGGCGGCTTTGCCGTGACGCGCCGCATGCTCGCCATGTTCCGCAAATAAGAACCAGATAAGAACCATAAGAAAAGGAAGACGAACATGTCCCAGAGCCTCGCCACGGTGGCCTACATCGGCGCCACCATCCTGTTCATCCTCAGCCTGGGTGGTCTGTCCAACCCGGAAACCTCGCGCCGCGGCAACCTGTTCGGCATGATCGGCATGGCGCTGGCCGTGCTGGCCACGGTGTTCGGCCCGCGCGTCAGCCCCTCAGGGCTGGCCTGGATCGTCGGCGCGCTGGTCATCGGCGGCGGCATCGGCCTGTATGCGGCCAGGATCGTCAAGATGACGCAGATGCCCGAGCTGGTCGCGCTCATGCACAGCCTCGTGGGCCTGGCGGCCTGCCTCGTGGGCTTCGCCAGCTACGTCGATACCTCGATCCAGTTGGAAGGCGCGGAGAAGGCCATCCACGAGGTGGAGATCTACGTCGGCATCCTGATCGGCGCGGTCACCTTCTCGGGCTCGCTCATCGCCTTCGGCAAGCTCGCCGGCAAGATCGGCGGCAAGCCGCTGCTGCTGCCCGCGCGCCACTGGCTCAACCTCGCCGCGCTGCTGGTGGTGATCTGGTTCGGCCGCGAGTTCCTCAACGCCCACGACGTGCAGGCGGGCATGCCGGCGCTGGTCGTGATGACGGTGATCGCGCTGCTGTTCGGCGTGCACATGGTCATGGCCATCGGCGGCGCCGACATGCCGGTGGTGGTGTCCATGCTCAACAGCTACTCGGGCTGGGCGGCGGCGGCCACGGGCTTCATGCTCTCCAACGACCTGCTGATCGTCACCGGCGCGCTCGTGGGCTCGTCGGGCGCCATCCTCTCCTACATCATGTGCAACGCGATGAACCGCAACTTCATCAGCGTGATCGCGGGCGGATTCGGCTCGGGCGGCGGCGCGCCGGCGAAGAAGGGCGACGCCGCCGAGCCCCAGGGCGAGGTGGTGCCCATCAGCGCTGCCGAGACCGCGGAGCTGCTGCGCGAGGCCAAGAGCGTCATCATCGTGCCCGGCTACGGCATGGCCGTGGCCCAGGCCCAGCACACGGTGTACGAGATCACGCAGACCCTGCGCGAGAAGGGCGTCAACGTGCGCTTCGCCATCCACCCCGTGGCGGGCCGCATGCCGGGCCACATGAACGTGCTGCTGGCCGAGGCCAAGGTGCCCTACGACATCGTGATGGAGATGGACGAGATCAACGAGGACTTCCCCGACGCGGACGTGGCCATGGTCATCGGCGCCAACGACATCGTGAACCCCAGCGCGCTCGAAGACCCGGCCAGCCCCATCGCCGGCATGCCGGTGCTGGAGGTGTGGAAGGCCAAGACCTCGATCGTGATGAAGCGCTCCATGGCCTCGGGCTACGCCGGCGTGGACAACCCGCTGTTCTACAAGGAGAACAACCGCATGCTGTTCGGCGATGCCAAGAAGATGCTGGACGAGGTGCTGGTTACGCTCAAGGGCTGACGGGGCATAATCGGCCAATAAAAAGTACGACCGTGCGGATTTTTCCAGCACGGTTTTTCATATTCGATGAATTCATCAGGAGACTTGGAGATGACCGACCGACCATGGCTGGCGGCCTATCCGCAGGGCGTGCCTGCCGATATCGACCCGACGCAGTACCAGTCGCTGGTGCAGCTGATGGAGCAGGCCTTTCGCGACTATGCGGACCGCACCGCCTACAGCTTCATGGGCAAGGACATCAGCTTTGGCGAGACCGATGCCCTGAGCCGCCGCCTCGCCGCTTACCTGCAGAGCCTGGGCCTGGCGCGCGGCGACCGCGTGGCCCTGATGATGCCCAACGTGCCGCAGTACCCCATCGCCGTGGCGGCGGTGCTGCGCGCGGGTTTCGTGGTGGTGAACGTGAACCCGCTGTACACGCCGCGCGAGCTGGAGCACCAGCTCAAGGACTCGGGCGCCAAGGCCATCGTCATCATCGAGAACTTCGCCGCCACGCTGCAGGCCTGCATCGCCCACACGGCCGTCAAGCACGTGGTGCTGTGCGCCATGGGCGACCGGCTGGGGCTCAAGGGGCTGCTCGTCAACTACGTGGTGCGCAACGTCAAGAAGCTGGTGCCGCCCTACCAGCTGCCGGGCGCGGTGCGCTTCAACGACGCGCTGGCCAAGGGCGCGTCGGCCGCGTTCAGCCAGCCCGAGCTCGCCCCCGACGACATCGCGCTGCTGCAGTACACGGGCGGCACCACGGGCGTCAGCAAGGGCGCGGTGCTGCTGCACCGCAACGTGATCGCCAACGTGCTGCAGTCCGAGGCCTGGAACGCGCCCGCCACGAGCAAGATCCCGGCCGGCGAGCAGCCCACGGCCGTGTGCGCGCTGCCGCTCTACCACATCTTCGCCTTCACGGTGAACATGATGCTCTCCATGCGCACGGGCGGAAAGACCATCCTGATCCCCAACCCGCGCGATCTGGCGGCCGTGCTCAAGGAGCTGTCCAGGCACCGCTTCCACAGCTTCCCGGCCGTGAACACGCTGTTCAACGGCTTGGCCAACCATCCCCAGTTCAACACGGTGGACTGGAGCCACCTGAAGGTCTCGGTGGGCGGCGGCATGGCCGTGCAGGCGGCCGTGGCCAAGCTGTGGCTGGAGAAGACCGGCTGCCCCATCTGCGAGGGCTACGGCCTGTCGGAAACCAGCCCCTCGGTCAGCTGCAACCCGGTCACGGCCAAGGAGTTCTCGGGCACCATCGGCGTGCCCATTCCCAGCACGTACATGCGTATCCTCGACGACGACGGGCATGACATCTCGGCCACCGGCCAGCCCGGCGAGATCGCCATCAAGGGCCCGCAGGTCATGGCCGGCTACTGGCAGCGGCCCGACGAGACCGCCAAGGTCATGGCCGAGGACGGCTACTTCAAGACCGGCGACATCGGCACTATGGACGAGCGCGGCTACTTCAAGGTGGTGGACCGCAAGAAGGACATGGTGCTGGTCAGCGGCTTCAACGTCTACCCCAACGAGGTGGAGGACGTGGTGGCACTGATGCCCGGCGTGCTGGAGTGCGCCGTGGTTGGCGTGCCCGACGACAGGACCGGCGAGGCTGTCAAGCTCGTCATCGTGAAGAAGGATCCGGTGCTGACCGAGGCGCAGGTGCGCGAGTTCTGCAAGGCCAATCTCACGGGCTACAAGCAGCCCAAGGTGGTCGAGTTCCGCACGGAGCTGCCCAAGACCCCCGTGGGCAAGATCTTGCGCCGCGAGCTGCGCGACAAGAAGTAGCGCAGCCGCCAACCGCTGCAGAGCCGGGATAATCCCGGCTTTTTCACGTCCGCCCCGCCATGACCACCGCCATCCTCAGCGCCCTGTCCGAAGAGCAGGGCAGCCTCGTCCACGCTCTGGCTCAGCCCGAGCGCGTCATGCATGCCGGCCGCGCCTTCTGGCGCGGCGGCCTGCAGGGGCAGCCCGTGGTGCTGGCGCTGTCGGGCATCGGCAAGGTGGCGGCAGCGACCACGGCCACGGTGCTGGCCGAGCGCTTCGGCGTGGAGCGCATCGTGTTCACCGGCGTGGCCGGTGGCCTGGGCGCGGGCGTGCAGGTGGGCGACGTGGCCGTGGCGCATGGTTTCCTACAGCACGACATGGATGCCTCGCCCATCTTCCCGCGCTGGGAGCTGCCCGGCTACGGCATGGCGCGCATGCCCTGCGATGCAGGGTTGACCGCTATGCTATTCGAAGCTGTAAATGATTATTTGACAAGGGGTAAGGGCGGTTTTGATCCTCAAAATCCGGGGATCGGGCACAGCCATGCGTCGCGCGTGCACCAGGGGCTGATCGTCAGCGGCGACCGCTTCGTCTCCACCTCGGCCGAATCCGGCGCGCTGCGCCAAGCGCTGGCCGCGGCCGGCCATGAGGCGCTAGCCGTGGAGATGGAGGGCGCGGCCGTGGCCCAGGTGTGCCACGACTATGGCCTGCCCTTCGCGGCCGTGCGCACCATCTCGGATCGCGCCGACGATGGCGCCCACGTGGACTTCCCGCATTTCGTGCGGCACGTGGCCAGCCGCTATGCCGACCACATCATCCGGGAATTCCTGCGATTGCTCTCGAAATAAGAGCTACTGGCGCTTTCGTATAAAGCGCTGGAGGTGGATTTGGCTCATGACCTTGCGGCCAGGGTTATTCACGGCAGCTCCTCGGCCAGCACCAGCACCGCCGCGCGCCCGGGCAGTTGCAGCCGGTCGCGGCCGTCGCGCTGCAGGTAGGGCGCTAGGTGCTCCAGCAGGTGCACGGCCTGGGCCACACGCTCGCTCGCATGCGGGCCGCCGAAGATGCTGACGCCTCCGGTGGTGAACGGCGCGTCCATGGGAACCCCTATCGCGGCCATACTGCTGTGCGCACCCGAGGTCACCGCCGCGCTGCTGGAGGTGGACGCCGACGGCTGCCAGCAGCGTGCCAGCACACGCTGCCCAGGAGCTGCAGGCCGGGAGCGGGTGCGCTGGTCATGGGGACGATCGTGCGGGGCGTGGGCATGCATCGTAGGCAGGTGCCCGGGGGCTGCGCAACACCCCGGACGGGGAATGTTGTGAGCGTCCACTGTTTTCCAGGGCCGCAGTGCTGTGTGGCCTCCGGTTCAGGCTCGGTAAGGGGTCTGCGCGCTGTCCGTCAGAGCGGGCGGGGTCCGAGCACCTGCCTGAACCAGGGTTGGATCGCGAGAAACACGATGTTCTCGTCGCAGTGGATGCTGTGCCGGATGCGCTTGGTGAACTGGCGGTGGCGGGGGACGGCCAGGGCCCGCATGACGACTGTGGCCGCGGTGATGGCGAGCGGCAGTCCCACGATCGCCATGACGATGGGCAATTGGATCGTCCGCATGTTCTCGATGAAGGATTGATTCGACACCTCTTCGGCACTGCTTCAAAACGCCCCTGGGTCGCAAGGCCGGAACGCATGGATGGCGGGTGGAGCCACGGGTGCCATCTTGGGCGGCGGGCGTTTCGCAGGCGTTGCTCGAAGCCTCCGGCCCGTGGCGGAACGTTTCCCGGCCGTACCCTTTGGCTTATTTGCTATAAAAATATAGCTGTTAGCGCTTGTTTAGCAAAGATTTCAGCCGTATTTTGCTGTAATCCATGGACCAGGTGCTTATGCGGCCGACGGCTTGCAGGCCGGCTACTTCAACCAGCCGCGCTTGCGGAAGTACAGCATGGGCACCACGGCGCTGGCGATCATGAGCGCGATGGCGTAGATGTAGCCATGCTCCCATTCCAGCTCGGGCATGGCGCGGAAGTTCATGCCGTAGACGCTGGCGATCAAGGTGGGCGGCAGCAGCGCCACGCTGGCCACCGAGAAGATCTTGATGATCTTGTTCTGGTTGATGTTCAGGAAGCCGACCGTGGCATCCATGAGGAAGTTGATCTTGTCGAACAGGAACTGCGTGTGGCTGTCGAGCGACTCAATGTCGCGCAGGATCTGGCGCGCGTCCTCGAATTGCTCGGCGTTGAGCATCTTGCTGCGCATCATGAAGCTCACGGCGCGGCGCGTGTCCAGCATGTTGCGGCGGATGCGGCCGTTCAGGTCCTCCTGCCAGGCGATGTCGGCCAGCACGCGCTGGGCGTGGTCGTCGGTCACGTGGCCCTCGAGCACCTGGGTGCTGACCTTTTTCAGGTCGTCGTAGATGCCTTCGAGCGTGTCGGCGGAATATTCGACGTCGGTGTCGAACAGCGACAGCAGCACTTCCTTGGCATCCTCGATGAGCCCCGGCGCGCGGCGCGCGCGCATGCGCAGCAGGCGGAACACAGGGATGTCCTCATCGTGGATGGAGAACAGCACGCCGCAGCTCTTGAGCCCGGTGTTGTGCTGGTTCAGGATGAAGGCCACGCGCACCGAGCGCGGCTCCTCGTCATCGTCCACCAGGAAGTCGCTGCGGATGTGCAGCTCGCCGTTGTCTTCCTCGTAGAAGCGCGCCGACTCCTCGATGTCCTCGTCCATCGCGTCCTCGGGGATGGACAGGCCGTAGTGCTGCTTGATCCAGCGCTTTTCCTCCAGCGTGGGCGACTCCAGGTCCACCCAGATCGGCTGGAAGCGCGCCAGCTCTTCCAGGGACTCGATTTCTTCCTGGACCAGCCGGCCATTGGCGAGCGAAAAGATGTTGAGCATGGCTCACTTTCCCGGTTGTTTTTGTGGTGTCTGCAAGGGGGATGGGGTGCTTTCAGCCCCTCGGCAGTCCGGGAGGCTGAAAGCTACCAACTGGGGTAGCTTTCCATGGCGCTATTTCCTGAATGTGTAAGCTAGCAATTATCGCACTCGCCCCCGATGGGCGCAGGGGCTCAGCCAGCGGCCGTATGGCGCACCAGGGCCAGCGCGCGGCACAGGTCGGCCCAGGCGGCGGCCTTGGCCTCGGGGGCGCGCAGCAGGTAGGCCGGGTCGTAGCTGACCACGGCCGGCGTACCGTCGGCCAGTCGGTGCGTGGCGGCGCGCAGGCGCCCCAGGGGCTCGCGGCTGCCCAGCACCGCGCGCGCCGCGGCCAGGCCCAGTACCAGCACCATGGCCGGGCGCAGCGTGGCCAGCGCCTGCTGCAGGCCGGCGGCGGGCTCCACGCCCTCGGCCGACAGGCCGGGCGCGGGACGGCCCAGCGTGGCCACGAAGGTGCGCGGGTGCCGGTGCAGGCCCATGGCGCGCAGCATGTTGTCCAGCAGCCGGCCGACCTCGCCAGCCAGGGGCTCTCCCGGCGTGGGACTCTCCAGCACGACCAGCCAAGCCTCGCCCAGTCCGGGCGGCGTGGCGGCCGGGTCGGCCTGCGGGTACAGCGCCTGGGGCGCGCCGAGCAGCAGGCCACCCGGCGGAGCGCCTGCCGGTGCCGCGCGCGCGGCGGGCTCCGGCGTCGGGCGCCGCGCGGGTGCGGGCGCGGCCGCCTGCATGGGCGGGGGCACCGCCGCCTCGGCGTGGGCGGCGGTGGGCTGGGCGGGGACGGGCTCCGGGGCCGGTCGCGGCGGCGGCGCGGCCCAGACGGTGACGCCCATTTCCTGCAGCATGGCGCGTTGGCGCGCGTCCAGTTCGAGGCTCATAGCGGCAGACTCATGACCACGGCGTCCTCGCGCTGGCCGTCCGGGCCCGGGTAGTAGCACTTGCGCAGGCCCACGCGGCGGTAGCCGTGGGTTTCGTAGACGTGCCGGGCGCGCTCGTTGCTTACGCGCACCTCCAGCCACAGCCATTGCGCGCCCTGGCTGCGCGCCCACAGGGCCAGGGCATCGAGCATCACGTGGGCCCAGCCCTGGCGTTGGAAGGCCGGCGCCACGGTGATGTTGAGCAGATGCGCCTCCTGCACGCCGGGCATGGCGACGAAGTAGCCCAGGATCTGGGCGCCCGCCGTGAGCAGCTGGACCTGGTAGCCGGCGGCCAGGGCGTCGGTGAAATTGCCACGCGACCAGGGATGGGAATAGGCGTTTTGCTCGATCGCCATGAGCGCGTCCAGGCGCTCGGGCGTCAGGGGCTCGAACCGGGCCTCGGTGGTGGCTGGGGGCTGGGCCATCGCGTTCATGCGTGCGGGGCCGGCGTGGCACGCCGGGCGGCCTCTCTCTCTGCGGTGGTTTGCGCCACCTTGTCGCGGATGTAGCGCGGCAGCGCGGCGTCCGCGCGCACGGCGCAGCCGGCAGCCAGCAGGGCCGGCGCCAGGCGCAGCAGGGCCGTGGCCGTGGGCAGGGCCTGCACGTGGGGCGCGCCGGGCGCCAGGCGCGCGCCATAGGCGGCGCGGGCGTTGCCGGCCAGCGTCCAGCCGGCGGGCACTTCCACGGCCTCGGGGGCGCACAGGCCGAAGTCCTGCGGCGCGCGCCAGTGGCCGCCGGTGGCAGCCGTGGCGTCGGGTTGCCACTCGAAGGGCGCCGTGTAGACCTCGTCCATGCGCGCGTCCAGCGTGGCAACCACGCGCGTGCAGCCATGCGCCGCGCGGGCCTCCTCGGCCACGGCCAGCAGCGTGTCCACGGGCAGCACGGGCACGCCCTGGCCGCCGCGCGCGCCGAAGGCCAGGCCCTGGGCCACGGAGCAGGCCGTGCGCAGCCCCGTGAACGAGCCCGGCCCGCGGCCGAAGACCACGGCGTCGAGCCGCTCGAACGACAGCCCGGCCTGCGCCAGTAGCGCGAGGATGGCCGGGATCAGGGTGGCCGATGCCTGGGCGCCGCCTGGGCCGTGGTGCTCGCACACCAGCGCGCCGTGCAGTACGGCGATGGACAGGGTGTCGGTGCTGGTGTCGAAGGCGAGCAGATTCATGGAGGGTCCGATTATCGGCTGCGCGCCGGGCCATGGCGGCGTGCGGGGCCGGGCAGGGCGATAGACTTTGCGGCCATGTTGCCCCTGACCCTTGCGCGCGCCTGCCGCCGCCTGCGCCGCGCGGCTTGCGCCGGCATCGCCAGCCTCTGCCTGGGCGCCTGCGCCGCGGCCCCGTCCGGCCCGCCGACCGATGCCGGCGCACTGCCCCCCGCCGTCGATGCGGCGCTGCAGCGCGCCGGGCTGCCGCGCACGGCGTTGTCGGCCATGGTCGTGGACGTCGAGGGGCGCGCGCCCGCACGCCTGGCCTACCAGGGCGACAAGGCGGGCAACCCGGCCTCGGTCATGAAGCTGGTGACCACCTTCGCGGCGCTGGACATGCTGGGACCGGCCTTCACCTGGGACACGCCCGTGTACCTGGACGCCATGCCCCGGGACGGGCGCCTGCGCGGCAACGTCTACATCAAGGGCCAGGGGGACCCCAAGCTGGTGGTGGAGCGGCTGTGGCTGCTCATGCGCAGCCTGCGCGCGCTGGACGTCGCCCGGATCGAGGGCGACATCGTGCTCGACCGCAGCGCCTTTGCGCTGCCGGCCCACGACCCGGCCGGGTTCGACGGCGAGCCCTGGCGCCCCTACAACGCCGCGCCCGACGCGCTGTTGCTCAACTACAAGGCCGTGGCCATGGACTTCATGCCCGACGCGGCCGCCGGCGTGGCCCGCGTGCGCTACGCGCCGCCGCTGGCCGGGATGGATCTGCCGGCCAGCGTGCCCCTGGCGCCCCCGGGCACGGCCTGCGGCGACTGGCGCACAGCCTTGCGCGCCGATTTCGCCGATGCCGCGCGCATCGCCTTCCAGGGCGTGTACCCGCAGGCCTGCGGCGCGCGCGAGTGGTCCGTGGCGCCGGCCGATCCGGGCGGCTATGCGGCGCGCGCCGTGGAGGGCATGTGGCGCGAGGTGGGCGGCACGCTTGCGGGCCGCGTGCGCGACGGCCAGGTGCCCGCGGGCCTGCAGCCGGCGTTCGTTAGCCGCTCGCCCGCGCTGGCGGAGGTGGTGCGCGACATCAACAAGCACAGCAACAACGTCATGACGCAGCAGCTGCTGCTCACGCTGGGGCTGCACAGGGGCGGCCAGGGCAGCTTCGAGGCCGCGCGCGCCGTGCTCGCCCAGTGGTGGCGCCAGCGCATGGGCGGCACCGATGCGCCCGTGGTGGACAACGGCGCGGGCCTGAGCCGCGAGGCGCGCCTGAGCCCGCGGGCGCTGGCACGCATGCTGCAGCAGGCCTGGGCCTCGCCCGTGATGCCGGAGTTCGTCGCCTCGCTGCCGGTCGCGGGCGTGGACGGCACGCTGCGCCGCAGGCCGGTCCTGGCCGCGGGCGCCGCACACCTCAAGACCGGCAGCCTGCGCGACGTGGCGGCCATGGCCGGCTACGTGCTGGCCGCCAGCGGGCGCCGCTACGTGCTGGTGGCCATCATCAACCACCCGGACGCGGCCGCGGCGCGGCCCGCGCTCGACGCACTGGTCGACTGGACTGCGCGCGATACGGGCTTGTGACCGGCCCGCATTGGTGGTTTCCCCCGGCATCGGAAGGGCGGGCCGGGATTAACATCGCGAAATAAAACGAACGATCGTTCTATTTACAACAGGAGATTCGCGATGAACAAATGGACGGGACTGGCCATGGCCAGCGCCGCCGCAATTCTGGCGGCATGCGGCGGGGGCTCCGACCCGGGCGGCAGCACCGAGACCGATCTGAGCGGGGCGCGCGGCTCCCTCATGTACAACCCGCCGCTGCGCGTGACGGCGCTTTCCGCGGCAGAGCTCAAGGACCGGCTCGCGGCCAACCCGAGCGGTCAGAGCCTGCTGGCGCTCGCGGGCGCGCCCAAGTGCGGCGTGAACATCCACTACATCGAATACGGCACCGTAGGCGGCGCGGGCGAGAAGACGAACGCCTCGGGCGCGCTCATGGTGCCTACGGGCGACGCGGCGGGCTGCAGCGGAGCGCGCCCCGTGGTGCTGTATGCCCATGGCACGAGCACCGACCGCGCCTACAACATCGCCGACATCACCGAGCCCGCGCGCCCCGGCGCCTCCGAGGGCACGCTGCTGGCCGCCATGTATGCGGCGCAGGGCTTCATCGTGGTAGCACCCAACTACGCGGGCTATGACGTTTCCAAGCTCGGCTACCACCCCTACCTGAACGCGGACCAGCAGTCCAAGGAGATGATCGACGCGCTCACCGCCGCGCGCAAGGCGCTGCCCGGCATCAACGGCCAGGACGGCGGCAAGCTGCTCATCACCGGTTACTCGCAGGGTGGCCACGTGGCCATGGCCACGCACCGTGCGCTGCAGGCGGCCAACCAGATCGTGACGGCGTCGGCACCCATGTCGGGGCCCTACGCGCTGGGGGCCTTCGGCGATGCCGTGTACTACGGCAACGTGAACCTGGCCTCCACCGTGTTCACGCCGCTGCTGGCGTCGAGCTATCAGAAGGCCTACGGCAACCTCTATGCTCAGCCCTCTGACATGTTCGAAGCGGCCTACGCCACCGGCATAGACCAGTTGCTGCCGTCCACCACGCCCATCGACACGTTGTTTGCCCAGGGCAAGCTGCCGCAGACGCAGCTCTTCAGCAGCACGCCGCCTGATCCCGCCTTCGCCGGCGTCACGCCACCGACCCAGCCGCCCGAGCTGGCGCCGCTGTTTGCCCTCGGCTTTGGCAGCAACAACCTGATCAAGAACAGCGTGCGCCTGGCCTACCTGCAGGATGCGATCGCCAATCCCGACGGCGCCGTGCCCAGTGTGACCACCGGGGCGCAGGCGGCCGCGCCCCGGCACCCGCTGCGCCAGGCCTTCAAGGCCAACGACCTGCGCAACTGGGCACCCCGGCGGCCCGTGCTGCTGTGCGGCGGCAATGCCGACCCGACGGTGTTCTACAAGGTCAACACCACGCTGATGCAGAGCTTGTGGTCCGCGCCTTCGCCGCTGGCCCTGCCGACCGGCCTGCTCACGGTGCTGGACGTGGATTCGGCCAGCGGCGGCGCGTCCGACCCGTTCGCTGCCGTCAAGGCCGGGTTCGCCCAGGCCAAGGCCAATGCGGCCGCGCAGGGCGGCGCCAATGCCGTGGTGCAGGCCTACCACGGCTCGCTGGTGCCGCCGTTCTGCAACGTGGCCGCGCGCGCGTTCTTCCAGCAGGTGCTGGCATCGGGCGGCTGAACGCCGTTGCACAAGGAGTACCGACACCATGGCACGCTTCATCTCCCATGCCCTGTCCGCCGCCGCGCTGCTCGCGCTGTGCGGCACCGCCTCGGCCCAGTTCACCGTGCGCGGCGGCCTGAGCCACATCGCCCCCCATTCCTCGGCCACCGACGCCGTGGGCCCCATGCTGCCCGGCCCGCCGTCGGGCATCAGCATCGATGTGCAGAACAAGTCCACGCTGTTCCTGTCGCTGGCCTACGGGTTCCACCCGAACATGGAGTTCGAGCTCGCGCTGGGCTATCCGCCGACCCATGACGTGAACGCCAAGATCGCCCCCTGGCTGCCGCCGCACATCGTGGCCTTCGACGGCCGGAAGGTGGCCGAGGTGCGCCAGATCGCCCCCACGCTGTTCTTCAACTACAAGTTCGGCGACGCGACCAGCCGGTGGCGCCCCTTCGTGGGCGTGGGGCTGAACTACACCAACTTCGACAAGCGCACCTCCACGGCCGCGAACAACGCGCTCAACGGCGGCCCCACGGACATCCGCCTCTCCGACTCCTGGGGCCTGGCGGGGCAGGTGGGCCTGAGCTACCGCATCAACGAGCGCTGGTCCATCACCGGCGCCGTCGCCACGGCGCGCGTCAAGAGCAAGCTCACGACGCACACGGCCGGCGTGCAGCGCGAGATCGACATCCGCTTCCACCCCGTGGTGCTGACGGTCAACGCCGGCTACACGTTCTGACCGGCCTGCGCCGGATGCGAAAAAGCCGACCCGCGGGTCGGCTTTTTCACGCGCGGGGCGGCCTGCGATCACCAGCGCTGGCGCAGGCGGTCGTAGGCGTAATCGCCGAACCTGCGGTGCGCGGCCGGCGTGAGGTACACCTTGTCGGCGAACACGTAGCGGCCGGGATCGGCGTCGGTCAGCAGCGTGGACGAGGTGCACAGGGACGAGTTCACCTCGCCAGCGCCTATGCCTATGCCCGGGCCGGCGTCCACCGAGGTGCAGACCGGCGTTCTGCCGTCGGTGAAGCCATAGCCGCCGGGGTTGCCCTGGAACAGGTTCACGTAGTAGGCGATGTCCACGTAGAACACGGTCTTGCGCAGGTCCTCGATGGCGACCAGCAGGTCGTTGTTGAAGCGCAGGCTGGCGCTGCTGATCAGGTCCTGCTTGCCGATGGCCACGGCCCAGGGCGTGCGGCTCAGGTCGTAGGTGCCGGTCACCAGGATGTGCTTGGCACCAGCGTCGGACAGGCGGCGCACCTGCGCGGCAAGGTTCTTGCCAGCCTGGCTCGCGGCGTCCACGTACTGCGCCTCGGTGAGCGTGCCCGCCTGCACGGCGGCCATGCCGGCGATGATGTCGCTCGCGCCGGCGCTGACGATCACGAGGTCGCCGTCGGCGGGCTGCTGGCCGGCGAGGAACTGGGTCACCTGCTGCGTCACCGTGGGCGTGCTGGCGTCGCCCGCCGCATCGGGGGTGGCCGCCACGCGCGCATTGCCCTGGGCGTAGCTCAGGCCGCTGGCCGACACGGGCGCGATCGTGCCGCCGTAGCGCGAGGCGAGCTGCTTCGTCCAGATGTTCAGGGTGCCGTCGTTGACCGTGTAGCTCTTGCCTCCCACCTGGCCCACGTCGGCCTGGGCGTCGCCGAAGGCGACGAAGCGCGTGGGCGTGAAGGCGGATTCGACGTCGCTGGAACCACAGGCCGCCAGCAGGGCGGCCGATGCACAGGCGGCCGCCAAGAAGCTGCGGCGCATCCAATTTGCTGGCATGTATTTCTCCGGATTGAGGTGGGCGAGAGTTTAACGACAGGGTTGCGGCGCCGTGTGAAGACGTCAGCCCGCGGCCGCGGCGCGCTGCAGGCGGTCGCGCACGCCCTCCCAGTCGGGCGTGTCGGGCGGGGTCTCGATCCAGATCAGGCGCGCGCCCGCGTCGTCGAAGCCGCGCAGCGCGGCGAACAGCTGCTGCGCGGCCGCGGCCGCGTCGTCGGGCATGCGGCGCAGGATGATCCTGGACGATGCCGAGCGCAGCGGTGCGCGCGCGTACACGGCCAGGTGGGCGGCGTCGGCGCCCAGCACGTCCAGGCCGGCCTGCAGCTGCCTGGCGTCCATCAGGCGCACGCGTGCCGTCGGGGCGTAA
Source organism: Alicycliphilus denitrificans K601 (assembly GCF_000204645.1). NCBI lineage: Bacteria > Pseudomonadati > Pseudomonadota > Betaproteobacteria > Burkholderiales > Comamonadaceae > Alicycliphilus > Alicycliphilus denitrificans. Next base: position 4,701,456 of record NC_015422.1, on the reverse strand, counting down.
TGAGCCAAAAGCGTGCCTGAAGCGCGTGGTGTGTGCGCCGGCAGCTCTTCTTTCGATAGTGGGCGCAGGCCGCAGGCGCGCTGCACGTCCGCGCGCGAGATGGCGCCCGGGCGCAACAGCACCGGCACGCCGCGCGTGCAGTCGATGATGGTGGACTCTATGCCCACGGCGCAGGCGCCGCCGTCGAGCACCAGCAGTTCGTCGCCGAACGCGTCGGCCACGTGCTGCGCCGTGGTCGGGCTGACTTTGCCGAAATGGTTGGCGCTGGGCGCGGCCACGCCCCACACGGGCGGGTCGAGCCGCTGGCAGGCGGCCAGCACGGCATGGGCCACGGGGTGGGCGGGGCAGCGCAGGCCCACGCTGTCCTGCCCGCCCGTGGAGGCCCGCGCCGCGGCGGGCAGGCGCGGCAGGATCAGCGTGAGCGGGCCGGGCCAGAAGGCGTCGATGAGCTGCTGCGCGAACAGCGGCACCTCCTTGGCGTAGTGGGTGATGGCCGTGCTGTCGGCCACGTGCACGATCAGCGGGTGGTTGGCGGGCCGGCCCTTGGCGGCGAAGATCCGGGCCACGGCCGCGTCGTTGTCCGCGTCGGCCGCCAGGCCGTAGACGGTCTCGGTCGGCAGGCCCAGCAGCTCGCCGCGCGCCAGCAGCCGCGCCGCGGCCTGTACCGAGGAGGGGAGCGTGCCGTCCAGGATCATGGGGGTCAGAAGGGTTCGATGCCGAGGATGGCCGCCGCCTTGAGTGCCGTGGCGCGCACGGCCCCGGGCGTGGCGCCCGTGACGTTCAGGTGGCCCATCTTGCGCCCGCGCTTCGCGTCGCGCTTGCCGTACAGGTGCAGGTGGCAGCCGGGCAGCGCCAGCACCTCGTCCCAGGGCGGCGTGGCGGGGCCGTCGCCGTCCCTGAACCATAGGTCGCCCAGCAGGTTCAGCATGATGGCCGGGCTGTGCAGGCGCGGCTGCACCAGGGGCAGGCCGGCCATGGCGCGCACCTGCAGCTCGAACTGCGACACGTCGCAGGCGTTCTGGCTGTAGTGGCCGCTGTTGTGCGGGCGCGGGGCGATCTCGTTGACCACCAGGGCGCCGTCCTGCAGCACGAAGAACTCCACGCACAGCACGCCCACGTAGTCCAGGCCATCTGCTACCGATTTGGCAGCTGCCAGCGCTTGACGGGCCTGCCCTGGAGGCAGATTTCCCTCATGAACCTCGGTCACGGCCAGGATGCCGCCCCTGTGCAGGTTGCGCTGCACGGGCAGGTGCACGACATGGCCGTCCCGGCCGCGCGCCACGATGACGGAGCACTCGTGCGCCAGCGGCAGCATTTTTTCGAGCACGCAGGGCACGCGGCCCAGATCGTCCCAGGCGGCGGCCAGCTCCTGTGGCGTATTCACGCGCGCCTGGCCCTTGCCGTCGTAGCCCAGGCGCGCGGTCTTCAATATGCCGGGCAGCAGGCCGGCATCCACGGCGGCCAGCTGCGCGGGCGTCGCTATCACCGCGTGCGGCGCCACGGGCACGCCGCAGCGCACGAAGTGGGCCTTCTCGGCCGCGCGGTCCTGCGCGATCGCCACGGCGCCGCCCGCGGGCGACACGGGCAGGCTGCGCGCCAGGATGTCGAGCGCGGCGGCGGGCACGTTCTCGAACTCGGTGGTTACGGCGGCGCACAGGCGCGCCAGTTCGGCCAGGCCCTGCGGGTCCTCGTAGCCCGCGCGGATGTGGTGCTGGCTCACCAGCCCGGCCGGGCTGGCTGCGTCGTCGTCCAGCACGGCCGTGGAGTAGCCCATGGCCTGGGCCGCGTGCACGAACATGCGCCCCAGCTGCCCGCCGCCGAGCACGCCCAGCGTGGCGCCGGGCAGGATCACGCCCCGGCCCGCGCTCATGTGGCCACCGGGGGCAGGGTCATGGCGCGCGCGGCGGCGGTCTGCTCGGCGCGGAAGGCTTCGAGCCGCTCGCGCAGCGCAGGGTCGTTGTTGGCCAGCAGGGCCACGGCGAACAGCGCCGCGTTGGCCGCGCCGGCCGCGCCGATGGCGAAGGTGGCCACGGGCACGCCCTTGGGCATCTGCACGATGGAGTGCAGCGAATCCACGCCCGAGAGATGCTTGCTGGCCACGGGCACGCCCAGCACCGGCACGCAGGTCTTGGCGGCGATCATGCCGGGCAGATGGGCGGCGCCGCCTGCGCCCGCGATGATGGCCTTGAGGCCGCGGCCGGCGGCGGCCTCGGCGTAGCGGAACATGTCGTCGGGCATGCGGTGGGCCGAGACCACCCGCGCCTCGTGCGCGATGCCGAACTGCTGGAGGATGGCGGCTGCGTGCTGCATGGTGTCCCAGTCGCTGCTGGAGCCCATGACCACGCCGATCTGGATGGGGTTCATGTGAGGAGTGCGCGCAACGGCGCTCGTCGGGGGAACCCGGCATTTTACTTTTCGGACATGCACCGCGCCCGCCGGGGTTCTGTTCCACGGCGCCGAATATGTCCGAGAATCCCCGTTGAGCCATTACCGGGATGCCTATACATGATCGACGTTACCCTGGAAACCTTTGAGACCGAGGTGGTCGCCGCCTCCATGAGCCAGCCCGTGCTGGTGGACTTCTGGGCACCCTGGTGCGGCCCGTGCAAGACGCTGGGCCCGGTGCTGGAGAAGTTGGAGACCGAATACGCGGGCCGCTTCAAGCTCGCCAAGATCGACTCCGACCAGGAGCAGCAGCTGGCCGCCATGTTCGGCATCCGCAGCATCCCGACCTGCGTGCTGATGATGAACGGCCAGCCGGTGGACGGCTTCATGGGCGTACAGCCCGAGGGCCAGCTGCGCGCCTTCCTCGACAAGCACGTGCCCAGCGCCGAGGCGCTGCAGGCGGAGGAACAGGAGGAAGAAGCGCAGGATGCGCTGGCCGAAGGCGACACCGAGGGCGCGCTGGAAAAGCTGCAGCACGCCGTGGCCACCGACCCGGCCAACGACGAGGCGCGCTTCGACTACGTGAAGCTGCTGCTGCAGCTCGGCCGCGAGGACGATGCCAAGGTGGCCTTCGCCCCCGTGATCGCAAAGGCCGAGGCCTCGCGCCGCCTGGGCGCGCTCAAGGCCTGGATGGATGCTCTTGATTTCGTAGCTGCTGGCGCGCATGGGGAGGGCGCTGACGCCCAATTCGATGCAAAGATTACCGCCAACAAGCGCGACTTCGAGGCGCGCTTCGGCCGCGCACGCTGGCTCATGGCGCGCCAGCGCTGGCAGGAGGCCATGGACGAGCTGCTGGAAATCCTCATGCGCGACAAGGCCTGGAACGACGAGGCCGCGCGCAAGACCTACGTGGCCATCCTGGAGATCATCGAGCCGCCCAAGCCCAAGGTGGCCGAGGGCCAGATCCCGCCCGAGGACCCGGTGGTGGCGGCCTACCGCCGGCGCCTGAGCTCGGTGGTGCTGAGCTGAAAGAAACAAGGCCCCGCGAGGGGCCTTGTCTTTTGCTGGAAGCCGGGAATCAGGCAGTGAGCCGCTGCAGCGCCTCGCGGTACTTGGCGGCCGTCTTCTCCACCACCTCGCGCGGCAGGCGCGGCGCGGGGGCGGTCTTGTTCCAGGGCTTGCCGCCCACCTGGGCCTGCTCCAGCCAGTCGCGCACGAACTGCTTGTCGTAGCTGGGCGGGTTCTCGCCGCGGGCCAGCGCCTCGGCATAGCCCTCCACGGGCCAGTAGCGCGAGCTGTCGGGCGTGAGCACCTCGTCCATCAGCACCAGCGTGCCGTCCTTGTCGAGGCCGAACTCGAACTTGGTGTCGGCAATGATCATGCCCTTGGCGAGCGCGATGGCGGCGGCGGCCTCGTACAGCTGGATGGAAACGTCGCGGATCCTGGCGGCCAGATCCGGGCCGACCATCTCCACGGTACGCTCGAACGTGATGTTCTCGTCATGCTCGCCCATGGCGGCCTTGGCGGCCGGCGTGTAGATGCTGTGGGGCAGCCTGGCGGCATTGGTCAGGCCGTCGGGCAGCGGCACGCCGCAGACCGAGCGCGACTCCTGGTACTCCTTCCAGCCGCTGCCGGCCAGGTAGCCGCGCACCACGGCCTCGATGGGAATCGGCTTGAGGCGCTTGACGAGCATGGAGCGCCCCCGCACCTGGGGCGCCTCGGCCGGCGTGACCACGCTCTCGGGCGCCTCGCCGGTCAGGTGGTTGGGCACGACGTGGCCCAGCTTGTCGAACCAGAACAGCGCCATCTGCGTGAGCAGCTCGCCCTTGCCGGGGATCGGCTCTCCCATGATCACGTCAAAGGCCGAGAGCCGGTCGCTGGCCACCATCAGGATGCGGTCGTCGCCCACGGCGTAGTTGTCGCGCACCTTGCCGCGCGCCAGCAGCGGCAGCGAGGTCAGGGCGGAGGTGTGCAGGGCAGAGGTGCTGGGCTGGGTCATAGAGACGGTCGGGCGAAAGGGTCTGCCCCGCCATCGCCGGGGCCAAAGCGGGCCATTCTAGCCGTGGCGCCGGAGCCTGTGGCGCGGCGATTCGCGGGCCGCCACAGGCTGGAAATCCAGCCGATTGTGAAGCTTTTTGCGCGCCTTGGCACCCCGTTGCCATATCCCGTGCGCCCCGGGCGGGAACGCATTGCGTTCCGTGGCGCGCGGGCGCATAGTGAATCCAGGCCCGAATGCATTCACGTTCGCCAGCCGCCCCGAGCCGGTATCAGGACGGTGTTTTTCAACCAGTGAGCCACAGGAGGCTTGTCTATGAACTTGACGATCAGCGGTCATCACCTTGAAGTGACCCCCGCCTTGCGTAGTTACGTGACGTCCAAGCTGGAGCGCATCATCCGCCACTTCGACCAGGTGGTGGATGTCAAGGTGCTATTGACCGTAGAGAAGCAGAAGGAAAAGGAAAAACGCCAGCGCGCCGAGTGCACGGTGCACGTGAAAGGAAACGACCTGTTCGTGGAGAGTGCGCATTTCGACCTGTACGCAGCCGTGGACGAACTGATGGACAAGCTGGACCGCATGGTCGTGCGCCACAAGGACCGCATGCAGGATCACCAGGCAGGCGTGCGCCGCGCCACCGTGCAGGCCGCCGCGGCATCCTGAGTGAACGGCCAGAGCCCGTCCGCGCCACCGCTCGTGCAAAAGCGGTGGTGCCGCAACCGCCCGCGGGGCGGTTTTTTGTTGCTGGTGGATACACTCTCAGGGTTTCCGCTGGGCGTGCATAATCGTCGCTCACTGTGACCATGAACCGACTCGCTTCCATACTGCCTCCCGCACAAGTGCTCGTGAGCGTCGATGCCACTAGCAAGAAACGTGCATTCGAGGAGGCCGGCCTGCTGTTCGAGAGCCAGCACGGCCTGTCCCGGGCCCTGATCACCGACAGCCTCTTCGCGCGCGAGCGCCTGGGCTCCACGGGGCTGGGCCATGGCGTGGCCATTCCGCACGGCCGCATCAAGGGGCTGAAATCGCCCATGGCGGCGGTGTTCCAGCTGGCCCATCCGATCGGCTTCGACGCGCCCGACGAGCAGCCCGTGGTGCTGCTGATCTTCCTGCTGGTGCCCGAGGCTGCCACACAGAAGCACCTGGAGATCCTGTCGGAAATCGCCGAGCTGCTCAGCGACAGCGCGTTGCGCGAGCGCCTCAAGAGCTGCGCCGACGCCGCCAGCCTGCACGGCATGATCTCGGGATGGCAGTCGGCCCAGAGCGCCTGACGCCACGCCCTAGGGCCTGCTAACACTATGGAAGGGGTAGCGAAGCTCATGACAGCCCGTCCATCCAGGCGCGCGACGCAGTGCGTGCGTGTGCACGCACAAGGAGCGCAACGCCGAGGGGCGGGCTGTCATGAGCTTCCCTTCGGGTTGTCTCGCAAAGGGGCCGTCTGCGGCGTTGCCCACGCTTGCAAGGCATCAGCCTTGGCCAGCGCGCGGGCGCCTTGCACCCAGCCCCTTTGCGAGGCAACGCGATCCCCTTCCATAGTGTTAACAGGCCCTAGCCATCGGCTGCCATGAAACCCAACGTCGTCAGCGCCGATGTGCTCTTCGAGGAGTTCCGCACCCTGCTCAAATGGGAGTGGGTCGCGGGCCTGGGGGCTTCAGAGCGGCGCTTCGCCGAGGTGGCTGTGCGCGCCGCGCGCTCGGGCGCAGACCTCGTCGGCTACCTCAACTACATACACCCCTACCGCGCGCAGATCCTGGGCGAGCGCGAAGTCGCCTACCTGACCAACGCGACGCCCGGGGACTGCAAGCGCCGCATCGCGCGCATCGTCACGCTGGAGCCTCCGGTGCTGGTGCTGGCCGACGGCCAGGCCGCGCCCGAGGAGGTGGTGTCGATGTGCGAGCGTGCGCAGATTCCGCTGTTCGCCACGCGGGAGTCGGCGGCCTTCGTCATCGACGTGCTGCGCGCCTACCTGTCCAAGCACTTCGCCGACCGCACCACCATGCACGGCGTGTTCATGGACATCCTGGGCCTGGGCGTGCTCATCACGGGCGAATCGGGCCTGGGCAAGAGCGAGCTGGGGCTGGAGCTGATCTCGCGCGGCCACGGCCTGGTGGCCGACGACGCGGTGGACCTGTACCGCATCAACCAGACCACCATCGAGGGCAAGTGCCCCGACCTGCTGCAGAACCTGCTCGAAGTGCGCGGCATCGGCCTGCTGGACATCCGCGCCATCTTCGGCGAGACGGCCGTGCGCCGCAGGATGCGCCTGAAGCTCATCGTGCACCTGGTGCGCAAGGAAACCATGGAGCGCGACTACGAGCGCATGCCCTACGAGCCGCTCACGCAGGACGTGCTGGGCGTGCCCGTGCTCAAGGTGGTGATCCAGGTGGTGGTCGGGCGCAACATCGCCGTGCTGGTCGAGGCCGCGGTGCGCAACACCATCCTGCAGTTGCGCGGCATAGACACCTACCAGGAATTCGTCGAGCGCCACCGCCGCGCCATGGAAGGCGGCGGCGCCTGACCGCGCATCAGCGCTTCTTGGCGCAACTGGCGCACTGGCCGTACAGGGCCATGGAATGGTCCTGTATCACCCAGCCTTTGGACTGGGCGATCAGGTTCTGGCGCTTCTCGATCTCGGGGTCGTAGAACTCCTCGACCTTGCCGCAGGCCGTGCACACGAAGTGGTCGTGGTGCTGGCCCTCGTTGAGTTCGTAGACGGCCTTGCCGCTCTCGAAGTTGCTGCGGATCAGGATGCCGGCCTGCTCGAACTGCGTGAGCACGCGGTAGACGGTGGCCAGGCCGATGTCCGAGCGCTCGTCCAGCAGCACGCGGAACACGTCCTCGGCCGTCATGTGGCGCTGGGCGCCCTTTTGGAAGATTTCCAGGATCTTCAGCCGGGGCAGCGTCGCCTTCAGGCCGGTGCTCTTGAGTTCGTCGATGTTCGTCATGACAAGGTCCTTCATCTGCCAGGGCGAAATCAGGGATGGTGCGCCCCGCAGGCTGGGCGCCAGGCCCGGGCCGCTACAATGGACCGGATCATATCCCCTATGCCTAAACCCATGTCTGCTCCCGCCCGTAGGGGCGCCCGTCGGGGCGCCATAGTGTTGCTGGCCGCCGTGCTGGCCGGTTGCGCGGGCACCGGCGAGCGCCTGTCGAACGTCGTCACGCCCTACAAGGTGGCCGTGGTACAGGGCAACTTCGTCTCGCGCGAGCAGGTGCAGATGCTGCAGCCCGGCATGGGGCGCCAGCAGGTGCGCGAGATCCTGGGCACGCCGCTCATGGTGAGCGTATTCCACGGCGACCGCTGGGAATACGTCTTCACGCTCAAGCGCCCGGGCGTGGAGGCGCAGACGCGCAAGCTCACCGTGTTCTTCAAGGACAACGTGATGGACCACGTCGAAGGCGACGAGATGCCCTCCGAGTCTGAGTTCGTGGCCTCGCTCACCTCCAAGGTGTCCAAGCCCAAGGTGCCCCAGTTGGAGGCCACCGAGGCGCAGCTGGCGCGCTTTCCCAAGGCCGAGTCCGCCGTGCCCGGGCCTTCCCCCGCACCTGCCGCGCCGCCCGTCGCGAGCTACCCGCCGCTGGAATCGCCGCGCCGCTGAGTGTCCCCGGCCCGCCCATGGCGGAGCCCGTTCCCGTTTTGATTGCGAGCTGACATGACCTCATCCTCTTCCGTACCCCGCCGCGTGGCCGTAGCCGGCGCCAGCGGCCGCATGGGCCGCATGCTCATCGAGGCGATCCAGGCAAGCGACGACTGCGTGCTGGCCGGCGCGCTGGACCTGCCCACCAGCCCCGCCGTGGGCCAGGACGCCACCGCCTTCCTGGGCCGCGCGAGCGGCGTGGCCATCACCGCCGACCTGCGCGAGGGGCTGAAGAATGCCGATGTGCTGATCGACTTCACGCGCCCCGAGGGCACGCTGGCCCATGCGGCCGTGTGTGCCGAGCTGGGCGTGCAGATGGTCATCGGCACCACGGGCTTCTCCGACGCGCAGAAGGCCGACATGGAGGCCGCCGCGCGCAAGGTGGCCATCGTGCTCGCGCCCAACATGAGCGTGGGCGTGAACGTCACGCTCAAGCTGCTGCAGATGGCCGCGCAGGCGCTCGCCACGGGCTACGACATCGAGATCATCGAGGCGCACCACAAGCACAAGGTGGACGCGCCCTCGGGCACGGCCCTGAAGATGGGCGAGGTGATCGCCGAGGCGCAGGGCACGCGCCTTGCCGACCGTGCCGTGTACGAGCGCTACGGCCACACGGGCGAGCGCAAGGAGGGCAGCATCGGCTTTGCCACCGTGCGCGGCGGCGACATCGTGGGCGACCACACCGTGCTGTTCGCCGGCACCGGCGAGCGCGTGGAGATCACGCACAAGTCCAGCAGCCGCGCCGGCTACGCGCAGGGCAGCCTGCGCGCCGTGCGCTTCCTGGCCGGGCAGCGCGCGGGCATGTTCGACATGTTCGACGTGCTGAACCTCAAGTAGCCGCCTCATGGACGGCATGCGCTGGCTGCACCAGGGCGACGCGGTCGCGCAGGGGCTGGCCCTGCTGCTGCTCGCCATGTCGGTGGCCAGCTGGGTCGTAATCCTCTGGAAGCTGCGCCTGATGTGGCGCGCCCGCGTGGACGTGCCGCGCAGCACGGCTGCGTTCTGGCAGTCGCCGTCGCTCGCCGCGGGGCTCGAACGCCTGCCGCCCTGCGATCGCGAGGCGCTGGTGCTGCCGCTGGTGCGCGCCGCCGCGCAGGTGGCGTGCTCTGGCTCGGGCGCCGCGCTGGCCGACCAGGGCGCTATTGCGCAGCGCCTCACGCGCGCGCTGCGCGATGCCCTGCACGGCGTGCTGGGCCGGCTGCAGTTCGGCCAGGTGCTGCTCGCCACCGTGGGCTCGACGGCGCCCTTCGTGGGGCTGCTGGGCACCGTGTGGGGCATCCACCATGCGCTCGGGGCGCTCGCGGGCGCCGAGCAGATCACCATCGAACGCCTTGCCGGCCCCGTGGGCGAGGCGCTCGTCATGACCGCTGCGGGCCTGTCGGTGGCGATCCCCGCCGTGCTGGCCTACAACTGGTTCGGCCGCGCCATCGGCCGCATCGAGGCCGACCTCGAAGGCTTTGCGCGCGACCTGCGCGAGCTGGTCGCCGCCGCAGGCTGACCCGCCATGGCATTCGGCCGGCTGGAGCGCACGCAGGGCCCCGAGCCCATGAGCGAGATCAACGTCACCCCGCTCGTGGACGTGATGCTGGTGCTGGTGGTCATCTTCATCCTCACCGCGCCGCTCCTCGCCAACTCCATCCGCCTGGAGCTGCCGCGCGTCCAGGGTACGCAGCCGGGCGCGGCGCCGCAGTCCGTCACCGTGTCCGTGGACAAGGCGGGCCAGGCCTTCCTCGACGGCGAGGCGCTGGCGCAGGACGCGCTGGCCGCGCGCCTGAAGGACGTCGCCGCGCGCCGGCCCGACACCGAGGTGCAGTTGCGCGCGGACGCGGCCGTGCCCTACGGCCGGGTGGCGGAGCTCATGGGCGCGGCACAGGCTGCGGGGCTGTCGCGCATCGGCTTCGTGGCCGAGCCATCGAAGAAGTAGCCTGCCTCACTGCGCCGCCGCGGCGCCGCCCTGCAGCAGCGACTCCAGCGCATCCGCGGGCATGGGCCGCGACAGCAGATAGCCCTGGAGCACGGCGCAGCCTTGCTCGGTCAGGAACTGGCGCTGGGCGGGCGTCTCCACGCCCTCGGCGACCACGGACAGATCCAACCCGCGCGCGATGTGCAGCACGGCGGAGGCCAGCGAGCGGACGGTGGCGCTGGTTTCTATGTCCTGCACGAAGCTCGCGTCGAGCTTGATTTCGCCGATCGGCAGGCGGTGCAGCGCGCTCAGGCTGGAGTAGCCTGTGCCGAAGTCGTCCAGCGACAGCGCGATGCCGCGCTCGCGCACGGCGCGCGCGGTGGCGAGCACGGCCGGGTCGGACGTGAGCATGACGGCCTCGGTGATCTCCACCGTCAGGTCCGCGGGCTGCAGGCCGTGGGCCGTGAGCGTGCCGGCCAGCAGGTCCGGCAGGGCGGGGTCGAGGAAGCTGTCGGCATCGAGGTTGACCGACACGCGCGGCACGGCCACGCCGCGCCTGCGCCAGTCGGCCATCTGGCGGCAGGCTTCCTGCAGCACCCATTTCGTGAGGGCGTCGAGCAGGCCGCATTCCCCGGCCGTCTCGACCACGCGCGGCGGCGGGATCGGGCCGTGCTGCGGGTGCGTCCAGCGCAGCAGCGCCTCCACGCCGTGCAGGGCCTGGCCGTGCATCTGGGGCTGGTAGTGCAGGGCCAGGCCCCCGCTGCGCAGCGTCGCGCGCAGGTCGGACTCCAGGCGCGAGCGCTCCTGTGCCTGGTCGTTCATCTCGGCGCTGTAGAAGTGATAGCACTGACCGCCCGCGCTCTTGGCCTGGTACATCGCCATGTCGGCGCAGCGCAGCAGGCTGTCGGCGTCGGTGCCGTCCTCGGGGTACATGGCGATGCCCAGGCTGGCACTGGGGTACAGCACGGCGCCCTCGGCCTCCACGGGCTGGGCGACGGCGGCGAGCAGCCGCTCGGCCACGGCCGCCGCCTGGCTGGCGCCGCACTGCGGCAGCACGAGCACGAATTCGTCGCCGCCCATGCGCGCGGCCACGTCGCCGGCGCGGGCGCTGTCCTGGAGCCGGGTGGCCACGGCGCTCAGCAGCGCGTCGCCCGCAGGGTGGCCCTGCGTGTCGTTGACCTGCTTGAAGCGGTCGAGGTCTATGAACAGCAGCGCCAGCGGCGCGCCGCTGCGCCGCGCCTCGTGCAGCCTGCGTTCGGCCTGCGTGCGCAGCATGCTGCGGTTGGCCAGGCCCGTGAGCGCGTCGTAGTAGGCGAGCTGGTGGATGTGGGCGCGCTCGCGTTCGCGCTCCAGCAGCAGGGCGCACAGGTGCAGGCCCATGTCCACCAGGCGCTCGTGCAGCGCGTCGGGGCCGCGCGGCTCGCGGTAGTAGAAGGCCAGGGTGCCGAGCACGGTGCCGTCGCGCGCCTTGATGGGGTTGGACCAGCAGGCGCGCAGGCCGTGGCGGGTGAACGCCCGCTGCACGGGCGCCCAGCGCGGGTCGGTTGCGATGTCGGCGGACAGCGCCGGCTGGCCCGTGGCCGCCGCCGCGCCGCAGCAGCCGACCTCGGGACCGATGGGCACGCCGTTGGTCAGGGCCTCGATCTCGGACGGCATGCTGGGCGCGGCGAGCACGCGCATGCAGCCGTCGGCGTCCACCTCCAGCAGCGTGGCGGTGACCTCGGGCGCGATGCGCTCGACCTCGCGGCACAGCAGCATGGCCACGTCGTGCAGCGGCGCGTTGTGCGCCATCGCGTCCAGCACCTTGTGCTGGAGCACTTCGTGCATCTTGGTGTGCGTGATGTCGGTGAGCACGAACACGATGTGCTCCAGCTCGCCCGCGGCGCCGCGCACCGGGTTCATCATGACCGAGGCCCAGAGCGGGCGCCCGTCGCTTGTGTAGAGCAGTAGCTGGGTCTGCATCTCCTGCCCGGCCTCGGCGCAGGCGCGCAGCGCGTCGATGGCGCCCACGTCGGTGTGCGGCCCGCGGGCCAGTTCGGGCAGCCGCCGCCCGAGCGCGTGGGCGCCGGCGAAGCCCAGCAGCCGCGTGAAGCCCGCGTTCACGTAGGTGATGCGCCGGTCGGCATCGGCCACGACCATGCCGCTGCCGCTGCGGTCGGCCACGAGCGAGAGCTGGCGCAGGTGCTGCTGCTGCGCGCGCTGGGCCGTCACGTCCTTGAGGAAGGCGGTGTAGAGCACGCGCGTGCCGATCACCACGCGGGAGATCGACATCGACGCCCATAGCCGCGTGCCGTTGCGGCGCTCCACCGGCACGTCGCGCGAGGTGCCAACGATGCGGTTGATGCCCGTGATGCGGTTGGTGTTTACGTAACCGTCGTGCGCCTCGCGGATGCCCGGCGGCACCAGCATGCCGACGTTGCGGCCCAGCACCTCGGCGCGCGGCCAGCCCCACAGGGTCTCGGCCGCAGCGTTGAACAGTACCACGCGGTTGTGCTCGTCGATGACGACCACGGCATCGACGGCCTGCTCCAGCGTCTGTACCAGGAGCTGTTCGTGCAGGCCCCGATCCGAGGGGGCCGAGCCGGGAAGGATGGTAGGAAGCACGACGGTACGTGACTTGTAGTTGCGTAACTATTGTAACGTTCGCATTTTCATTTCCGATAGGCGGAGAGCCATGCGGAACTGTAACGGGGCGTGCCCGCGGCCTGCGGCGGCCTCTTCGACTAGGGCGGTGTTCTGCTGGCGAACGGGGATGTCTCTGCTGGGGATCTGTCGCATTCTTCTCAATCAAGCGAGCGTCGATGGCAACGGCCCGAGTAGAGCCGTGCAGGCGGGGCTGCGTTGATCTGCTTAACTTGCAGTTACATAAATATACGATCAGTCGTTTATTTTTGGTGATCCGCCGACGCGAGTTGACAGTGTTTGACGGTTGAGTGCGCGGCATTGAAGGCAGACACCGGCAAATATGACGTACGGCAAGGGTTGGGAGATTGTGGGTCGCGGCGCAAGCCAGGGCCGTCATTGCCCGCGCCGGACTTCCAGGTAGGTGCGTATGGCCCAGATCGCCTCCTGGGACAGCGTGCCCTCGAAGGGCGGCATGTAGACGCGCCCGTCACGCGTACGCCCGCGCCTGACCGTGCCCAGGTAATAGTCGTCCATGTCGGTGTAGCAGGCGGCTTTCTTGCCGGCATCGGCCAGGCCGCTGCATTCCTCGTCGAACTTGCGCTGGCCCGGGGCGATGCCGCCAGAGACGGCCTCCAGGCCATGGCAGCGGGCGCAGTTCTGGTTGTAGGCCGAGCTGCCGATGCGCAGGGCCTCCTTTTGCGCCGCACCCTTGCTGCAGGGGTTCGCCTCCAGCCATTTGCTGCCTAGTTGCGGCAGGCTGCTGGTGTCTACGGCCTGCGGCACCACGTCGCCATGGGCCATGGCAGTTGCCGCGCTGTAGGCAAGGATGAGGGTCAGCAGTTGGCGTTGCAGAAAACGCAGGGAAATGACGCGCATGGATGTCTCCTGTTGAGAGAAAGGGATTTCCCCGCAACGGAGCAATATGCGGACCAGATCAAGGTGCCTGCACATGGGAGCGATGTACAAGTGCGTGCGGGCACAAGGCCGTGCAGCGGGGTGTTGCAGCTTGGAGCAATCGGGTGCGCTGCTGGTTGGAACACTTTTTGCTGCAACGATCCTGGCCGCCTTCGGGCTCTGGAGCCGGGGGCAAATCCCCGGAGTACTCCAAAGTTTCGTGAGGGCATGGAGAAAAAATGCCCGGGATCCGGGGAGGCCTTGTATATCTACGCACATGCACCAGGCGGCTTTCCGCCACATGGGGCAATAAAAAGCCGGGCCCATCGAGCCCGGATCTGGAGACATGATGAGCATCCCTCTTTCTGGCCCATTGGCACAGCGACAGGGTCCAGCCCCCGGCACCTTGGGGGCGACCCAGGATTACACGGAGGTCATAGGCAAGGCGCATCAGCGTTCCCAGCGCTATGGCGTCGTCGCCTGGGAGAGACCGGACTTCTCCACGTCGGCGCAGTGCGACCTCAACGACGTGGTGGAGAACAACCGCTTCCTGTTCCAGTACGCCGCGCCGGTCATGGAGACGCTGTACGAGCAGATCGCCAACACCCACAGCATGGTGCTGCTGACCACCGCGCAGGGGCTGGTGCTGCATTCCCTGGGGGACAAGGACTTCCTGGAAAAGGCCTCCCGCGTTGCCCTGGCGCCCGGCGTGGACTGGTCGGAAAAGGCCAAGGGCACCAATGCCATAGGCACGGCCCTGAGCGAGGAGACGGCGGTCACGGTGCACGGCGAGCAGCACTACATGCACGCCAACCACGCGCTGACCTGCTCGTGCGCGCCGATTTTCAACCCCCATGGCCAGGTCGTCGGCGCGCTGGATGTCTCCGGCGACCACCGCAGCTACCACCAGCACACCCTGGCCCTGGTGCGCATGTCGGCGCAGATGATCGAGAACCAGATGTTCGCCGGCAGCTTTCCCAAGGCGGTACGGCTGCACTTCCATGCGCGCCCGGAATTCCTGGGCACCCTGGTCGAGGGCATCGCGGTGTTCACCCCCGAGGGGCGCTTCCTGTCGGCCAACCGCAGCGCACAGTTCCAGCTGGGCCTGCCTTTCGGCGCCCTGCAGGCGCGCACCTTCTCCTCGCTGTTCGACCTGCCGATGTCGGCCTTGCTGGAGCTGTTCGGCGGGACCTCGGATGCGCCCAGGCAGCTGCATCTGCACAGCGGCGTTTCCGTCTGGTGCCGGGCCGACGTCAAGCCGGCCGGTCCCTGGGCGGCCCCCACGTTTGCCGAGCGGCCCGCCGCGGCGCCGGCGCGCAAGGCGCAGCTGTCCTCGCTGCAGTACCTGGACACGGGCGACACCCAGGTCGCGGCGGTGATCCACAAGCTGCGCAAGGTGGTGGACCGCGACATACCGGTGATGATCCTGGGCGAGACCGGCACCGGCAAGGACCTGCTGGCCCAGGCGTTTCACAACGATTCCGCGCGGGCGCGCCAGCCGTTCGTGGCGGTCAACTGCGCGTCCATTCCCGAATCCTTGATAGAGGCCGAGCTGTTCGGCTATGAGGAGGGCGCCTTCACCGGCGCGCGCAAGAAGGGCGCCATCGGAAAGATCGCCCAGGCCCACGGCGGCACCCTGTTCCTCGACGAAATCGGCGACATGCCCAAGCATCTGCAGGCGCGGCTGCTGCGCGTGCTGCAGGAGCGGCGCATCAGCCCCCTGGGGGCGGGCAAGGAGGTGGACGTGGACGTGGCGGTGGTCTGCGCCACCCACAAGAACCTCAAGGACCTGATCGCGCGCAGCGACTTCCGCGAGGACTTGTACTATCGCTTGAACGGCTTGGTGGTGCGCCTGCCGGCGCTGCGCGAGCGCACGGATTTCGAATGCGTGGTCAGGAAGCTGCTCAAGTCGCTGTGCGACGACGGGCAGCATGTCGGTATCTCCGAGCCGGTCATGGAACTGTTCCGCAGCTACCACTGGCCCGGCAACGTGCGCCAGCTGCACAACCTGCTGCGCACGGCGGTGGTCATGGTGGGCCGCGAGGGGGAGATCGCGGCCGAGCATCTGCCCGACGATTTCCTGGAGGAGCTGCATGCGATGCAGGCGCCGGCCCTTGCCCCCGCATGCCCGTTACCCGAACTCGTCCTGCCAGGCGATGCCGGCGCCGACGGCCACAGCCTGCAGGACGTCACCCTCCATGCCATGGCACAGATGTTGCGGCTGCACAAGGGCAATGTATCAGCGGCGGCCAAGGCCCTGGGGGTCTCCCGCAACACCATCTACCGCAAGAAGAACCTGCTGCCGCCGGACTTGCTGAACTGATTTGGAGCTTTGGCAGGCCATGGCGCATGCCACGGGAGTCGGCGGCCCATTGCGCGGGCGCGACGCCGCCCGCGTCCTGGGCGTCCATGTCCACGTGGTTGGCCACCACCGTCCAGTGGCTGTATTCGCCGCTGCTGGTGTCCAGCCGGGCGTTGAGCAGGTTCTTGTCGGCCGCGCTCTGGCGCCGGTAGCCGTCGGTCAGGTAGCGGCTGGCGCTGACCGTGTAGCCTACGCCGCCGCTCTCTCCGTGGCCTTCAGCCCCAGGCGCTTCTGGCCATTGCTGCCCATGGCGAAGCTGCTGTGCAGCTGCGGCGCGCCCTCGCCGCGTTCGGTGTAGGCCTGTATCACGCCGCCCGAGGCATTGCCGTACAGCGTGGAATAGGGGCCGCGCAGGACTTCCAGGCGCTCCAGCGACGACAGGTCGATGTGGTTGGCCTGGCCCTGGCCGTCGGGCATGGTGGCCGGGATGCCGTCCATGTACACCTGTATGCCGCGCACGCCGAAGGTCGATCGGGCCCCATGGCCGCGGATCGACAGCTGCAGGTCCTGCGCGTAGTTCTGGCGGTTCTGTATCAGCATGCCGGGCACGTTGCCCAGCGACTCCGACAGGTTCACCTGCCATTGGCGTTCGCGCAGCTGCTGCCCGCCCACCACGGTCACGGCGGCGGGGGCCTTCTCCACGGCCGTGGGCGACAGGACGCTGCGCACCGTGACTTCGGGCAGGGCAGGGGCCGCGGCCTCCTGCGCCGCCGCGCCCTGGACGCACAGCAGGCCGCAGAGCGCGGCGCGCAGCGGCCGGCCGGCGGCCGTGCAGAGCTGGTTCAGACGCATGTTCCACTCCTTCCATGGTGGCGCGGCCCCCACGCTCCGCCGCTGCGGATGCTGCATCACCGGCGCATGGGGGTGGCGGGGGTCAGAAGAAGCCGAGCGCCTTCGGGCTGTAGCTGACGAGCAGGTTCTTGGTCTGCTGGTAGTTGGACAGGGCCTGCTTGTGGTTCTCGCGGCCGATGCCCGACTTCTTGTAGCCGCCGAAGGCGGCGTGCGCGGGGTACAGGTGGTAGCAGTTGGTCCACACGCGGCCCGCCTGGATGGCGCGGCCCATGTGGTAGGCCTGCATGCCGTTGCGCGTCCACACGCCGGCGCCCAGGCCGTAGTCGGTGTCGTTGGCGATGCGCACGGCGTCCGCCGCGTCCTTGAAGATCGTCACCGAGGCCACGGGGCCGAAGATTTCCTCCTGGAACACGCGCATGCCGTTCTGGCCGTACAGCAGAGTGGGCTTGATGAAGAAGCCGTCGTTGATCTCGCCGCCCGCGCGCAGGCGCTCGCCGCCGGTCAGGCACCGGGCGCCTTCCTGGCGGCCGATGTCGATGTAGCCCAGGATGCGTTCGAGCTGCTGCTGCGACACCTGCGCCCCCACCATGGTGCTCTTGTCCAGCGGATGGCCCTGCTTCATGGCCTCGACGCGCGCCACGGCGCGCTCCATGAAGCGCTCGTAGATCGACTCCTGCACCAGGATGCGCGAGGGGCAGGTGCAGACCTCGCCCTGGTTCAGCGCGAACATGGAGAAGCCTTCGAGCGCCTTGTCCAGGAACTCGTCGTCGGCGTCCAGCACGTCGGCGAAGAAGATGTTGGGGCTCTTGCCGCCGAGCTCCACGGTGGAGGGGACCAGGTTGTCGGCCGCGGCGTGCAGGATGCGCTGGCCCACGGCGGTGGAGCCGGTGAAGGCGATCTTCGAGATGCGCCTGCTCGTGGCCAGCGCCTCGCCGGCCTCCTTGCCGAAGCCGTTGACGATGTTCACCACGCCCGGGGGCAGCAGGTCGGCGATCAGCTCCATCAGCACCATGATGGAAGCGGGGGTCTGCTCGGCGGGCTTCATCACCACGCAGCAGCCCGCGGCCAGCGCCGGGGGCAGCTTCCACGAGGCCATGAGGATGGGGAAGTTCCACGGGATGATCTGGCCGACCACGCCGATGGGCTCGTGGAAGTGGTAGGCGACGGTGTTGGCGTCGATCTCGGAGATGCCGCCCTCCTGCGCGCGGATGCAGCCCGCGAAGTAGCGGAAGTGGTCGATGGCCAGCGGAATGTCGGCGGCCATGGTCTCGCGCAGGGGCTTGCCGTTGTCGATGGTCTCGGCGATCGCCAGCAGCTCCAGGTTCTGCTCCATGCGGTCGGCGATCTTGAGCAGGATGTTGGAGCGCTCGGTCACCGAGGTCCTGGCCCATGCGGCCTGCGCGGTGTGGGCGGCGTCCAGGGCCAGGTTCACGTCGTCGGCGTCCGACCGCGCCACCGTGCAGAACGGCTTGCCGGTGATGGGGGAGACATTGTCGAAATAGCGTCCGGCCAGCGGGGCCACCCATTTGCCGCCGATGAAGTTGTCGTACTTTTGCTTGTAGGGGTAGCGGGCCTCGAGGTTGAAATACTTGAGCTCGAACATGTCCATGGTGATCTCCTGTTGGGTTGATGGTCGGTGAGGGCAAGAAGACCGACTGCCCGGAGACATACAAACTCTGTGCCAAGCCCCGGATGGCGGGGAAGGGCGCCAAAAGCGCCCGAACCGGGGCCTTCGTGCTGCCGACTGTCACGAATCGCTACGCATGTGTCCCAGATTGCGCCACTGCCGCCATGCCCTGGTACACATGCCCCGCCGCCCCCGGCCTTTCTCCTCCTGGCGACGGCGGGGCATCCAGAAAATCAGTGAAAATTGCCGTAAACCGCCGAATGACAAGCGCTGGCAGCTATTGTTTTCATTGCATCGCGGCCCGCTGCAGGCCCGCCCGTATGTCGCCCCCCGTCGGGCTCTGGTACATCCGCAGGTCGAACTCGGGCAGCACGGCGATCAGGTGGTCGAAGATGTCGCCCTGGATCGCCTCGTACTGCACCCAGGCCGTGGTGGCGGTGAAGCAGTACAGCTCCAGCGGCACGCCCTCGGCCGTGGGCTCCAGGGCGCGCACCATCAGCGTCATACCCTGGTGGATGCCCGGGTGGGCCCGCAGGTAGGCCTGCACGTAGGCGCGGAAGGTGCCGAGGTTGGTCAGCCGCCGCAGGTTGGCGGGAGCGGCGGCGTCCTCGCCCAGGGCGGCGTTGGTGGCCTGCACGGCCTCGCGCTTGTGCGCCAGGTAGGGCGCCAGCAGGGTGATGCGCGACAGGCGGTCGATGTCCTCGTCGCTCAGGAAACGCACGGTGGTGGTGTCGAGCCGCAGCGTGCGCTTGATGCGCCGCCCCCCGGACTCGCTCATGCCGCGCCAGTTGCGGTAGCTCTCGCTCATCAGCCGCCAGGTGGGGATGGTGGTGATGGTCTTGTCCCAGTTCTGCACCTTCACCGTGTGCAGGGCGATGTCCACCACGTCGCCGTCGGCGCCCACCTGGGGCATCTCTATCCAGTCGCCCACGCGCAGCATGTCGTTGGACGAGAGCTGCACGCCCGCGGTGAACGAGAGGATGGTGTCCTTGAACACCAGCATCAGCACCGCCGACATCGCGCCCAGGCCCGACAGCAGGATCAGCGGCGAGCGGTCGATGAGCACCGCCACGATGACGATGGCCCCCACCAGGGTCAGCGCCAGCTTGCCCAGCTGCACGTAGCTCTTGATGGAGCGCGTGCCCGTGGGCGCGCCGCCCGGCGCCTGCTCCAGCAGGACGGCGTCGAGCAGGGCGTTGAGCGTGCGCACCAGCTGCAGCACGGTGAGCGCCACGGCCAGGTTGCGGATCACCGCGAAGGCCACCGGATCCAGGTGCGGCACGGCGCCGATGCCCGCCTGCATGACCAGCGACGGCACCACGCGCGCCAGCCGGCGCAGCACCTGGTCGTGCCAGACCACGCGCGCCCAGCGCACGTCCATGCGTTCGCGAATGCGCGGCACCATGTGCAGCAGAAGGTACTGCGCCACGGCCTGGGCGACGTAGGACAGCAGCAGCAGGCCCGCCAGGCCGATGGCCGCCTGCATCCGGGGGCTGAACGAACCCAGCAGCGCGAGGGTGGTCTCGGTCAAGAAAAACTCCTTGCAATGGAACGGCACGCCGGCCCTTGCGGGCGGGCGGTGCGGGGTGGAATGGGGGATGAACGCCTAGAATTGGGCGCAACTGATGCTTAGTGTGACCGCTGCGCCGCAGCGCAGTTCCCCGCAGTCCCTTTTTCTCCAGCTTCCATGCAAGACAAATACAACCACACCGAGGTGGAGCGCGCAGCGCATGCCCACTGGAACGCCAGCGACGCCTACCGCGTGGCCGAGGACGCGGCCCGGCCGAAGTTCTACGCCTGCTCCATGCTGCCCTACCCCAGCGGCAAGCTGCACATGGGCCATGTGCGCAACTACACCATCAACGACATGCTCACGCGCAGCCTGCGCATGAAGGGCTACAACGTGCTCATGCCCATGGGCTGGGACGCCTTCGGCCTGCCGGCCGAGAACGCCGCGCTCAAGAACGGCGTGCCCCCGGCGCGGTGGACCTACGAGAACATCGCCTACATGAAGCAGCAGATGCAGGCCATGGGCCTGGCCATCGACTGGAGCCGCGAGGTGGCCACCTGCGACCCCGATTACTACAAGTGGAACCAGTGGCTGTTCCTCAAGATGCTGGAGAGGGGCATCGCCTACCGCAAGACCCAGGTCGTGAACTGGGACCCGGTGGACCAGACGGTGCTGGCCAACGAGCAGGTCATCGACGGCAAGGGCTGGCGCACCGGCGCGCCGGTGGAAAAGCGCGAGATCCCGGGCTATTACCTCAAGATCACCGACTACGCGCAGGAGCTGCTCGACCACGTGCAGATCGGCAACGAGAAGGCGACCCTGAACGGCTGGCCCGACAAGGTGCGGCTGATGCAGGAGAACTGGATCGGCAAGTCCAGCGGCGTGCGCTTCGCGTTCACGCACGACATCGAGGGCGCGGACGGCAAGCCGATCCAGGACGGCAGGCTCTACGTGTTCACCACGCGCGCCGACACCATCATGGGCGTCACCTTCTGCGCCGTGGCGCCCGAGCACCCGCTGGCCCAGCACGCGGCGGCCGGCAACCCGCGGCTCGCCGCCTTCATCGAGGAATGCAAGAAGGGCGGCACCACCGAGGCCGAGCTGGCCCTGAAGGAAAAGGAGGGCATGCCCACGGGCCTGTTCGTCACCCACCCCCTGACGGGTGAGCAGATCGAGGTCTGGGTCGGCAACTACGTGCTCATAAGCTACGGCGACGGCGCCGTGATGGGCGTGCCCGCGCACGACGAGCGCGACTTCGCCTTCGCCCTCAAGTATGACCTGCCGATCACGCAGGTCATCCTGGTCGATGGCGAGACCTTCGACGACCAGCGCTGGCAGGACTGGTATGCCGACAAGGAGCGCGGCGTCACCATCAACTCCGACAACTTCAGCGGCCTGGGCCACCAGGACGCCGTGGCCGCCGTGGCCCATGCGCTGGCCGCCAAGGGCCTGGGTGAGCTCAAGACCACCTGGCGCCTGCGCGACTGGGGCATCAGCCGCCAGCGTTACTGGGGCACGCCCATTCCCATCATCCACTGTGAGGACTGCGGCCCCCAGCCCGTGCCCGAGAAGGACCTGCCCGTGGTGCTGCCGCAGGACCTGGTGCCCGACGGCTCGGGCAACCCGCTGGTCAAGAGCGAGGCCTTCCACGCCGGCGTCACCTGCCCCTGCTGCGGCAAGAGCGCGCGGCGCGAGACCGACACCATGGACACCTTCGTGGACAGCTCCTGGTACTTCATGCGCTATTGCGACGCCAGGAACGGCGAGAAGATGGTCGCCGAGGGCGCCGACTACTGGATGCCCATGGACCAGTACATCGGCGGCATCGAGCACGCCATCCTGCACCTGCTGTACGCGCGCTTCTGGACCAAGGTCATGCGCGACCTGGGGCTGGTGAAGGTGGACGAACCCTTCACGCGTCTGCTCACCCAGGGCATGGTGCTGAACCACATCTACAGCCGGCGCACGGCCAAGGGCGCCAAGGACTACTTCTGGCCGCACGACGTGGAACATGTGTTGGGCGATGACGGCAAGATCGTCGGCGCGCGGCTCAAGAACCCCGCCGAGAGCGGTGACGGCCTGCTGCCCGCCGGCACGCCCATCGACTACGAGGGCGTGGGCACCATGTCCAAGTCCAAGAACAACGGCGTGGACCCGCAGCACCTGATCGAGAAGTACGGCGCCGACACCGCGCGCCTGTACACCATGTTCACCGCGCCGCCCGAGCTCACGCTCGAATGGAACGACGCCGCCGTCGAGGGCAGCTACCGCTTCCTGCGCCGCGTGTGGAATTTCGGCGTCAAGCTGTCTGCTATCGATAAGGAAGCTGCCCTGAAAAGCGTGGCGGGCGCTACAAGCCTGAAAGACGTGGAATTCGGCAAGGAGGCCCGCGCCCTGCGCCTGGAGATCCACACCGTGCTCAAGCAGGTGGACTACGACTACCAGCGCATGCAGTACAACACCGTGGTCTCGGGCGCCATGAAGATGATCAACGCGCTGGAGGACTTCAAGGCCATGGACGGCGCCGGCGCCCAGGTCGCGCTGATCGAGGGCTTCGGCATCCTGCTGCGCGTGCTCTACCCGGCCACGCCGCACATCACCCACGTGCTGTGGCAGGGCCTGGGCTATGCCGGCGCGCTGGGCGATCTGCTGGACGCCGCCTGGCCCCAGGCTGACCCGCAGGCCCTGGTGCAGGACGAGCTCGAACTCATGCTGCAGGTCAACGGCAAGCTGCGCGGCGCCATTCGCGTCGCCGCCACGGCCGACAAGGCCTCCATCGAGCAGGCGGCGCTGGCCAGCCCCGACCTGCACAAGTTCGCCGAAGGCCGGGCGCCCAAGAAGATCGTCATCGTGCCCGGGCGCCTCGTCAACGTGGTGCTGTGATGCGCAGGCGCACACTGCTCGCCGGCCTGGCCGCCGCCCCCGCGGCCGGCCTGCTCGGCGCCTGCGGCTTCCGCCTGCGCGGCGCGCCGGAGTTCGCCTTCCGCACGCTGTACGTGCAGGCCCCCGCGGGCTCGGCGCTCGCGCGCGACCTCGTCCGCACCCTGCAGGGCGGGGGCGGCGAGCTCACCGTGCTCACCGACCCCGCCCAGATGCCCCAGGCCGAGGCCGTGCTGGACCTGCTCTCCGAGCGGCAGGAGCGCGTGGCCGTGGGCATGAGCTCCGCCGGCCAGGTGCGCGAACTGCAGCTGCGCCTACGCATACATTTCCGCCTGCGCGGCCAGCAGGGCCAGGAATGGATCGCCGACACCGAACTGCTGCAGCAGCGCGACATCAGCTACAACGAAACGCTGGCCCTGTCCAAGGAGGGCGAAGAGGCCATGCTGTTTCGCGACATGCGCAACGACCTGGTCCGGCAGCTGATACGCCGCCTGTCCGCCGTGAGACCCCAGTGATGCCCGCCTCACGGGGCCCTATGCAAATCCCTCTGAACCAGCTCGGCGCGCACCTGCACAAAGGCCTGCGTTCGCTCTACACGCTGCACGGCGACGAGCCGCTCTTGCAGCAGGAGGCGCAGGACGCCATCCGCGCCGCCGCGCGCGCCCAGGGCTACACCGAGCGCAGCAGCCACACCGTCGCCGGCGCGCACTTCGACTGGAGCGCGGTGCTGGCCGCGGGTGGGTCCTTGAGCCTGTTCGCCGACAAGCAGATCCTGGAGATCCGCATCCCCTCGGGCAAGCCCGGCAAGGACGGCGCCTCCGCGCTGCAGCAGATCGCCGCCCAGGCCGACGGCAACGACAGCACCCTCACCATCGTCCTGCTGCCGCGGCTGGACAAGGCCACCCGCACGGGCGCGTGGTTCTCGGCCCTGGAGGCGCACGGCGCCACCGTGCAGATCGACCCCGTGGAGCGCGCCGCGCTGCCGCAGTGGATCGCCCAGCGTCTGGCCGCCCAGGGTCAGCGCGTGGCCCCGGGCGAGGAGGGCCAGCGTACGCTGCAGTTCTTTGCCGATCGCGTGGAGGGCAACCTGCTGGCCGCACACCAGGAAATACAAAAGCTCGCGCTGCTGCACCCCCCGGGCGAGCTGGCCTGGGAGCAGGTCGAGGCCGCCGTGCTCAACGTCGCGCGCTACGACGTGTTCAAGCTCAGCGAGGCCGTGCTCTGCGGCCAGGTGGCGCGCGTGCAGCGCATGCTCGACGGCCTGCAGGCCGAGGGCGAGGCCGAGGTGCTGGTGCACTGGGCCTTGGCCGAGGACATACGCGCCTTGAAGCGCGTGAAGGACGCCATGAACGCCGGCAAGCCCCTGCCCATGGCGCTGCGCGAAAACCGCATCTGGGGCGCCAAGGAGCGCCTGTACGAGCGCCTGCTGCCGCAGGCGGGCGACGCGCAGCTGGCGCGCCTGGTGCACTCCGCCCACGTCGTGGACGGCATCGTCAAGGGCCTCAAGGTGCCGGACTGGCCCACCAGCGGCTGGCAGGCGCTCTCGCGGCTGGCGCTGCAGATGTGCCGGCTGGGGCAATCCGCCGCACCCGCTGCCAGGCCTCAATTTCGATAGCTGCCAGCGCTTGCCTGGCAAGGGCTAGGAGCCTGGACGGCAGAAGGCGTCGAAGCGAAACGTGCGAAAAACGAAGACAGCGTGGTGATGCCAACAAGCCCATAGCCGAGCCATGGGCGCCGTTGGGAGCATCGCGATGGACCGTTTTCTCGCGCGTTGCAGCCGACGCAGCTTCTGCCGCCCAGGCTCCTAGGGGCATTTTCAGCCCATGAGCACGCCGCGCGCCTTGTCCACCCACAGCTGCAGGCTGTCCACCACGCCCTGGTGGCTGAAGGAGCAGCTTTCCTCGGTGAACAGGGCGCCGGCTTCCAGGCGGTCCAGCAGGCCCAGCAGCACCTCGCCGTAGCGCGGCGGCAGGGCCGCGAGCAGATCGGCGTGGCCGCGCGCGGCGGAGCTGAAGGCGTGGGGGCTGGTGCGCATGTCCTGCAGGGCGCGCAGATCGTGCTGCAACTGGTCGAGCTGATGGGCGGCGAGTGGGGCGGGCATGGTGCGTAGCGTAGCGTCAGGTTGGCTCTCCAGTGCGCCGGGACGGGGTGCCTTCGGCATGGCGTAACGCTGCGTACGCTTGTTGCACTGGTGTTACCTGCGTCAGCTTGAGATTACAAAACGCGTGCGTGAAACTGGATCGCCGCGGCCCGCTGCCGCGGAAGTACTGGCGTATCCAGGGCCTTGCCGGCTGTGTGGGTGCGCACTACGCGTTGGAGCATGGTCCCAAGCACGGCCGTCATGGCTCCGACCACTGCAGGCGAGTCCGCCTCCGTGGCGGATCGACACGCACTTCGGCGAGGAGAAATGATCATGGCAACACGACAAGAAACCGGGCGCGGCCCGGCCGGCAAGTCCGGTGGCGGCGATCAATGCGAATGCCGTTCGGGCCCGCTGGCGGGCACGGCCTTCGTGGGGCTGCGGGGCCTCAACAACACGACGGGCAAGTGGCTGCACTATGCCGATGTCGATGGCCAGGCGATCTTCGAAGGGGACATCGTGCTGGGGAGCGTCGCCGACATGCAGGCGGACGAGTCGGGCAACCCGGTGCTGTTCTCGGTCGGCATCACCAGCCCCGATGGCGTGCAGTTCCGCTGGGCCAATGGCCGCGTTCCGTACGAGATCGACGCCGCCCTTCCGAACCAGGCGCGGGTCACGGACGCCATCGCGCACTGGGAGGCGAACACCGTCATCCGTTTCGTCGCCCGCACGCCGGCCAATGCCGCGCAGTACCCGGACTACGTGCGGTTCGTGCCCGGCAGCGGGTGCTCGTCGAATGTCGGGCGCCGCGGCGGTGCGCAGTCGATCACCCTGGGCACGGGCTGCACGCTGGGCAACGCGATCCATGAGATCGGGCACGCCGTTGGCCTGTGGCACGAGCAGAGCCGGGAGGACCGCGACCAGTTCGTGCAGGTCAACTGGGCGAACATCGATCCGGCGATGCAGCACAACTTCAACCAGCACATCCAGGACGGCGACGACCTGGGCGCGTACGACTTCGGGTCGATCATGCATTACCCGGCGACGGCCTTCTCGACCAACGGGCAGCCCACGCTGGTGCCGCGGGTGCCGCTGCCGCCGGGCGTCACCATGGGGCAGCGCACGGGCCTGTCCGCCGGCGACATCGCGGGCGTCCTGGCCATGTATCCCAATGTGCGGCCGACGATCAAGGAGATCGCCAAGGATCCGATCCGCGATACGGTCAAGGAAGTGCGCAAGGATCCGATCAGCGACACGGTCAAGGAGATTGCCAAGGATCCCATCCGTGACACGATCAAGGAGGTGCGCAAGGACCCGATCAGCGACACGGCCAAGGAGATCGGCAAGGACCCGATCAGGGAAACGGTCAAGGAGGTCGGCCGGGACCCGATCGGCCCTGGCCCCGGCCCGCTGATCAACCCGGCCGCCGGCGGGATTGCCACGCCCTTCGTGCTGGCCGGGGCGAGCCGCCAGCCGCAGATGGACAACCCCGGCGATGCGATGCAGCAGGCGGCCGAGCAGCTGGAGCAGCTCGCCGCCGCCCACCAGGAGGCCCAGGCCGCCGCCGATGCGCTGGCGCTGGAGCTGGAGCAGGCCCTGCAGGCCTGGCGCGCGATGGGGGGCGGCGAGGGGACGGCATGATCGTCGTCGTCTCCTACCCGGGCGAGGAGCACACCGACGCCGTGTGCGCGCGCCTGGCCGCCGCCGGGGAGCCGGTCCACCGGCTGGACCTGTCGGAGTTCCCCGGCCGGCGGCCGCTGGCCTTCGGCTGGCCCGGCCATGGCGCGCCGTCGCTGCAACTGCTGGGCGAGGAGCCCATCGACCTGGCGACGGCCGATGCCGTGTGGTGGCGGCGTGTGCGCCCCTTCGAGATAGACCCCGCGGTGGGGCCCGCCGACCGGCGCCAGTTCGCCCACAGCGAGACGGAGCAGGCCGTGCTGGGCATGCTCGATTCGATCGACGCGCCGTGGATCAATCCCCGCGGGGCCGACGATGCCGCGCACCGCAAGCCGCTGCAGTGGACGCAGGCCGCGGCCGTCGGCCTGACGCTGCCGCCGACCTGCGTGACGACGTCCGCCGATGCCGCGCGCGCCTTCTGCGACGCGCACCGCGGCGCCGGCGTGGTGTTCAAGCCCTTTCTCGCCAGCATCGCGGACTGGCGCGAGACCCGCCTGGTCGAGGCCGAGGACCTTGCGCGCCTGGAACTGGTGCGGCTGGCGCCGGTGATCTTCCAGCGCTGCATCCAGGGCGTGGACCTGCGCGTCACCGTGATCGGCGAGGCCATCTTTGCCGCCGAGATCGACGCCCGCGACAGCGACTACCCGACCGACATGCGCATGGTGATCGGCCAGGCGAAGATCCGTGCCGTCGAATTGCCCGCGGCATTGGCCGCCCGCCTGCTGGCCTTGATGCGGCGGCTCGGGCTGGTCTATGGCGCGATCGACTTGAAGCAGGACGCCCGCGGCGACTATTATTTCCTGGAGGTGAATCCCGCCGGCCAATGGCTGTTCGTGGAGTCGCGCACAGGCCTGCCGATCACGCAGGCGCATGCGGACGCGCTGCGCAGGCTCGCTGCCGGGCAGCGCCAGCGAAGGCGCCACGGCCCTTCATCATCCCAACCTATCAGGTCACGCCAAGACGATGCCCCATCTCGAAGGTCAGGTGCTATGGCCCAGCGACGCACCGCCGAGCGGCGCTGAGCTGGTGCTCACGGTCGAGCTGCGCGACGTCGGGCGCCAGGACGCCGCGGCGCCGCTGGTCGCGCAATATGCCGCCCCGGTGCGCGCGCCGGTGCATGGCGACGCCAGTGCGTTTCGCCTGGACTGGGCCGACCCGGCGGGCCTGCTGGGCCGGCCCACGTCCGAGCTCGCGCTGCAGGCGCGCGTCCTGGACGGCCGCGGCACGCTGCGGTACATCAGCACGGAGCATGTGGCCGCCGCGCAAGGCGCGTGCGTGAAACTGCAGCGCGTGGGCTGACGCGCGGCGCTCCCGCAATGGGCGGCCCAGGCCATGGCGCCGGCAGTGCCGAACTGCGCCACAATTCGCGCATGAACGCCCTGAACATCGCCGAATACACCCAGACGTTGGGTTTACAAGCAAAAGCCGCTTCAGCGCTTATGGCGCGTGCGCCAGCAGCTATTAAAAACAAAGCGTTGCTGGCGCTCGCCCGGCTGCTGCGCGAGAACGTCGGCGCGCTGCAGCTGGACAACGCGCGCGACCTGGAGCGCGCGCGCGCCGCGGGCCTGGCGGAGCCCATGGTGGACCGCCTGAAGCTCACGCCCAAGGTGATCGAGACCTGCGCCCAGGGCTGCGAGCAGCTGGCGGCCATGCCGGACATCATCGGCGAGATCATCGGGATGAAGCAGCAGCCCAGCGGCATCCGCGTGGGCCGGATGCGCGTGCCCATCGGCGTCTTCGGCATGATCTACGAGAGCCGGCCCAACGTGACCATCGAGGCGGCGTCCCTGAGCATCAAGAGCGGCAACGCCTGCATCCTGCGCGGCGGTTCCGAGGCCATCGACTCCAACCAGGCGCTGGCACGGCTGGTGGCTCGGGCGCTGGCCGAGGCCGGCCTGCCCGAGCACGGCGTGCAGCTGGTGCAGACCACCGACCGCGCGGCGGTGGGCCAGCTGATTGCCATGCCCGAGTACGTGGACGTGATCATCCCGCGCGGCGGCAAGGGGCTGATCGAGCGCATCAGTGCCGAGGCCAAGGTGCCCGTCATCAAGCACCTGGACGGCAACTGCCACACCTACGTGGACGACCCCTGCGACGTGGACATGGCCGTGAACGTGGCCGACAACGCCAAGACGAACAAGTACAGCCCCTGCAACGCGAGCGAGGGCCTGCTGGTGGCGCGCGGCGTGGCGGCCGGGTTCCTGCCGCGGATCGGCGCCGTCTACGCCGCCAAGGGCGTGCAGATGCGCGGCGACGCCGAGGCGCTGGCCATCCTGCGCGCCGTGCCGGGCGCCGACCTGGCCGAGGCCACCGAGCAGGATTGGAGCGAGGAGTACCTGGCGCCCATCATCAGCGTGAAGGTGGTGGCGGGGCTGGATGAAGCCATCGCGCACATCAACCGCTACGGCAGCCACCACACGGACGCCATCCTCACGCGCGACCACATGCACGCGCAGCGCTTTCTGCGCGAGGTGGATTCGGCCAGCGTGATGGTCAACGCCAGCACGCGCTTCGCCGACGGCTTCGAGTACGGCCTGGGCGCCGAGATCGGCATCAGCACGGACAAGTTCCACGCGCGCGGGCCCGTGGGCATCGAGGGCCTGACGTCGCTCAAGTGGGTGGTGCTGGGCGAGGGCGAGGTGCGGGGCTGATTAGCTCCTGACTTAATAGCTGATAGAGCGTATCCACATTGGTCTAGAGGCCAATTTCATATGAAAATCATCATCCTGGGCGCGGGCCGCGTGGGCCAGAGCGCGGCGGCCAGCCTGGTGTCAGAGAGCAACGACATCACCGTCATCGACACCGATGCCCAGCGCCTGCGCGACCTGGAGGCGCGCCTGGATCTGCGCGGCGTGGTAGGCAACGGCATAGACCCGGCCGTGCTGGCCGAGGCCGGCGCGCGCGACACCGACCTGCTCATCGCCTGCGCGGCGCAGGACGAGACCAACCTGGTCTGCGCCAAGGTGGCGCAGATGCAGTTCAACGTGCCGAGCTGCATCGCGCGCGTGCGCACCAACGGTTTCGAGGACGGCAGCGCGCTGCTCTCGCGCGAGGGCTTCGCGGTGGACCACATCCTGTGCCCCGAGAACTCGCTGGTGCGCTACATCGGCAAGCTCATGGAATACCCCGGCGCGTTGCAGGTGCGCGAGTTCGCCGACGGGCGCGCCTGCCTGGTGTCGGCGCGCGCGCGCGCCGGCGCGCCGGCCGTGGGCCTGGAGATCAAGCTGCTGCGCGAGCAGATGCCGGACGTGGCGGTGCGCATCGTCGCCATCTACCGGCGCTTTCCCGACGAGCCCGACCGCTTCGTGCCCTGCGACGGCGCCACGCGCATCGAGCCGGGCGACGAGGTGTTCGCGCTGGCCGGCCGCGAGCGCGTGCCCCAGGTGCTGGCGGCGCTGCGCATGCGCCCGGGCCAGCCGCCGCGCGTGGTGCGCCGCATCATGATGGCCGGCGGCGGCGTGGTCAGCGAGCGCCTGGCGCGCGCCCTCGCGGCCGAGCAGGGGCGCTTCAACATCAAGATCATCGAGCACGACGCGCAGCGCTGCGTGGCGCTGGCGTCGAACCTGCCCGAGGAAGTGCTGGTGCTGCAGGGCGAGTCGTCGGACGAGGAGCTGCTGGGCGAGGAGGGCATCGAGGAGGTGGACTTCTTCCTGGCGCTGTCCAACGACGACGAGAACAACATCATGTCTTGCCTGCTGGCTAAGCGCATGGGCGCGCGCCGCGTGCTGGCGCTCATCGACCGCCAGGCCTATGCCGAGCTGATGCACGGCACGCAGATCGACATCGCCCTGACGCCCGCGCAGGCCATGCTGGGCGAACTGCTGGCCTACACGCGCCAGGGCGACGTGCAGGCAGTGCACAGCCTGCGCCGCGGCGTGGCCGAGGCGCTGGAGATCGTGGCGCGCGGCGACCGCAAGAGTTCGCGCGTGGTGGGCCGGCGCGTGGAGGATCTGTCGCTGCCGCCGGCTGTGCACATGGGCCTGATCGTACGCGGCCTGCCCGACCCGGACGCGCCGCCGCCGCCCGAGGGCGCCATCGTGCCTGTGCAGCCGCGCACGCCCGAGGTCATCATCCCGCGCAGCCACACGGTGATCGAGAGCAACGACCATGTGGTGTTCTTTCTGCCGAACAAGCGCCTGGTGCGCGAGGTGGAAAAACTGTTCCGCGTGAACGCCATCTTCTGCTGAAATGCGCGACCTGTTCCCCGTCCTGCGCGTGCTGGGCATGCTCATGTGCATGTTCTCCCTGGGCATGGTGCTGCCGGGCCTGCTGTCGTGGTGGCTGCAGGAGGCGGTGTGGCGCGTCTACCCGGCCTCCGTCCTGGCGACCCTGGGGGCGGGGCTCGTGCTGTGGTGGCTCCTGCGCGGCCACCGTCAGGAGCTGCAGCCGCGCCACGGCGTGATCCTGGTGACGCTGGTGTGGGTGCTGCTGCCGCTGTGCGCCAGCCTGCCACTGTGGCTGGCCATGGCGCAGCTGGGGCAGCCGATCACGTTCACGCACGCGTACTTCGAGGCCGTCTCGGGCCTGACGACCACGGGCTCCACGGTGCTCTCGGGGCTGGATGCGCTGCCACTGTCGGTCAACTTCTGGCGCACCTTCCTGCAGTGGATGGGCGGCATGGGCATCCTGATCCTGGCCGTGGCCGTGCTGCCGCTGCTGGGCGTGGGCGGCAGCCAGCTCTTCAAGGCCGAGGCCGCGGGCCCCATCAAGGACACCAAGCTCACGCCGCGCATGACGGAGACGGCCAAGGGGTTGTGGGGCGTGTACGCGGCGCTGTCCGTCGTGTGCGCGCTGTGCTTCTGGGTCGGGGGCATGACGCCCATGGACGCCGTCATGCACATGTTCACCACCGTGAGCTTGGGAGGCCTGTCCTCGCACGACGCGAGCTTCGCCTTCTTCGAATCGCCCGTGCTGGAGGCGATGGCGGTGTTCTTCATGCTGGTGGCCAGCTGCAACTTCACGCTGTACTTCGTGGCGCTGCGCAAGGGCCACTGGCGGGGCTTCTGGCGCGACCCCGAGGTGCGCGCCACCATGGCGGTGCTGATCGGCGGGGGCTTGCTGGTGGCACTGCTGCTGTGGGCCAACGGCGTGTACGAGCCGCTGCAGGCGCTGCGCCACGGCATGTTCCACGTGGTGTCCGTGGCCACGACCACGGGCTACGCCACGCAGGACTACCTGGCCTGGCCGGTGTTCGCGCCGGTGTTCATGCTGCTCCTGTCGGGCGTGGCCACGAGCGCCGGATCGACGGGCGGCGGCATCAAGATGGTGCGCATGCTGATCCTGGTGCAGCAGGCGCGCCGCGAGCTCACGCGCCTGGTGCACCCGCGCGCCGTGCAGCCGGTGCTGTTGGGCGGGCGCGTGGTGGACAACCGCATGATCTTCTCGGTGCTGGCCTTCATGCTGGTCTACGGCGCCACGGTGATCGTGCTGAGCATGGTGCTGCTGCTGACCGACCTCGACCCGCTGACGGCATTCTCCGCCGTGCTCGCCAGCGTGCACTGCACGGGGCCGGGGCTGGGCACGATAGGCCCGAGCTCCAACTACGCGGGGCTGACCGACTTCCAGATCTGGATCTGCACCCTGGGCATGCTGCTGGGGCGGCTGGAGATACTGAGCTTCATGGCGCTGCTGTCGCCCGCGTTCTGGCGTCGGTGAACTACGTACGGGAGGCGGCGTGCCGCGTCCCTACAATGCGGCGCTTGACTGCAATACCTGGGGTTATATGGTTCCGCACCTCGTCACCGCACTCACAGGCCCGATCAACGAGCTGGAGCAGCGCATCCTGGACTCCATGCCGGCCATCGAGCGCTGGTTCCGCCTGGAGTGGATGGAGCACACGCCGCCGTTCTACAGCTCGGTGGACATCCGCAATGCCGGCTTCAAGCTGGCGCCCGTGGACACCAACCTGTTTCCCGGCGGCTGGAACAACCTGACCGACGAGATGCTGCCGCTGGCGGTGCAGGCGGCCATGGCGGCCATCGAGAAGATCTGCCCCGAGGCGCGCAACCTGCTCATCATCCCCGAGAACCATTCGCGCAACACCTTCTACCTGGCCAACGTGGCGCAGCTGGTGCGCATCTTCAACATGGCTGGGCTCAACGTGCGCGTGGGCTCGATCAGCCCGGACATCAAGAAGACCACCACCATCACGCTGCCCCACGGCGAGACGGTGACGCTGGAGCCGGTGATCCGCACCAAGCGCCGCCTGGGACTGAAGAACTTCGATCCCTGTACCATCTTGCTCAACAACGACCTGTCGGCCGGTGCGCCGGGTATCCTGGAGGAGCTGTACGAGCAGTACCTGCTGCCGCCGCTGCACGCAGGCTGGAGCGTGCGCAGGAAGAGCCACCATTTCAAGAGCTACGAAGAGGTGGCCAAGCGCTTCGGCAAGATGCTGGGCATAGATCCCTGGCTCATCAACCCGCTGTTCGGCAACGTAGAGGGCGTGGACTTCAACCAGGGAACGGGCATGGAGGGGCTGGCCAGCGTGGTCGACGCGCTGCTCGCCAAGGTGCGGCGCAAGTACAAGGAATACGGCATCAAGGAAAAGCCCTTTGCCGTCGTCAAGGCCGACAACGGCACCTACGGCATGGGCATCATGACCGTGCACGACGCCAAGGAGCTCGAAGGCCTGAACCGCAAGACGCGCAACAAGATGGCCGTGATCAAGGACGGTCAGGAGGTGCACGACGTGATCGTGCAGGAGGGCGTGCTGACCCAGGAGCGCGTGCACGAGGCCGTGGCCGAGCCCGTGGTCTACATGATGGACCGCTACGTGGTCGGGGGCTTCTACCGCATGCATGCCGAGCGCGGCGTGGACGAGAACCTGAACGCTCCCGGCGCGAGCTTCGTGCCGCTGGCCTTCCAGCACAGCACCCAACTGCCCCAGCCCGGCGCCCGCCCGGGCGCGAGCGCGCCCAACCGCTTCTACATGTACGGCGTGATCGCGCGCCTGGCCATGCTGGCCGCCAGCTACGAGCTGGAAGCCACGGACCCCGAGGCCGAGATCTACGACTGAACGCCCGCATGCGCCGCCTGCGAGGGCGGCGCACAATGGCGGCCACGCAAAAGAACCCAGGAACTTCTGGTTCTTAAGACCAGGGGAATCGCACCGTGCAAAACACCAAATCGTCGTTGGCCTTTAGGACCCTGGGCGCCATCGGCGTCGTGTATGGCGACATCGGCACCAGTGTGCTGTACACGCTCAAGGAAGTGTTCGGCTCGGGCCACGTGCCGTTCACGCACGCCAACGTGTACGGCGTGCTGTCCATCGTGTTCTGGACGCTCACCATCATCGTCTCGCTGAAGTACGTGGTCTTGGTGTTGCGCGCCGACAACAACGGCGAAGGGGGGCTGGTCGCCATGCTGGCGCTGGCCTCGCAGTCGGTCAAGGACAAGGCGCCCGCCCTGCGCAAGTGGATGCTGGCGATAGGCATCTTCGGCACCTGCCTGTTCTATGGCGACGGCGTCATCACGCCGGCCATCACAGTGCTGTCGGCGGTGGAGGGCCTGGACGTGGTCTCGCCCACGTTCCGCAGGGCGGTGATACCGCTCACGCTGCTGATCCTGTTGGGACTGTTCCTGCTGCAAAAGCGCGGCACGGCGGGCATAGGCCGGTTCTTCGGGCCGGTCATGGTGCTCTGGTTCCTCTCCATCGGGGCGCTGGGCGTCTACCACATCGCGGGCCACCCGGAGATCTTGTTCGCCTTGAGCCCGCACCACGCGCTGCGCTTCATTGCGCACCAGCCTGGCACCACCTTCATCATCCTGGGGGCGGTGGTGCTGTGCGTGACCGGCGGCGAGGCGCTGTACGCCGACATGGGCCACTTCGGGCGCCAGCCCATCCGGCTGGCCTGGTTCTCCATCGTCATGCCCGCGCTCACGCTGAACTATTTCGGCCAGGGCGCGCTGCTGCTGGCCGAACCTGAGGCCGTGGCCAACCCGTTCTTCCACCTGGCGCCGGACTGGATCACGCTGCCGCTGGTCGGCCTGGCCACCGTGGCGGCCGTGATCGCCTCGCAGGCGTTGATCTCGGGGGCCTTCAGCGTGACCAAGCAGGTGATCCAGCTGGGCTACCTGCCGCGGCTGCAGATACAGCACACGAGCACCTGGGACACGGGCCAGATCTACATGCCTTTCGTCAACTGGGCCTTGTTCGCCATGATCGTGCTGGCCGTGGTGCTGTTCCGCTCGTCGAGCAACCTGGCGGCGGCCTATGGCATTGCGGTGACGCTGGACATGACCATCACCACCGTGCTCACCTTCTTCGTCGTGCGCTACGGCTGGGGCTACCCGCTGGCGCTGTGCGTCGCGGCCACAGGCTTCTTCTTCACCGTGGACATCCTGTTCTTCGGCTCCAACCTGCTCAAGCTGGTCGAGGGCGGCTGGTTCCCGCTGCTGCTCGGCGGCCTGGTGTACACGCTGATGATGACCTGGAAGCGCGGGCGCGAACTGCTCAACAAGGCCCTGCAGGACACGGCGCTGGGGCTGGCGGAGTTTCTGGAGTCGCTGTTCGTCGCGCCGCCAGCGCGCGTGGACGGCACGGCGGTGTTCCTGACCAGCGAGCCGGGCATCGTGCCCAACGCCCTGCTGCACAACCTCAAGCACAACAAGGTGCTGCACGAGCAGAACCTGTTCGTCACTGTATGCAACCACGAAACCCCGTGGATAGGCATGGACAAGCGGCTCGAAGTGGAGTCACTGGGCCACGATTGCTGGCAGGTGATGGTGCACTACGGCTTCAAGAACGACGTGAACCTGCCGCGCGCGCTCTCCAACATCACCGGCCGCGGCATCAAGCTCGACCCCATGGGCACGAGCTACTTCCTCTCGCGCGAGATCGTCATGCCCACCCTTGGCCGGGGCATGGCGGCCTGGCGCGAAAAGCTGTTCGCCCAGATGCACCACAACGCGGGCGCGGCGGCTGAATTCCTCAACCTGCCCAGCAACGCGGTGGTCGAGCTGGGCGGCAAGATCGAAATCTGAGCAGCCGTCGGCACGGTGCATTCCATATTCCATTGTTTTAGCCTCCAACCCTTGTGTGGAAAGCGGCGGAAGCTATTATTTTGATAGTTTCATGCGCTCCGCGAGCCGGAGGGCGGTGCCACAATCCGCCGCTATGCAGTTTTTCAAAGACCTGAGCCTGTCCGCCTTCACGGCAGGCTTCGTGGCCGTGCTGGTGGGTTTCACCAGCTCCGTGGCCATCGTGTTCCAGGCGGCGCAGGCGTTCGGCGCCACGCCCGAGCAGATCACGTCCTGGATGTGGGCGCTGGGGCTGGGCATGGGTCTGTGCTCGCTCGTGCCCTCGCTTATCCTGCGCCAGCCGGTCATGGTCGCCTGGTCCACGCCGGGCGCGGCCGTGCTGGCCACAGCGGGGCTGGCGGGGGGCTTTTCCATGGGCGAGGCCGTCGGCGCCTTCATGGTCTGCGCGCTGCTGATCACGCTGGCCGGCGTCACCGGGTGGTTCGAGCGGGTGATGAGCCGCATTCCCATGGAAATCGCCTCGGCGCTGCTGGCGGGCGTGCTGGCGCGCTTCGGCATGCAGGCCTTCGCGGCCCTGCAGACGGCGCTGCCGCTGGTGCTGGCGATGCTGCTCGCCTACCTGCTGGCGCGCCGCCTGCTGCCGCGCTATGCCGTGGTGCTCACGCTGACCGCGGGCATCGTCTGGGCGGCGGCCGGCGGGCAGATGCGCTGGTCCGCCGTGCACCTGGCGCCGGCCATGCCGGTATTCACCGCGCCGCAGTTCAGCCTGCAGGCGCTGATGAGCCTGGCCCTGCCGCTGTTCATCGTGACCATGGCCTCGCAGAACCTGCCGGGCGTGGCCGTGATGCGCGCCACCGGTTACCAGCTGCCGGTCTCGCGCCTCATCACCATGACGGGCCTGGCCACGCTGGCGCTGGCCCCGTTCGGCGCCTTCGCCCTCAACTTCAGCGCCATCACCGCCGCCATCTGCATGGGGCCCGAGGCGCACCCCGACCGCGCGCGGCGCTACACGGCCGCGGCTTCCTGCGGACTGCTGTACATCGCCGTGGGCATCTTTGGCGCGGTGGTCACGGGGCTGCTGACGGCCTTTCCCCAGGAACTGGTG